>JAJEAY010000142.1 GCA_022824145.1 Rhodobacter sp. | reverse complement strand
GGCTCATGGTCTGCCTCAACCCGAGGCTGCGGGACGAGCGGCGGCGGAAGCGGGAGGAGCTGCTTCAGGAGACGGAAAGGACGCTCGCGGAGATCGCCGCCGCGGCGGCGCGCGGGAAGCCCGGGCAGGCGAACCGCGACAGGACGCTGAAGGCTCTGGGGCGGGAGGCCAACAGGCGGAAAACGGAGAAGCACTTCGACATCGCCGTGGGCGACGGAGGGATGGACTGGAAGCGCAGCCGGGAGAGGATCGCGGAGGAGGCCAGGCTCGACGGCATCCACGTCGTCCGCACCAGCCTGGATTCCGCGTCCATGGGCGCGGAGGCGGCGGTGGAGGACTGCAAAAGCCTCGCACGGGTGGAGCGGGCGTTCCGCAACGCGAAGAGCGACCTCCGGATCCGTCCGGCCTGCGTGTACACGTCCGGCCATGTCCGCGCCCATGTGCTGCTCTGCATGCTGGCGCTCCATGTCGAATGGCACATGCGCCGCCGCCTCGCGCCGATGCTGTCCGGGGACAGCGACCGCGAGGGCGCCCGGGCGCAGCGCGGCTCGCCGGTGGAGAAGGCCCGGCCGTCGGAATCCGCGCGGAGGAAAGCCGCCGCGAAGCGGACGGAGGGCGGCCTGCCCGCCCACAGCTTTCACACCCTGCTGGACGACCTCTCGGGCGTGGCGCTGAACCAGCTGCGCCTTTCCGGCCATGAAGGCGGCCTGGTGACCGCCGTCACCTCGCCGACCCCGGTCCAGCAGCGGGCCTTCGACCTTCTCGGCGTGGATCCGGCCCGGAATGTTCCCATAAGGCTGCCAGTCTGACGGCCGCCTGCCGGACGGAAAAGCTACCGAAAATCAATGCACTGGACCCGGAACCCGTTGCCGGTTCTCTGCCAAGTTCCGGCTAGTGCGCACATTCACCTTAATTGACCCTTTACCTAATGCTTACTGCCGAGACTCTTAGATGCAGCAAAGCGGCTTGGGAAGTTTCTCCACAAGTGCGCGGCGGGCACCCACGCTCAAGCGCCAATCAGGCTAAGTGCCGATTGCGCAACGGCTTTCTTCGCCCGACGGATTGAACGGCCAGGAAGCGCGATTAGGACGCCCTTCAGAACGCGGTTCTCACTCCAGATAGTCGAGCCATGGGCTATGCTCCGCAATCATGTGGTCGACCATCGCGGGGACTGTCTTCGAGACCGTTACGATAGGATCTACAAGACAGGCCTGGACCACAAGGTCACGGCTTCGGTTCAGGACCGCCTCGGCTGTCAGGTCATGAACGCCAATTTGGTTGGAAAGAAGACCAAGGATCCCGGACGGCACGTCAACCGCTATGCCCGCAATCCCGCCTTCGCCGACCATCGCTGGCACCTCAACCGAAATCCACTCTGGAAGATTCCGGATAAACCCCGCGTTCGAGATGTTAACAGCGGGTTCTTCGTAGGAGGTGCCGGTCAGCAGCGCCTCAATGATGGGAACAACCCGCTCACGCAGCTCTTCCTTGATTTCAGGCACAGCCGCGCCCAGATGCCTCCGGTAGTAGGTATGAAAATCCAGGATTCCCTGATGGTCCGCGCAGTCCCAGGCCCATCCGATGTATTCGCCGAAATGGCTGTCATAAGTGATTGGCAGAACCCCAAACCGCTCTAGAATGTCGCGGAACAGCCAGCGGTCGGACCAGTCCCTGACATCGCCAATCTGGCCCGAATCGATTTCCATCCAGCCTTCGGTCTCAATGGACGTTCCGGATCTGCGGGAAGCCCTCAGAAACTCTGAATATCCGGCCATCTTCCCGAAATACCCAGGCGCCCTTTCCCTTACGTCACCGTAGGCGCACTCGCCGGTCCGCACGTAGGTCACGTCAGTCATCACCGAAAAGTGGTTAAGGCCACCTGCGCGATACTGGATTTCCGACCGCTCAACACCAAGCATAGGCGCGAGGTGACGTTCCAGCGACGCGATTTCATGGCACATGCCGGCAAACCTGAGTTCAGGATACTTTCGATGCACAGTCGTGCAGATCCGGCTCATAGGATTGGAGAAATTGAAGACAGTCGCACCGGGTGCGTATTCCATCACCTTGCCGCAGATTTCGAGAATCGGCGGAATGATGCGCAGCGAATGAAACAGGCCGCCCGGCCCGCCGTTTTCGCCGAAGACCTGACGGATTCCGTACTGCTGCGGGATCTTCCAGTCCATATCCCAGTGCGCGAACCGGTCTCCCACCTCAATCGAGACCACGACGAATTGAGCGTCTTTGAGCGCAACGCCAAGATTATGCTCGACAACCACTTTTTGGCATAGACTCCTGCCCTCGATATATTCCTGGGCCATCTTCCGGGTGCGCTCGACAGCGGCTCCATTGATGTCGTTCAGGACGATCTCGGCGTCTTCCAGAACCCGCGACTGGAATATGTCACCCAGCATTCCAGCGCCAAATTGCATGCTGCCTGCGCCAACCAGCACGATCTTTGTCATTTTTGATTTCCCCAATTTGGATCGGCCAGCCTTGTATGTTCAAAGAATCCAGAGAATCAATCTTTCAGTTCCTATGCTTGCCCGCACGGAATATCGGCAGCTCCTATCCGAGAGCGGTCCCCGTTATCCACGAAGTTCGCGGAGGCATGCAGAACTTCGCGGTCGCCATGGATGACTTCGTCTGCCAGCTTCATCTGCCACACGTCGCCGGGCTGATGGGGCGCGAGGTGATAGTCACCGTCGGCTATCTCGATCTCCCGATTTCCCTCCGTAGCGCCGATATGTGCACATCGGAGCAGAGTGAGTGTTCTGATACCGGAAACCGCACAGATTCAAAGACTGCAGCGCCAGTGGCTATCCCTGTCGCTGTGCGGAAGAAAATATTATCGGACGCTGATGGGATTCCGCGATGACCTGATCAGATCATGGGCACCGCTGGAGTTGTTCGTTTCGCAGCGAGAAAAGTTCGTCAAAACATCTGGACTTTCAAAACATCTGATGTTTATCTGAGATTCATGAGCGAATTGCTTTACTATGACCTGAAGGAATCAGCCGGTGTCGTTCCCAGTCTGGCAACCCAGATCTGCAGGGAACTCGGACGGCGCATCGTGGCCGGCCACCTGCGCGAAGGCCGGATGATCGATGACGAGAACAGACTGTGCGAGCGGTTCGGCGTCAGCAAATCAGTGATCCGTGAAGCGGTGAAACTTCTGGTCGGAAAAGGCATGCTGGAAGTGCGGCGCGGCCATGGCACTCGGGTTCGCCGTCGGGCAAGCTGGAACCTGCTCGACGACGATGTGCTGGCCTGGCACCAGGGTGTGGAGCCAAATTCGGACTTTCTGTCCCAGCTCATGGATGTCCGTCAGGTAATTGAACCGAATGCGGCCGCATGGGCCGCCCGGTCTGCGACGGAGATCCAGATCGCCGCAGTTCACGAGGCACAGGTGAAGATGGAAGAAGCCCTGTCCGTGCAGGACTTCGTAGTGGCAGACGCGCTTTTTCACAGGGCAGTGCTCCGGGCCGCGAACAACGAAGTCCTGATGGCGCTGGAGGGCGTCATCTTTTCCTCACTGCTCAGCTCGATCCGACTGACCAATGCGGATCCGCGCGACAACAAGCGTTCAGTTCCGCTGCACCGCAAGGTTTTCAACGCAATCGAAGCCCGCGATGCGGAAGCCGCGTCGGACGCAATGAAAGAGCACTTGGAAGACACTCGCACGCGCCTCGCCGGAGCCATGGCCGGCTCGGGCAGCAAGGGAGGACTTTGACTGCAGCGGGCTCGCACGTGAAGCCCGGCAACGAAACACGGGCCTGATTGGTGGTCAGGCCAGTGGCGGCGGCTTGAGTCAAGCTGGATACCGGGCTTGAGCCGCCGGATCGCCCCGAAAACGGGAGAGTTCCACCAGGCAATTCGGCGACGAAAGCGCCGAAATATCCATGAGGAGGATATGATGTTTCCAAAATTGACGAAAGGCCTTTTGGCCGGAACGATCGCAGCATCTTCACTGGCTGCGGCCGGGACCGCAACGGCAGCGGACATGGTGGCGCTCCTGCTGCCGGAGAACGTGAATCCGCGCTGGGAGCAGCAGGATGCAGCTGCATTCCTTGCTACCATGGCCGAAATCGCGCCTGACATTAAGGTTGAGGTGTTCAACGCAAACAATGACACCTCAACGCAGCAGCGTCAGGCAGAGCAGGCATTGACCCAAGGCGCGAAAGTGCTTGTGGTGATCCCGATTGACGGCGAAAGCTCGGCGATCATCGCCGACACTGCCGCCGAAGAAGGCGTGCCTACGATCGCTTACGACCGCATGATCAACTCGGTCAACACGACGTTCTGGGTTCAGGCCGATCTTGAAGGCATGGGCTACGACCAGGCGATGCACGTGATCGAGAACACGGAGGACGGCGACACGCTGGTGCTTCTCAAGGGGTCTCCCACAGATCCCAACGCCGCAGTGATTCACAACGGACAGCTTCGTGCGCTTCAGTCACTTTTCGACGGTGGCCAGCGGATCCTCGGGTACGAAAACTGGACCCCAGGCTGGGATCCGGCTATCGCCCGCCGCTCCATGGATCAGGCGCTGACGCAGCTTAACAACAATGTGCAGGGCGTGGTGTCCTCAAATGACGGAAACGCCGGTGCAGCCATTGCCGCAATGGAAGAGCAGGGAATGGCCGGAACCGTTCCGGTATCGGGTCTCGACTGTACCGTACAGGCACAGCAGCTGATGCTTCTCGGCAAGCAGACGCAATGTGGCTGGCGCCCGCTCGCCGACATGGCCGATGCCGCGGCAAGGGTTACGGTTCGCCTAGTGAACGGCGAGGATTTCTCGGATCTCGCACCCCAGACCGTTGTTAATGGCGTCGGCGCGGAAGTGGCCTACGTCCCGGTCGGTTCTTATTCGGCTGTGGGTGCGGAAGGTGTTGCCTACGTGATCGAAAACGATCCCTCGATCTCCAAGGACATGGTTTGCCAAGGCGAGGCCGCGGCAACCGACTTCTGCCAGTAACAGGATCTTCGATGGGATCCGGAAACAACCAGGTGGGGCAGTCTGCCCCACCGGCTCATCTGAGCGTACGTGGCGTCCACAAGCGCTTCGGAGGCGTTCATGCTTTGCGCGGCGTGGATTTCGAGGTTGGCCGCGGCGAGGTAATGGCGCTTGTCGGGGACAATGGAGCGGGCAAGTCAACGCTCATGAAGGTGCTCGCGGGAGCCTATGTCGCGGACGATGGGCAGTTCTTCCTTGACGGCGCAAATGTCAGCGTTTCCAGCCCGAACGACGCTGCAGATCTGGGAATCCAGATTGTCTACCAGGATCTCGCGCTTTGCGAGAATCTGGATGTTGCCGCCAACCTGTCTCTCGGGTCAGAACCGGTGAAACCGGGCTGGACCTTTCTTCCACGCATTCTCCGTCCGCTGGATGACCTTGAGATGGAGGTCAAAGCCAAGGTGGCTTTCGACAAGCTTGAGGTCCGGACGCTGCAGTCGGTGCGGGCAAAGGTCGGCGGCCTTTCCGGCGGACAGCGCCAGGCAATCGCAATCGCGCGCGCTGTCGGTGCCGACAGTACCGTGGTCATGCTCGACGAACCCACCGCAGCACTGGGCGTGACCCAGACCCGGCAGGTGCTGGAAGTGGTCAAGCGCTTGCGCGAGACGGACCACGCGGTCGTCTATATTTCGCACAATATGCGTGACATTTTTGAGGTCGCCGACCGGATCTGCGTTCTTCGCCACGGCGGCAATGTCGCAACTTACCAGCGTTCCGAAACGACGGCCGACGAAATTGTGGTCGCGATGACACGCGGTCTTGCCAATGAGGCCAGTGATGCAGCGTGAAGGCGGGCATTACCTTCTCGACCGCTTCCGGTCCATGCGCGAAACCAGCATCGGATCGTTTGTGCCCGTTCTGCTGGCGCTTGCCGCTATCTGGATCTGGTTCGGACTGGCGCTTCCGCTCTGGGATCTGGCGTCGGGCGAAGCCGAGAGCTTTCGCGCGATTTTTCTGAGTCCACGCAACATATACAACCTGTTCATGCAGTCGGCGCTCATCGCCACGCTGGCTGCCGGAATTACAATTGTCCTCCTTCTGGGCGAAATCGACCTGTCCGCCGCGGCGACTGCTGGGGTATGCGCAGCGCTTCTGGGCGTGATGGTGTTGGCTGGGGTGCCTGGATGGCTCGCCTGCCTGATCGTGATGGCCATCGGCATAGTTATGGGAGCGGCGCAAGGTCTGCTCGTCGCCTATGTCGGCATCCCCTCCTTCGTTGTCACTCTGGCAGGGCTTCTCGGCTATCAGGGCCTGATGCAGAAGATACTGCCGACCGGAAACCTTAACGTCGGTGACCCGTTCGTTCGCGGTTTCACGCGTGTACTGATTCCGGATCTCTGGGGACTTGCGCTCGGAATACTCTGTATTCTGCTCTTTGCCCACGCAAGCCTACGCAAACAGGCCAGGCGCCGAGCGCTTGGACTGGAGGCTGAGCCGTCGCTTGCGCTCTGGGCTCAGGTGCTTGCCTTCGGCGCTATCGTAATTTCCGTGATCCTGACACTCAACGCCTATCGCTCTCTGCCGCTATTGCTGGTCCTGCTTGTCGGAATCACCGCACTTCTGGGCTGGGTCACAACGTCAACACCGTTCGGGCGTTCGCTCTTCGCGGTTGGAGGCAACGCCGAGAGCGCGCGCCGCGCCGGCTTCAATGTCAATCGCATCCGGGTGGCGGCATTTGGAATAGTCGGCCTGATGGCGGCTATCGGCGGCATCTTCGGCGCATCGCGATTTGGGTCGGTGTCCTACACCGCCTTTGCAGGCGGCTCGCTTCTGCTGGAAGCAATTGGCGCGGCCGTCATCGGCGGAACCTCGCTCTTTGGCGGACGCGGCTCGGTCTGGAACGCGATCCTCGGCGCTCTGGTGATCGGATCGCTCGGCAACGGACTAGACCTGACAGGAGCAAGCGCCGCAGACAAACTTATGGTATCAGGGGCGATTCTCGTTCTGGCCGTAGCGATCGACGCGCTGTCGAGAAGTGACGGCGGCGCGACTCACTAGGAGGCCGGAATGACGGACAACTCCCTTCTGAGAAAAGAACGCCTGTTGCTGGCTTCGATTCTCGATCAACTGGTTCCGGGCAATCGCGAAAGAGACATTCCTGGCGCTGGCGAGATCGGAGTGGCCGACTACCTGACCGATGTAGCCGTACGCAGGCCAGATTTCGAGGCATCGCTGAGGCGGCTGTTGGATCGGGCGGCCGGGCTGGCTGAGGGCATCGACCCCGGCTCCGTTCGTCTGCTTGAGCAGGCCATTCCAAACGAATTCAGGGAGGTTCTGACCGAAACCTACAAAGGATATTACAGCCGCCCGGAAATGCGCGCAAAAGTCGGCGTCGGAGCGCACCCGGTGCATCCGTCGGGATATGCGGTTGCCCGGGAAAGCGCTGAGTTCATGGACAGTCTCACCGAACCTGTCCGCGCCCGCGGGGCATACTACCGTGACCCTCGCGACACCGGAAGCGACTGAGATGGCAGGCGACCCGGTTGACGTACTGATCATCGGCGCCGGCGCATCAGGTGCGGCAATTGCCTGGTCGCTGCTTGAGACGCGGATGAGGATTCTGTGCCTGGAACAGGGCAGTCACCTGGATGACATGGATTTCCCTTCGCGACGCGAAGATTACGAACTGGCCCGGTATGCCGAGTTTTCCTGTGACCCGAATGTAAGGGGGCTGAAGCAGGATTACCCCGTAAACTCTGATGACAGCTGCATCACTCCGGTCAACTGGAACGGTGTCGGTGGGTCTACGATCAACTTCCTCGGTCATTGGCCGCGGATGAAACCCTCGGACTTCCGTACAAAGACTCTGGACGGCGTGGGTGACGACTGGCCCGTGGACTATCACCTCCTGGCTCCATTCTATGACATGAACGACGCCAATACCGGTGTGTCTGGCCTGGGCGGCAATCCAGCCTACCCCCACTACACCCCGCCGTTACCGCCCATTTCCATCGGCAGGCTGGGTCAGACGCTCGCTAACGGGTTCAACAGGCTCGGCTGGCATTGGTGGCCTTCAGACGTCGCCATTCTCAGCCGGGATCACAATGGGCGGCAGCAATGCGTCAATGCCGGCACCTGTGATCTGGGCTGTGCCGCTGGGGCCAAGGGCGGAACGAATTTCACTTACTGGCCTGTGCTGGAAAGTGCTGGCGTAGAATTGCGGACCAATGCGCGGGTGCGGAAAGTCCTTGTGGACGGGAACACCGGGCTTGCCACTGGTGTGCTCTACCATGGACCTGATGGAAGGGTGCATGAGCAGAGAGCCGAAATGGTGGTCATGGCCTGCAACGGTGTAGGAACGCCGCGCCTGCTCCTGCATTCGACGTCAAGGCACTTTCCTGACGGCCTCGCAAACCGGTCAGGACTGGTCGGCAGGAACCTGATGTTCCACCCGCTGACCGGCGTTGCCGGTGTCTTCGATGAGCCGATGAAAGGTCACGAAGGCCCGATGGCCTGCTCAATACTCAGCCAGGAATTCTACGAATCCGATCCTTCACGCGGCTTCGTACGCGGCTACGGCCTGCACTCAGGCCGCTCCACAACGCCGATGACCTATGCTCTCGGCGGCTTTGGAATCGACAGTCCGATTCCGTGGGGCGCAGAGCACCGAGAGATCATGGACAATGTCTATCCCTATCTTGCCGGGCTGACCGTGGTAACGGAGGATCTGCCTGATGAGCGCAACTGCGTCACGCTTGATCCAGAACTGACCGACAGCGACGGAATTCCCGCGCCCAGAATTCATTACCGGCTGAGCGAAAACACCCGAGCCATGCTTAGGCACGGGGAGGACCGCGCCAAAGACGTGCTCCTGGCAGCAGGAGCCGAGCGAATACTCCCGAACGACAGCGACAAGGTATGGTGGCGCGCTGGCTGGCACCAGATGGGCACCTGCAGGATGGGCGACGATCCGGAAACGTCGGTCGTCAACGGCTGGGGACGGTCACATGACGTGAAGAACCTCTTCATCGTCGATGGGTCTATCTTCGTGACTGCAGGCGCAGTAAACCCGACGTCCACGATTCAGGCGCTTGCTCTCTACATCGGCGACCGAATCAAGACCAATATCGCAAATCTGTTCGACTGAGGCGACCTATGGCGTTCCAAACAAGAATTTGTTCCGCTGGCAGGTTTTCGGATGGCGCGGACCATCAAGGAAACCTGAATCCGGGCCTGGTTGGAGTTTTAGGCGTCATCCAGGTCACCTTTGAGGAAGATGCGGGCCGTAGAATCCGTCCGGACAAAAATCCGTCTCCGTTCGGTCAGCCCGGACAAACCATTATGTCCGCCCGGCAATCAGACAGGTGCCCGGCGCGAAATGCAATCATGAGTCGGAAGGTGTGAATGCATGAAGATCACCCGTGTAGCCAGCCACGTTCTGCAATACGACCTGCCCGAGGAACTCGGCTTTTCCCAACATTTCTATGAACGCCGAACTGCCCATCTGGTCGAGGTCCAAACCGACGAGGGTGTCACCGGCTGGGGCGAATGTTTCGGTCCGGGCAACGTGGCGATCGCAAACAAGGGAATCGTCGAGAAGGTCATCCAGCCCTTGGTACTTGGAGACGATCCGATGGACCGGGACGTGATCTGGCACAAGGTCTATAACCTTCTGCGCGACCACGGGCAGAAAGGCATGCCGCTGCAGGCACTCTCGGGAACCGACATCGCGCTTTGGGACATTGCGGGCAAGGTCGCCGGACTACCGCTTCATAAGCTGATCGGAGGCGCGCATCGAACCCGCGTTCCCGCTTATGGTTACGGAATGATGCTCAAGCGCGAGAGCCTGGACGACCACATCGCGCGCTTTGGCGATGAAGCTGCCAGTATCCTCGACATGGGATTCCGCGCCACCAAGATGAAGGTAGGCCTGGGGCCGAAGGAAGATGTGAAACTGTGCGAAGCAGTCGCCGCGGGAGTCGCTGGCAAGGGCAGTTTCATGGTTGACGCAAACCGCTGTTACACCACGTCGGATGCCTTCTATGTGGGACGCGCGCTGGAGGAATTCGGCGCTTACTGGTTTGAAGAGCCCGTCGCGCCCGAGGATCTTGAAGGCTACCGGGAACTGCGGGCCGGACTAAAGGTCAACATCTCGGGCGGCGAGGCTGAGTTTAGCCGATGGGGCTGGCGACGGATCCTCGAGAACCGCGGGCTCGATATCGCACAGCCCGAAGTCTGCGCCCTGGGAGGAATCAGCGAATATCTGCGCGTCCTGGCACTCGCGCATGCGCACTTCACTCCAGTCGTCAATCATGTCTGGGGTTCGGCCGTCGCCGTCGCTACGAACCTGCAGCTGCTTGCCGCGATGCCCGCATTGCCTGGTGGACTCAATCCTTTTGAGCCGATGCTGGAGTTCGATACGACGCACAATTTATTCCGGGACGACCTGCTGACCGAACCGCTGGACATCCAGGGCCAGGTCAAGTCAGGGGGCGGATATGTGTCCGTTCCTGACCGTCCCGGCCTCGGAGTGGAACCCGATTCGGATTTTATCCGTCGTTATGAAGTCACCTGCTGAGCCAGCCAGTGCTGCCAGCCCGTCTGCCTTGAGACAGGATGCCGTCCTGACCCGGAGCTTTTGATTTGAACGCTGCACTTTGCCATTCCTGGTCAGACAGATGATGGCACGGCGCTTTGCTCGAACCGTACCCTATGCAGGGTCAATGTCGTCCACCCGGTGACCGATTCCCGATGTTCCTCTTCAAACCCAAGCGCCTCGTAAACCGCCTTCACCTCCTGCGCCTGGTCATCAAGAACGCCCGACAGGATCACATACGCCCCATCTGCGGAATACCTGGCAATCGAAGGCGCAAGCTCAATCAGCGGGCTTTTGAGAATGTTGGCAAGGATGAGATCATAAGGCGCCCGCGAGGTGATATCAGGATGGTTGAAGCCCGCCGCCAACTCGCAGTGCACCCGATTTTCAAGCCCGTTCACCCGAACATTCGCCTTTGCCACCTCAACGGCCACTTCGTCGATATCGCTTGCAAGCGGCTCTACGTGCCAGACACATGCTGCCGCCATGGCCAGAACGGCGGTGCCACAACCGAGGTCAATCACGCTGTTCGGGGAAACTCCCCTTCGTTCAAGCCGTTCCAGCGCGAGAAGGCAGCCGAGAGTCGTGCCGTGATGGCCGGTCCCGAACGCTGTTGCCGCTTCGACCAGCAGCGCCAACCTGCCCTTCGGGACTCTGTCGGAGTCGTGGCTGCCGTGAACAAAGAACCGGCCGGTCTCGACCGGAGGAAGCTCCCGCTGCACTTTGGCAACCCAGTCGGTTTCCGGCAGTTCCGAAACCAGAAAAGGCTTGATCCCGAAACTCGCTGCCAGCAGCGTGAGTCCGACATCGTCCGGCCTGTCCGCGAAATAGCCCGAAACCTCCCACAGCCCGGAACCGTCCTCCACCTCAAGGACTCCCACTCCCTCCGGTTCCGGCGCCAGACGCTCCATCGCTTCCGACAGCGCCTCCGCTGACTCCCGGCTGTTGACAGCTGCCCACGCAGAAAAGGTCGTCCGCTCTGCCATCAGGCAGCTTCGCGAAATCTGAATCAGACGCCTGCGGAAACGCGTTGGCTTTCCGCATCCTGGCCGACAGGACAGGTCACGCCGGTTCCGCCCAGCCCGCAATAGCCGCCGGCGTTCTTCGCCAGGTACTGCTGGTGGTAGTCCTCAGCGAAGTAGAATTCCGGTGCCTTGAGAACTTCCGTCGTGACAGGCCCGAACCCAGAAGCCGCCAAACGGCGCCCGTATTCCGCTTTCGTCATCTCGGCAGCTGATTCCTGGGCTTCGGAATACCAGTATATTCCTGACCGGTACTGCGTACCCAGGTCGTGTCCCTGGCGCATTCCCTGCGTCGGATCATGTCCTTCCCAGAACAGGCGCAGCAGTTCCCAGTAACTCACCTGGCAAGAGTCAAAGATGAGGCGAACAACTTCGTTATGACCGGTCCGGCCGGTGCAGACTTCCTGGTATGTCGGGTTCGGAGTGAATCCTCCGGCATAGCCGACCATGGTCAGCCAGACCCCGGGCACCTTCCAGAACACGCGTTCCACGCCCCAGAAACATCCCATGCCGAACATCGCGACTTCATGCCCTTCCGGCACGGGCGAGTTCAGCGGCCGGCCGTTTACGAAGTGCAGATCCGCTGTTGGAATTGATTCGGACCTTCCGGCAAGGGCGTCACTGGCCGACACCATCCCTGTCATCTTTCGCCTGAATATCGACATTTTTCACTTCCCGACTTTGTCTATGAGGGAATATAGGCGCCACAGGGGCGCATGGCTACTCCGCCGCCGCCAATACAGGCCGCTGGAACACGGTTTCATAGCCGGGGACGGGGTGGCGGGGTATCATCAACGCGAGCAGCAGCGACGTTCCTGCCATGGCTGCGGCAAGAACGAAGACGCCTCCAGGTGAGACGATCCATAGATAGCCCAGCACCGCCGGAAGAAACACCGCCGCGATATGGTTGATCGTGAACGCCACAGCTGCGGTGGGTGCGATGTCGTGTGGATCGGCTATCTTCTGGAAATAGGTTTTCAGAGCAAACGCCATCGCAAAGAACATGTGGTCCAGAACGTACAGCACCGCGGCCAGCACCACCCCCCAGCCGAACCAGTAGATTCCACCATAAGCCAGAAACACTCCGATCAGCCCGACATATTCCAGACTCAGGGCCACACGTTCTCCCCACACTGCTACGAAGCGCCCCATCAGTGGCGCAAAGACCATGTTTGCCAGATAGTTGATCAGAAACAGCGCCGTCAGTTCGTGCACCTCGAATCCAAAACGCTCGACCATCATGAAGGCGGCGAAGACCAGGAATATCTGCCGCCGGGCACCCGACATGAACTGCAGCGCGTAGTAAAGCCAGTACCGCCGACGCAGGACCATCTTGCGCAGCTGGAGATTCGGAGCTTCGAAACGAGGATAGGCGAAAAAACAGAAAACCGCGATCGCCACGGTTATCCCGCCGGAAACCAGATAAACGAAATTGTAGCTGAGGCCGGCTGTCTTCCATGTTACGACCAGCAGCCCATAGGCAAGAAGCGATGCTCCGGAACTGACGCCTACGATCCATCCCAGGGTCTGGGGCGCTTTTTCGCGGTCGATCCACTGAAGCTGGAGCGACTGGTTCACGGTTTCGTAGTAATGGAAGCCAATAGATGAAATCATCGTAACTGCGAGTAAGCCTCCGAAGCTCGGAAACCATGCGGTTACCGCGCTTGCAGCACCTAGTGTAAGCAGCGAGACGATGCCGAGCGTCTGCTCGCGAATGAATATGATCAGCGCGATGACACCTACTGCAAGGAAGCCAGGGATCTCGCGCACCGTGTGCAGCCAGCCGATCTCCACACCTGTGAATCCCGCCGCCTCGATCACGAAATTGTTTAGCAGCGCCGACCATGTTGCAAACGTGATTGGCATGGCGGCGGCCATGAGAAACAGCAACGCAACCGGCCGCCGCCAGAACGGCAGCGAGTCGGACATACCGAGCTGTACGACGCGTCCCATGCCTTCCCTTACGCCTGACCGAAGGGAATCTCGACCGGATGCCGGCCACATCCTATGCGACCGGACCCTGCGACAAGAATTGATGCCAAATCACCCATAGCCGTTGCTTTTGCCTTGATTGGTTCCGGAGCGCCACTGCGGTTCCTTAGTTTCGGATAACAGAATTCCCGAGCTTGCTGAATCGGCGGCAGAACCTGCGGGCCGCGGTTCCTCGGGCGTCGGCCACCGGAGAGCGATCCTTTGCCATTCCTTCCCAGCGGCCAATACCGTCCCGGTGCCAGACATTCAAAGACCTTCCTGCAGCGGTATTGGCGCCGACCCCGGACTCCGGTTCGCCAAGTCCGCCACTCTACGTTCCACGCGTTTCCTGAACTCTACTTGGCGGACTGGATAGACTCCGATTAGAAGAACGGAGAACCGACTGCCAGCGCAACATGCGTGCGGTAGCCAATGTGAACAACTGGTTGGTGGTTTCGAAGGCCACCGCTGAACAATAGGAGTGTCCCATGAGTGACTTCCGAGGTCAGGTCGCTGTTGTTACAGGCGGCGCACAGGGAATCGGCAGAGCGGTAGCGGCCCGGCTGGCCGATCAGGGCGCGCGTCTCGCGATCTGGGACAGGGACTCCGACCTTGCGGAGCGCACCGCTTCCGAGAGTGGCGGCGCGGCTTTTGCGGTAACAGTGGACGTAGCCGACTGGGCAAGCGTCCGGATCGCCTGCCGGGATACGATGGAGACTGCGGGGCGGATTGACATCCTCGTGAATTCGGCAGGCGTCGCCGGCATCAATGCAACAGTCGAAGACTATCCCGTCGATCATTTCGCCGAAATAATCGGCATCAACCTGAACGGCACATTCCACGTGAACAAGGTTGTGGTTCCGGCGATGCGGGCGCAGGGCTATGGGCGAATTGTCAACATCGCTTCCATCGCAGGCAAGGAAGGAAATCCCAACGCGAGCGCGTATTCCGCGTCAAAGGCGGGGGTGATCGGCTTCACCAAAGCACTTGGCAAGGAACTCGCAGACACGGACATTTCGGTGAACTGCGTGACACCTGCTGCGGCCCGCACCCGAATATTCGACCAAATGACTGATGAGCATATCGCTTTCATGCTGTCCAAGATCCCGCGCGGCCGCTTTCTGGAACTTGACGAAGCGGCGGCAATGATCTGCTGGCTCTGTTCGCGGGAAAACAGCTTTACAACCGGAGGGGTGTTCGACCTGTCCGGCGGTCGGGCAACCTACTGACCGGCCAATGCTGGACTGCGCAGCGTGCGCTCAGGTTGACCAAACAGATCTGCAGTATAGCTCGAGGGTGCATTCACGAACTGCCCAAGTTTTCGTCACGGTGACCAGGTCAGGAAATTTGCGATCAGCCGAAGGCCCGCGGACTGGCTCTTTTCCGGGTGAAACTGGGTGCCGACGATGCTGTCACGGCCAACGATTGCGGTGATGTCGCCGCCATAGTCACAATAGGCAAGCCGGTGGGACGCATCGGCAACCCGGAACTGGTAAGAATGCACGAAATAGGCGTGATTACCGGTTTTCAGCCCCTCCAGGACCGGGTGTGAACCGTCGATCACCATATCGTTCCAGCCCATGTGGGGTACCTTCATTCCGGGCTTGGCTGGCTTGATCCGCTCCACATCTCCACCTATCCAATCAAGGCCCTCTACTATCTCGAATTCATGGCCCCGGGTTGCCAGCATCTGCATTCCGACACAGATGCCTAGAAACGGGCGGGCGCGAGCAGTCACCGATTCCCGCAGCGCATCGTGGAGCCCGTCTATTGCGAACAGTGATCCACAACAGGCTGGAAAAGCGCCGTCGCCCGGCAAGACAATCCGATCTGCCCGAGCGACCGTTTCAGGATCGGAAGTCACGCAAACCTCTCCCGCATCCTCTTCGTTCGCCATTCGCTGGAATGCCTTCACTGCTGAGTGCAGATTGCCAATGCTGTAATCTATGATCGCTGTAATCATTTGGGGTTATATAGGTGAGTGACCATTTACCTGCCAGCTAAGCCGCGTCCTGCAAGCATTTCCATTCATCTCCGCGCTTTTGCGGTGTGTTCAGCACGACCAGCATGATGCCGTCGGACATGCCGGGGATCAAGTCAAGGAACGGCTTCTGGACCGAACGCCCCCGACCGCGCTTCGTTTCCGCATCCATGTCGGGTGAATCAATCACTGTTTCCTTCTCGATGCCGGGAAGCTGTCGATGGCTGCGCCAAAGGGCGGGATTTCGGCGGTTCGCCGCGCTTTTGCCGGAATCGTTCCCTTTCCCATGGTACGGCTCCTGTTGTGAGACTCCTGTCGTGAGGCCATTGCCGT
>JAJEAY010000086.1 GCA_022824145.1 Rhodobacter sp. | reverse complement strand
AAAGGCTATTCCGTTGAACTGCGCTCCATAAGCCCGGGTGAGGAGGCGGGCATCAGATCGGCTGCGTACCGGATTTCCGGGCCGAGCGCTTACGGCTGGCTCAAGACGGAATCCGGTGTCCATCGTCTCGTGCGGATATCGCCTTATGATTCCTCCGCGCGAAGGCACACGTCCTTCAGTTCTGTATGGGTCTATCCGGTCGTTGACGACAGTATCGAGATAGAAGTGAACCCTTCAGACATCAGGCTCGATACTTTCAGATCCTCAGGAGCAGGCGGTCAGCACGTCAACAAGACGGATTCCGCGGTAAGGATCACCCATCTGCCGACTGGCATCGTAGTGACATCCTCTGAGAAATCCCAGCACCAGAATCGGGATATCGCCATGAAGGCGCTGAAATCCCGGCTCTACCAGGTGGAGCTTGACAGGCGGAACGCCGCGATATCCGAAGCGCATGAGGCCAAGGGAGACGCTGGCTGGGGCAATCAGATCCGCTCCTACGTACTGCAGCCCTACCAAATGGTGAAGGATCTGCGCACAGGACATGAGACGTCAAACACACAGGGCGTGCTGGATGGAGATCTCGACGCGTTCATGGAAGCGGCACTGGCGCTCGATGTCAGTGGCAAGAGCCGGGCTGAAGCGACTGCAGGCGACTGAGGTCACGGAGCGCGGTCCAACTAGCGCCAACATTGGTGGCGGTGCGGGACAGGAGATCGTATGACCGAATTGACGGAGTGTTCGGCCCGGGAACTGTCGGCAATGCTTGCCGCAGGCGACGTTTCTGCAGTGGAGCTGATGCAGGCGACCCTTGACCGCATCGGTGAGGTGAACGGGAAGCTGAACGCGGTCGTAAGTCTTCGCGATGAGGACTCGCTGCTGCGGGAAGCTGCGGAAGCAGACAGCAGGCAACGAACCGGCTGGTTACATGGCATTCCGGTCGCTGTGAAGGATCTCGTAATGACGCGGGGTATCCGGACAACCATGGGCTCGCCGGTTTTCGCCGACTTCGTTCCAGAGGATGACGACCTGCTGGCGGCGCGGCTGCGGGCAGACGGCGCGATCCTGATCGGAAAAACGAACACACCGGAATTCGGACTTGGGTCCAACACGTTCAATCCTGTGCATGGCACGACGCGCAATCCCTACGATACCGGTCGCAGCTGTGGTGGATCGTCTGGCGGAGCCGCCGTGGCTCTGGCTGCGCGAATGGTGAGCGTGGCGGATGGATCCGACATGATGGGGTCGCTCCGCAATCCAGCGGCCTGGAACAACGTCTATGGGATGCGGCCGAGCTTCGGGCTTGTACCTGATGAACCGCAGGGCGATGTGTTTCTGCATCCCCTTTCGACATTGGGACCGATGGCACGGAACCCCTTGGATCTCGCCAGCCTCCTGCAGACGCTTTCCGGTCCAGACCCCCGCCAGCCTTGGGGACGTGATTTCGATGCGGACCGGGTCAAGGAGGATTCGGACATTCGGGGGCTGAGGATCGGTTGGCTTGGCGACTGGGGCGGGGCCTATGCGTGTGAAGACGGCATACTGGAGGTCTGCGAAACCGCGCTTGGAAAGTTTGAAGAGCTTGGAGCCACGGTGGAGCCGCTGCCACCGCCGCATCCAAGTGAAGTGCTTTGGGAAAGCTGGATCACGCTGCGGTCCTGGGCCGTGGCCGCGCGGCTGGAACCGGTCTGGAACGATGCCTTACGTCGCGGGAGACTGAAGGAGGACGCCCTTTGGGAGATAGAACGGGGGAGGGGGTTCACTGCGATGGAACTGCATCATGCGTCACTCTCCGCCTCGGCTTGGTTCAGACGCTGCTCCGAACTGTTTGAGTCCTACGATGCGCTTGTGCTTCCGTCCGCCCAGGTCTGGCCCTTCACGGTGGACTGCATATGGCCAAAGGCGGTCGCCGGGCGCCCGATGGACACCTACCACCGCTGGATGGAGGTAACGGTTCCGGTCAGTCTGATCGGACTTCCTGCCGTCGCGCTGCCCGCCGGATTTGGCGCGAACGGACTGCCAATGGGAATTCAGGCGTTCGGACCGCGGGGGAATGATGCAGCGATTCTGGGATTGGCGCAGGCCTATCATTCAGTCACGGACTGGCCTGGAACGCGATCGCCCATGTCCTGATTCCGGAAGACTGTCTGGTCCTGATCCGTACTGAACGAGGAGCTTCCATGCCTGCTGATGAGAGTGCGCCACCATCCGTTCTGCCTCAGACGGCAACAGTCACTTTGCGTGACTTGGCCGCGTCCCTTCGCGCGGGGTGGCATGACTTCAGGCGCGCTCCTGCTTACGGTCTGTTTTTCAGCTTCGTCTACGCCGTTGCGGGACTGTTTCTGGTTCGCCTCGGTGCCGGCACGGCAACCTGGACGCTGGCGGTCTCGCTTGGCTTCCCGCTGGTTGCGCCGTTCGCTGCGGTGGGGCTCTACGAGACCTCCCGGCGGCTCGAGAAGGGCGAGCCGCTGAATTGGGCCGGAATTCTCGGCGTGGTCATACGGGAGAAAGACCGCCAGCTTCCGTGGGCCGGTGCGGTCATCGTCATCTACTTTCTGTTCTGGACCTTTCTGGCGCATATGATCTTCGCGCTTTTCATGGGACCGGGCGCGATGACCAACGCCACAACGTCATTTGACATCTATCTCACACCGATCGGACTGGCTATGATCGCGACGGAACTGTTAGTGGGAGGCATCTTTGCCTTCGTTCTGTTCGCGCTGACTGTCGTAAGTCTGCCGCTGCTGCTGGAGAAGGAAGTGGACTTCGTCACCGCTATGCTTCTCAGTATGGCTTTTGTGCGGAAAAACCTTCCGGCGATGCTGGTCTGGTCGTTTTTCGTTGCGGTTCTCCTGTTCGCGGGAATGCTTCCGTACTTTCTGGGGCTTCTTGTTGTTCTTCCGGTGCTTGGGCATGCGACATGGCACCTGTACCGGCGGGCACTCAAGGACACGGCCTGAAACCGAACCGAAGTCTTGCGTGATCTTGGCTTTTCTGCAGGTCGGTTGGTCCAAAGCTGCGGTCTGTGTCAGCGTCCGAATGGCGTTGGCGCCGATTCAGGAATTGTCACATCTTCCAGCCGCGAAGCGTTTCACAGCGGCTTTCTCGCGTCGAATGCAACAAGAGCTGACTTGTAGGGGGCTGCATCCGGCTGAACCGGGAGTCCGCAGCTGCTCGGCCCGCCTTTGCCGGATTCCGGCTTACTGGCGAGCCGCTGCCGCCTTTGGCGCCTGCTGCCGAGCGGCTGGCGCGGCGGCCTGCTTCTGCGCTTGAGGGGCACTTGGAGCGGGAGCGCGTTTGCCGTCAGTACTGGCCAGCGGGTTGTCCTGCCGCATGACCGAACCTTCGAAATGGGCGCCTGACTCAATCGCTAGCGTCTTGTGGACGATGTCGCCTTCGACCCGTGCTGTCGATGTCAGCC
>JAJEAY010000068.1 GCA_022824145.1 Rhodobacter sp. | reverse complement strand
TGGACCTGAGGTCCAGCTCGATGCTCTCGATGCCGACCTCGCCAAGCTCCGGTTGCGGATCGTGTGTCTTTCTCATGCCTGCCTCGCGAAGAATTGCGGAATTCGGCCCGAATCGTGCCAGAACGGCCCGGAACCGGCCTTTCCTGTTGGATCTTCGACCTGAGAATAGCCGGAGTCATCGAATGGAGTCAATGTGTTGTGGGATTCTCGGCGGACACTATATACTTGGCTAGCCATCAGGCTGTCTCGGTACTGATTTCACGGGTCACAGGGGTGGCCGACGCCAACGCCACTCGCCGTGCGGATGCGCCAGTCCCGGACGCCCGAACGTTCCTCGCCGCGTTGATGTCGGCATTGGCCGCATGGCCGCAGGCCACGAGACAATGGTCAACCGCCAGCGCCATAAGGAATGCGGAACTGCGCACCGCGGATATCGAAGTGGCGATGCCGAACTGACGCTAAATGGAGCGGTTTGTCGAGCTTCCTCCCATTCAAGGTGCCGCCAGAGAACGCGATCCGCCGCAAGGAATCCGGTTCTTCCGTGCGTATTGAACAGGCACAACTCATGACAGGAGAGCGACAGTTCGGATTCGGCGGACAGGTCTTTGGTATCATCGCCAGCGATTGTTATTCGCCAGCTTCAGCGTCTGTCGTGATGGAATAGCTTTAGAACGGAGCAACGATTCCCAACTCTGCAGCCTTCTTGCGCAGTTCTTCGGCGGTGTCCTCCGGCAAACGAATGCCTTCCCGACGCTGCCTGGCATCTGAAAGAGCTTCCTTTTCTCCAGGGTAGTGGATCTCGTCGACACCGGGCTGGCGCGGCGTTGACTTCAACTCGTCGATCAATCGTTCCATATCTGCCTCAAATTCCGCCTGTGGCCGCACCGCCTTGATGTCGATCGCAAGAACAAGATGTCCCGCCCCGCTGGTGCCGTTCGGCATGTATGGGCCGACCACCGAACTGCCAAACCCGCTTCCTGCCAGAACCCCGGAGAGCACATCCATGATTGTCGATACGGCGTAACCTTTGTGACCCGCCATGGGCAATATGGTTCCCGCAATGCCTGCCGCCGGATCCGTGGTCGCACTGCCTTCAGCATCCATCGCCCAACCGCGCGGGATAGGCTCATTGCGCTGTCGGGCCAGGTAGAGCTTGCCACGGGCAACAGAGGTGTTCGCGATGTCCAGCATCATGGGAGCGTAGCGTCCTGCCGGAGCGGCCCAAGACCACGGGTTCGTTCCAACCCGCTTCTCCCTGCCGCCCCAGGGAGCCATCGCAGGGCTGGCATTGGTCGAGATGAAGCCGACGCACCCTTCCAAAGCGGCCAGCCTTGTGAAATACATCGCCGTTCCGAAATGTCCCGAATTCCGCACTGCGACTGCACCGATGCCGAGCTCCTTCGACAGCGAGATCGCCTTGGACATTGCCGAATGCGCAACCACCTGCCCCAGTCCGTTTCGGCCGTCCATGGTTGCGGTTGCGCCGAATCGGCTGACCTCATGCGGTTCTGCATTCCCGTTCACGGCGCCGCTAACCAGTCTTTCTGCGTACCAGAAGAGACGCATCACGCCATGGGACTGATGACCCCAGAGGTCCGCCTGAACCAGCGTATCGGCAACGATGTCCGCGGCCCCGGCACTGACATCCAGTGCCTGAATGCAGTTCGAGGCAAAGCGGCGCATGGCCTCATGGTCAATGGGTCGTTCCATCCGTGTCAGTCCATATGGTGTTCAGCCGGAATGGGTCAAGTTTCGTCGGCTTCAGCAATCGCCCGCATCGCTTGGACCGAGCCATAGACATTGAAGATGCGTGGGCTTTCAGTCCGTGATCGGTTGTTGAACCGGTAGGGCAGGTCATGCCGCAAACAGATACATATTCCGCTTCGACGCTGAATTTCCCGCCACCGTCTTCGGGTGCTGTATCTCGCTCTAAAGCCATTGCGCTTTCTTTGCAGTTGTGGCGGCGCAGCGGATGAACCAGTGCACTGAAATCCATCTGTATACGGCCTTGCGGGTTCCAGAAATATCCACATCAGTCAATTGAGCATATTCGTCCTTGTGCAGGGACCGGGCAACGGGTGCGAAGTTACATGCGGCTTTGGGCCAGTTCGCGGATGAACTCGCCGGGCGTATCGCAAAGATTGACCTTTCCGTTGTTCTCGCCGAAAGCGATTCCAGCGGGCTGTAAATTGCTGTGATCAAGCGCTTGGCAGTCTTGTCTGCAGGCTTGCTGTCGATAGCTGGACCTGCGTTTCCTGACATTCTTCTTGCAAATATATGCGCCACCCGTCATCTGATTTCCAAAGAAGTTCTGGAGAATGCCTGAGAAGACGGTTGAGGAATTCCGCGATGACGTCTTCCTTGTTTCGGACTGCAAAGCGCCGGTTGTTGCGGACGGCTACATCATCAGTGCGCGCGGCGCCAAGGATTTGATGGACTGATGTCGAAGAAGGCTCTCGCTACGCAGCCGACGTAAATTGCACGAGGCGAAGGGAAGAACGGATCGACTTTCGGGAAAGAAGTTCCGGTTCTGCTGCTGAGCAATGAACTCCTTGAAGTTCCGCGCTGACTTCGAACGCCCGTAACCTGCAACGGGATTCCGGCTCGGCGAAGACGCAGGATTGTTGGGGGCGCTGTCTGGGGCAGATGGGAACATGAAACCCTTCGGCGGCAGGCACACGGACATGGGTGATGAATTAAATGGGCGGTTTGGCTGAATATGAGCGCGGCCATGTGGCTGCTGTCCTGATCAGGCAAGAAGGGAGATCGAAATGGCCTATCGTATCGTAATTCTCGGAGCGTCCTACGGGTCGCTTCTGTCAACGAAGCTGTTGATGGCTGGCCACGACGTCACGCTCGTCTGTTTGCCGGAAGAGGCGGAACTGATCAATGCAGCGGGAACGACTGTCAGGATCACATTGAAAGGCCAGGGTGAGCCGCGCTTGATTCGGTCCGGCGAGCAGCCCGGACGTCTGGATGCCAAGACTCCGAATGAAGTGGAACCGAGCGAATACGATCTAGTGGGTCTGGCGATGCAGGAGCCGCAGTTCCGCGCGCCACCGGTGTGGGAATTGATGAACAGGATCGCAGAAGCCGGGAAACCGTGCCTTTCGATCATGAACATGCCGCCGCTTGCCTATCTCAGGCGAATTCCCGCGCTGGACACGGAAGCTCTGAAACATTGCTACACCGAGCCAATGGTCTGGGATGGATTCAATCCTGAATGCGTGACCCTATGCAGTCCGGATCCGCAAGCATTCCGGCCGCCGGAGGAAAACCTCAACTTCCTGCACGTCGGCTTGCCTACCAACTTCAAGGCAGCGGCTTTTGAGTCGGATGCGCACAACGCAGTCCTGAATCAGCTGGCAGAGGACATCGCTTCCGTCCGGCTGGATGGGCAGGATGTGCCGGTGAAGCTGCGCGTGCACGACTCTCTCTTTGTTCCGTTCGCGAAGTGGTCGATGCTTCTGACAGGGAATTACCGGGCAATAACGCCGGACGCGCCTCGATCGATAAAGGATGCCGTGCATTCCGACACTGAACTTTCCCGGGAAATCTATGCTTGGGTGGATTCCGTGGCCGCGCAGCTGGGCGCGCGTCCGGAGGACCACGTGCCGTTTGAGAAGTATGCCAGGGCGGCGGAAAGTCTTCTAAAGCCGTCCTCGGCCGCACGGGCGGCGTTCGCGGGAGCATCGCACATCGAACGTGTGGACAAGCTCGTCCAGGCAATCGGCAAGACATTCGGCCTCAAAAATGCGGCTGTGGACCAAACTGTGGAGATCGTAGACGCCCGTCTCGAACTGAACCGAGCGGCGTAGAGACAGGTATGGGCGCCGAATCCGGATCCGCGAATGCCGGTGCCCCCAAGCGCGGGCATTCCGGTGGCCGGCGCCCTTGTCTTTTCGGTCGCGTGGTTTGTGGAATTGGATATCGGCTAGACACAAACGCAGCTGAGCCGCCTGTCGGGAGTGCCGGTTCTGGCTGACGCCGCCATCGCGGATCTGTTGACATCCGGGCAACTTGATTTGGCTTCACTGCGGATCCCATTCGTCGGAAATGCCTGAACTCATATTCAGCGACGGTCAGGAGTGGCGCCGAATCCGAGCGTGGACTGGTGCAGTTACTGATCGTTGGAAGCTGTGATGGGAAGTCAACGATGGACTCGGGCTACTGTACGGCCAATGCAGCTCCCCAAACCAGCATTCCTTGGAAAGGTACGGATTCAGAAAAACTTCCGGCGCGGGAGCCACGCAGTCGATCCGGAACACGAGCTTGAGGATTGAACCGGTTGAGTCTAGAGCGGCTGCCGTTGAAGGAGGTTCGCATGCGGCGGGAACCGGATATTGTGGTGGTCGGCGGGGGAAACGCGGCCCTCTGCGCCGCGATTTCCGCCGCTGAATCCGGTGCGCAGGTGTTGATGCTCGAAGCCGCGCCGAAGCCCTATCGAGGCGGCAATTCCCGCCATACGCGTAACTTCCGGTGTATGCACAACGGTCCGCTCGGCCCGCTTGCCGACAGTTACGAAGAGGAAGAGTACCTCGCCGACCTTCTGAAGGTCACGGGTGGCAGGACTGACGAAAGACTGGCGCGCCTCGCAATCAGGATTTCGGAGGATTGCCTGCCATGGATGGAGAGCCACGGAGTGCGTTTTCAGCCATCTTTATCGGGGACGCTTTCGCTTGCCCGAACGAACGCATTTTTTCTCGGAGGAGGGAAAAGCCTGGTCAACGCTTATTACCGGACTGCCAATGCCCTTGGCGTCTCAGTGCAATACGAAGCGCCGGTTACGCATCTGGAAATCATGGACAATAGGGTTGTCCGTATTGATTACACCCACGACGGTGATTCAAAGTCGGTTACGCCCAAAGCGGTCGTTGTCGCATCGGGCGGATTTCAGGCTGACATCGACTGGCTTGCCCGTGCGTGGGGCCCGGCGGCAAGAAATTTCCTGATCCGCGGGACGCCTTACAATCGCGGGGCGGTTCTCGCCGATCTCATGAACCAGGGTGTCGAACAGGTGGGAGACCCAACCCAGTGCCACGCCGTTGCGATCGATGGCCGGGCGCCGAAATTCGACGGCGGTATCGTTACAAGGCTCGACTGCGTTCCGTTCTCGATCGTGGTCAACAGGAACGGAGAACGGTTCTACGATGAAGGCGAGGACGTGTGGCCCAAGCGATATGCCATCTGGGGCAGGCTCGTTGCAGCGCAGCCTGACCAGGTGGGCTATGCCATCATAGATGCAAAGTCACTCGAACTGTTCATGCCGTCTGTCTTTCCGCCGAAAGTGGCCAGCACGTTGGAGGGATTGGCGGCGAGCCTTGACCTGCCGCCGGAGCGGCTGCGGACGACAGTGGAATCCTTCAATGCGTCCTGCGGTGACACATCCGGGTTCCACCCGACCGAGCTTGACGGTGTTTCCACAACCGGTCTCGTGCCACCGAAAACCAACTGGGCCCGACCGATCGATACCCCGCCTTATTACGGCTATCCTTTGCGAACCGGCGTGACCTTCACCTACCTTGGCCTGAAGGTGGACAAGGATGCCCAATGCTCGATCGGCAGCCGCCCGGTGGCGAATCTCTGGGCGGCGGGCGAGACAATGGCAGGTTCCATTCTCGGGCAGGGCTATCTCGCGGGATTCGGTATGACGATCGGCACCGTCTTCGGACGAATCGCTGGACAGGAGGCCGCCGCCCATGTCATCTGATCTGATTCAGGAAGCGCGTCGCCAGGCGGAAATCTGCAACGCATGCCGTTACTGCGAAGGTTACTGCTCGGTATTTCCCGCGCTGCATGCGGAGCGGGCGTTCAGCGACGGTGACATCGTACAGCTGGCGAATCTCTGCCATAACTGCCGCGGCTGTTACTATGCATGCCAGTATACCGCTCCGCACGAATTTGACCTGAACCTGCCCCGAGCGCTGGCCGAAGTCCGCCACGACAGCTGGAAGTCCTTCGTTTGGCCAAGAAGAGTGGGCGCACTGTTTGATAGATCGGGAGTTTCCATCGCATGTGGCACAGTCGTTGCCTTCGCGGTTCTGGTCGCGCTGGTTTCCGGGTTTCGGCCTGAGGACGGGGAGGGATTTTACGCTCACATGTCCCACGGACTGATGGTGGCGATATTCGCTCCGGCTTTCCTGCTGCCGTTACTGGCCATGGCAGTCTCGCTGCGCTCCTATTGGCGTTATGTCGGCGGCGGGAGGATCGTTGCCGCAGACATCGTGGAAGCGCTGCGGTCGGCCGGCCGTATGAGGGATCTCGAAGGTGGCCATGGTGACGGCTGCAACTTCGAGGATTCCGATCGCTTCAGCCATTCCCGCCGCCATGCCCATCAGGCGACGCTTTGGGGGTTCCTGCTTTGCTTCGGCTCGACCGTCAGCGGAACGGTTCTGCATTATGGGTTTGGACTTGAAGCACCCTATGGACTGTTCAGCCTGCCCAAGCTTCTGGGGGTGCCAGGTGGCCTTCTGCTCTGTGCAGGAACCGCGGCGCTCATTTGGCTGAAGCTGCGGGCGGATCCAGAACTCGGCGCTCCGGCCGCATGGGGAGGAGACATGGCGTTTGCCCAGCTTCTGTTTCTGGTGGGAGCGTCGGGTCTCGTCCTGTTTGCGGCGACAGGAACGACCGCAGTTGCATGGCTGCTGCCCCTTCATCTGGGCTCGGTGCTGGCCTTCTTTCTGCTTACCCCATATTCGAAGATGGTTCACGGATTCTATCGGCTGACGGCGCTTGCAAAGGATGCTTCCCGCAGACGGATCGAAAACTGATCCCATTTCTGACGCCGCTGCTCTGCAGGGACTTCCGAGTTCCAGCAGCTTTCCGGCCACTGAATTCTGATATCAGGCGCCTCTTGGGCCTCCGAGCCGTTCCGCACCGCACCGGGGTTTGAGAATTCGGTGTCCGCTTGCGGGTCTCTCTGCACTGTCTCCATCGATTTTGGAACAAGGCTTGTTCCTTTTGTCCAGACGCTGCAAAACACGGCGGCGGTTGGGCTGCTGAATTGGCGGACGGAGCGCGGATTCGGCAACGACGGCGTGGAGGACGGTCCAGGCGATGCACGAGGGCTGGAATCCCGAAATCAAAGCGCGTATCGGACTTGATCCGCATGTGGTGACGGCGGTTACATCGGAAGTCGGACTCGTCGAGATGGCGCTGGAAGTGCTTCCGGCGCTGCCGGAGGCCGCTTCTGCGGGGTTCGGCCGGCAGCGTCCCAAGCTGGAGACCGACGCGGCAGACGGCGTGGATTCGACAGGAAATTCTGTTGGCCTTCCTGGCAACGCACAATTTTGGCAAGCCGGCAGGGGACGGCAAGCTGCCAGTCGGTCAATGCTCTCTGTTCTCTCAATCACGTGGGAACTGCGGAGGAGTAACGGGCACATAAGGGAAACGACCGCGTTGCTTGGTGGCGGTCGTACTTGGGTCGGTGCCACCTCGGACATAGACCTTTCCGGGGTCATAGACGGGACCGAAGTCCCAGGTCGGGAACCGCCCGTGCTTCATGGCCTCTTGGACAAAGAGACGATTGCGTTGCGATGTGCGGATTCGGTCCTGAAGGTCCTCCTCGTCCCAGCGGTCCATCATCGCCACGAACATACGGTCAATCTGATCCTGATGGCCCGGGGCATCGGCTAGGTTGGCCAGTTCGAGGGGATCCTGCTCCATGTCGAAGAACATCTTGGGATCGGTGCGTGTGTAGACCAGCTTCTTGGATCCCTCGATCATGATGAAAGCCGGGCCATAGAGGCTCTCGCCAGTGGATTCGACAAAAACCCGGTCGTCGGGCCCGTGTCGCCCGGGCCGGCTAAACAGGCTTTGGCCATCGCGCGGTGTTACGAAGTCGTCGAAGGTTCCGTCGCTGGCAATGTCGGTATAGGTGGGCAGCAGGTCGACCAGCGATGCAAGAGCCTCTTCCCGGTGACCCGCTTTCACCCCGGGGCCTTGCATGATCATCGGCACGCGCAGCGAAGCCTCGTAAGGGTTGAACTTGAACCACATGCCGCGTTCGCCCAGCATCTCGCCGTGGTCCGAGATCAGGAAGACATAGGTGTTATGAAGCTGCCCGATACTTTCAAGCGTTTCGATCAGCCCGCCGACCAGTGCATCGATGTGGGTAACCATCGCGAAATAGGCGCGACGCGATCTGTAAAGCTGTTCGGGCGTGATCTCGAATTCGTCCTGACGGATCGTCATGAAATAGCGCTGCGACCAAGGATCCCTTTCCTCGTAGGGAATATAGGGGATTTCGGGTTCCGGTATGTCGCGGCCTTCGTACATGTCCCAGTATTTGCGGCCTGCAACGAAGGGGTTGTGCGGTTGGGTAAACGAGACATGCAGCATGAACGGGCGGTCGTCTGTTGACCTGGCATGGTCATAAAGCTCTTTCCGCGCGGCGATGAAGACCTCTTCGTCGTAATCGAGCTGCAGATTCCGTTCGCAATGGCCTGCCTCGACGACGCTTAGAAGGCTCATCACCGAGGGTGCATAGGCTTCATCCATCCTTTCCCAGTCCATGGTCCAGGCGAAGTCCGACGGGTAAATGTCGGTGGTCAGGCGTTCCTCGAACCCGTGCAGCTGGTCCGGTCCGACAAAGTGCATCTTGCCCGACAGCGTGGTCTTGTAACCAAGGGTTCGCAGATAATGGGCATAGGTCGGCTCGGACGGCAGGAATTCCGCCCCGTTGTCAAAGACTCCGATGTCCGATGGGAGGCGCCCGGTCATCATCGAAGCGCGCGAGGGGCCGCAGACCGGGTTGTTGCAGTAACTGTTGGCGAAGGTCGTCCCGTCTTCGGCCATCTTGTCGATGTTCGGTGTGATTGCGTAAGGCTTGCCGTAGGCTGACAGGCAAAGCGCGGTCATCTGGTCCGCTTGGATGACGAGGATGTTGGGACGTGTCATGGGCTTCCCTGCGTGTGCATATCCGCCCGGACGCCGGCCCGGGCGGATTCGAGAGTGACTTGTTATCCGCCGGTACGGGCAACGAATTCTTCGATGCCAGGCACGCCGATCTCGCGGTAGTACTTCAGTGCGCCAGGATGCAGCGGAGCGCCAAAGCCGTCCAGCACGGTGTCCTTGGAGACGCGGCCGAAGGCAGGGTGAACGCCGGCCAGATCGTCGAGATTTTCGAAGATCGCCTTGGTCATCTCATAGACCCGCTCTTCGGATACATCGGCCAAGACAACCAGCCCGTTTGCAAGGCCGTAAGTGGGCGTGTCAGCCGCCACGTCCTCGTAGGTGCCGCCGGGGATCGAGAGACGGAAGTAGGGCGGGTACTGGGCGTTGAGGTCGGCGAAGAACTCGTCCGAAATCGGGATCAGCTTCACGTCACGCTGCGCAGACAGCTTGATTACCGGAGGCAGCGGAAACGATCCGTTCCAGAGCGCGGCGTCGATGTTGCCGTCGCTAAGCATGTCGACCATGTCGCCAAGACGGACCCGGAAAGCCTCGAAGTCCTCGCCCGCGACCATGCCCATAAGCGCGTTTGCATCCAGCATCGACACGCCGCCTGGCTGGCCCATCCCGACCCGCTTGCCCTTCAGGTCTTCGACCGAATTGATCGGGCCGCCTTCCAGCGTGATGATATGCATGCCGACCGGAGCGATCGACATCCACGACAGAATCCTGCCCGGTTCGCTGTCCTCATAGGGGCCAGTTGCGGCCCAGACTTCGTAGGACGACAGCGACGTCGCCATCGAGGCCTCTATCTCGCCGGCCTGCAGCAACTTGATGTTGGCCACGTAGCCCTTGGTTTCCTCCGCCGTAACCTCGACGCCTTCGACGTTTTTGTTGATGATATCGGCGATGCCCGCGGACCAAGTGTGGGCCGTGCATCAGACCGGGCAGGATCCGATTGAGAAGAAGTCGTCGGCCTGAGCCGCAACCGGGGCGACAAGCGCCGCCGCAGCGATCAGTGTGTTTCTAAGCATGAGTTTCATTGGATATCTCCTTCTTGGTTGATTTGATCGGTTCCGAACCGATTTCTGTTATGGTCGTTTCATGATGAATGCCCCGGCGCAGGTTCCAGGCGACCAGCGCCGCCGCCGTCAGGAACGCCAAGGCGTCAAACCACCAGTCCGAGCTTAGGAAGAGCACTGCTGCCAGTGCAAATCCGAGCCGCTCGATGACGCTCAGACGGTGGGCGAAAAAGCCCATCATCGCCACGCTCGCCGCGATGCCTCCTGCGATGGCGGTGACGAAGGACAGGACGATCTGTACCCAGGTGACGTCGATCGCCAGAAGGGCCGGGTCGGCCACAAAGAAGTAGGGAACCGCGAAGGCGCCCATGCCGAACTGGCAGGCCAAAACGGCGATCTTCAGAGGGTTCCCATGCGAGATCGAGGCCGCCGCGTAGGCGGCTAGCGCGACTGGCGGTGTGATTGAGGACAGCATTGCCGAATAGAGCACAAACAGATTGGCCGCCAGAAGCCCGACTCCCAGGTCGACGAGGGCAGGGGCGACCAGCGTGGCCACCAGAATATAGGCCGCCGCAGTCGGCAGGCCCATTCCGAGGATCAGGCAAGTGAGCATGGTCAGAACCAGTGCGACGTGCAATTTACCGCCCGACAGAAGAACGACGAGGGTCGAGAACTTAAGCCCGATGCCCGTCAGCGTGATGATCCCGATAATCACCCCTGCCGCTGCGCAAGCCAAGGCAACCGGAATGACCGCATTGGCCGCCGCAGTCGCGGTTTCGACCATCCGGCGCGGTGTCTGGGCCGAGGCGCGGCTGAAGAAGCTGACGATCACTGCAGTGGTCACTGCCCAGAAAGACGACAGCATGATCGAATAGCCGTTCAGCAGCATTCCGACGAACACCGGCAGGGGCGCCAACAGATAGGACCGTCTGGCGATGGATCCCCAGTCCACAACTGAATCGACGTCGCGCAGAAGGGCGATGTTCCGTTTCACCGCCTCGAAATGCACCATCGCCAGCAGCACGGCATAGAAGATCACTGCGGGCAGGAAAGCTGCCTTGGCAATCGTCAGGTAGGACGTCGCGGTGAACTCGGCCATGATGAAGGCCGCGGCGCCCATCACCGGAGGCATCAACTGCCCTCCAGTAGAGGCGACCGCCTCGATGGCCCCGGCGGCTTCCTTGCGATAGCCGCTCCTGCGCATGAGCGGAATCGAGATCGGTCCAGTGGTCAGCACATTCGCGACGGCGGTTCCGGAAATCATGCCCATCAGGCTGGAACCAACCACGGCCGCCTTCGCAGGTCCGCCGCGCAGGCGGCCCGTCAGCCCTGTGGCGAAGTCCATCAGCACCTGCCCGGCGCCAGTCTTCTCCAGAAGGGCGCCCAAAACCACGACGCCGGTGACGAATGTGGCGCTGACACCAAGCGGCGTGCCGAAGATACCGCCGCCGCCAAGATAAAGCTGCGCGGTCACACGTTTCAGGGAATAGCCCCGATGCGCCAAGCCATCGGGCAAAAAAGCGCCGAAAAGGCCGTAGGCGATGAAGATCGACGCCAGGATCACGATGGGCCAGCCGACAGTTCGACGGCACGCATCGAACAGGGCAATCACCAGAATGACGGCAAAGACAATCTCGAGGTCGGTGATCTCGCCCCATCGGTCATTGATGGCGTCGAAGTTCACTATGTGATGCCCGGTCGCGATGACGCCCGCGGAAAGGACAGCAAGAATCCAAAGCCTCTGCAGGGTCAGTGAGAAGTCGGTTCGCTGTTCCGTTTCCATGGACGCCCGAAGCGCGGCAACATAGACCAGCGCTACGACAAGAAGCAGGTGACCGCTGCGCTGCAGGCCATCGGGGAAAACGCCGAAATAGGCGGTGAAGAGCGTCAGGCCGACCAGCAGCACGGACAGAATGCCAGTAGTCCAGCCAAATAGCCGGTCCGGTACGACGCTATGCATTGGCCGCCTCTTTGACATTGCCGGATGCGCTGTTGCTCAGGCGCTCGAAATCAAGCCGATCAGAATAGCAGAACGTGTGCAGCGCCAGCAAAGACGCTGCGTCGGCGGGCGAAATCACGCCCTTCACCAATCGAAACCCGCTGTCGGGTCCATAACCGAAGGAGGCGCTCAGCCCTTGCTCGGCACCTTTGAAATAGGCGTCTTTCGACCCCAGTGTGCCGCTGAGGATGATCAATTCGGGCGCAAGAATTTTGGCCAATGGGTCCAGCGCTTCGGATAGACGTCCCCCTGCTTCGTGGAGGTGGCCGGCGTTCGATGGGTCATTGACCGCGGCCAGCAGTGACTTGGCATATACCTGCAGCTTCGAGTGATCGAACGTGTCGTGATCCAGCTTTCCCAGCTTGTCGAGCACGCCGAATCCGGTGGCGGAAAGATTGAGGCAGTCGTTTCGCCCGCAGGTGCAGCGCAGCGACCGCTTCTCCGAACGGATATGGCCGATGCGACCCCCATCACCGGACGCGCCGCGCACCACCCGACCTCCGGAGACTGCGCCGACGCCGGCGAAGGTCGCGACATGAGCAAGCGCGAACTCGGATACGCCGCGTGCCGCACCGAACCGCATCTCGGACAGGGCCAGCGCGTTGGCAATGTTCTCGATTTCCACGGGCAGGCCAGTGTTCCTGCGCACCTCATCCCAGAACCGGCCGCCGTCTTGTTCCCATCCGAAGTATTCCGATCGGACGATCTCATTCCGGTCGGGTGACGTATTGGCTGACAGGGCCACGCCGACGCCAACGATGCGGTCGATGTCGATGCCGGTCTCCCTGATCAGGGCACACAGTGCGCTGGAGTAAAGCCGCGCGGTTTCAGCGGCATCTTCGAAGGATGTGTTGCCGACTTCCTGGCGGGCAACTGTCTGGCCATTTGCGTCGCAGATCGACACTTCGGAGAAATAGGCCGACACGGTGATTCCCGCCGCAAAAACGCCCCTGGGATTGATCCGCAACCCAATGCGTGGCCGGCCAATTCTGCGTCGCCTGCCGGTGTCCGCCACGGGCGGGTCAAACTCTTCGATGATCTCGGCGGCCAGCAGATCCCGCGCGATCCGTGTCAATGACATTTCGGAAAATCCGAAGCGCCGGACCAAATCGGCCCGGGACACTCCCGGTTCTGCCTGAATGCGGCCTAGCATGAGGCCCCGATGCGTGCGGCGGAGGCTCGCCGGAGTCGCGCTTGAGGGCTTTTTACTAACCATCTGTTAGTTTGTGATGACATTCCTTCGATTCTGTCAAACGATTTCGGCTCAATTAGGTTTCTCATGTTCCTGGAGAAGGGCCGGATTCTAGGATCTGCCAGCATCGCGTCCACTCTCGGAAAGATATGCAGGCAGTGGCAGGAGACCATCGATGATCGAGGCTACATCCTCTTGGGAAATGGCGGAAAAATGTGGCGGGATCGGATCGATCCTAGGCAATCGACGGTTCGCCTTGGTTCCGTCCACTCCACCGGTTCCATGTCGCACATAACGGGTCCCGTCGCCTTGGCGCGCCACGTAATCCCAGTCAGCCGGATCGCCGGGTGTGGCTTTGAGGAACAGCCGTTCGGCCTGGCTGGCGCGGATCTGCCGGTCTATTTCCTGCGGATCCCAGCCGTCCAAAAGAATGGATTTAAGCCGCGCGAGCGTGTCCATGTGGGCCGGGTCGCCCGCAAGGTTCCGCAGTTCGTCGCAGTCTGCCTCAATATCGAACAGCAGATCGGGGTGACCGTGGGTATAGATCAGCTTGAATCGACCCTGCCGGACCATGCGGTGCGGCACGCAAGGCCCGATGCCGTAGTAGTCGGAGATCACCAGATCGCGGGCCGTTCCACCCGTCAACGCAGGCTCAAGGCTCTCACCGTCGCAAGGCAGCGTCACCTCGCCGCCCGCTATGCCAACCAGCGTCGGGAGCAGATCAACCAGCGAGACGCACTCATTCACCCGTCGCGGCGCATATCGCTGTGGCGCCGAAATCATCAACGGAACCCGCGCCGACCATTCATGGAAGCTTTGCTTGAACCACATTCCACGCTCGCCCAGCATCTCGCCGTGGTCGGCGCAGAATATGATGACGGTGTTGTCGGCTTGTCCGCTGGCTTCCAGTGCCGCGAGGATTTCGCCCACCTTGTCGTTGATGAACGAGATCATGGCGTAATAGCCGTGCCGCGCGCGGCGAATGTCATCTTCGGTCACTCTATGCCGGTGCCGCCCGTGAGCAAAGAACAGCGCGCGAGATGCGTAGTCGAGGTCGTCGAAGGGCAGCGCACCGACTTTTGGCATGTTGATCTCGTCGGGGTCGTAACGGTTCCAGTACCGTTGGCCAGCGACAAACGGTGTGTGCGGGCTGGTGAATGACGCGACGAGAAACCAAGGATCCGCGTCTGCGCCGCGGCGCGCAAGATCATACATCGCCTGAACGGTGGAATGGGCGACTTCTTCATCGAAGTCCTCCTGCAGGGTCCGTGCCGCGGGCCCAGCATCGACGACACCGTTCAATCCCGTGGCCGACGGAACGAAGGCAGGGCCCGCCTGCCAGTCGGTCACCCATTCAAAACCCGACGGATACACATCCGTTACAGTGCGTTCGTTGAATCCGTGCAGTTGATCCGGGCCGATGAAGTGCATCTTTCCCGACAGAACCGTGTGATAGCCTAGGTGGCGTAGTTGATGTGCCAGCGTCGGCTGACTGGAGGCGAGTTCGCAGGCGTTGTCCCAGACCTTGATTGCAGGAACCAGCCGCCCCGACATCATAGAGGCGCGCGACGGCACGCAGACCGGATAGTTGCAGTAAGCATTGTCGAAGATCACGCTGTCCGCCGCCAGGCGGTCGAGGTTCGGCGTCCTGCAAACCGGGTTGCCATGGAATGACAGCGCCTGCGGGGCCAGTTGGTCGGCCATAACGATCAGGATGTTCGGTTGATCGGCCATCAATGCGCCCTCACACGCTGGCCTGGCGACTGGCCGAGCGCTCGGTGGTATGGAATCGGATGGCCGAGGGGCCGTTCGGCCAACAGGTCTGCTTGTTCTGTCCTTGACGGCGGCAATCGGCAATCGGTTCTTGGGGAAACTGCGCAAGCTGACATGCAGCATGCCGCATCCGTCAGCAAAGCGTTCCAAAACGCAGGTGCTTTCGGAATTAAGGCAGGATGACAAGCTGAAGGCGATGTCGTTGGCGAAACCCGCAGCGGTGTCACCGTGCCATAGGCGATCCCGGACAGGGCCGGGAGGAAGGCCTCTTGATGCACGATGTGACAGTCCGAGGCGCCGGCGGACGCCTCATCGCAGGTTGCCATGATTCCGTCCGGGTCAGCGGGGTTCCGAATTTCAATTGGCATGGGTGCTTTCCAAACTGTTCCGGTGTCTTGTGGCGGAGGCCTCGCCGCGGATCATTGCGGCAGCTTTTTCGGCGATCATGTAGGTGGGCGCATTGGTGTTGGCCGAAGTGATCCTTGGCATGACTGAGGCATCGACGACGCGCAGCGCATCGATGCCGTTCACCCGCAACTTGGGGTCAACGACGGCGCGCGTGTCCGATCCCATGCGGCAGGTGCCAACCAGATGATAGACCGTTCCCGCCATGTGACGCACTGCCTGAAGCACTTCGGCATCGCTCTGATGCTCGGCGCCCGGAACTACCTCACGCCGCCATCGCTGGCGAAACTCGGGCCGTCCATAGATCTCGCGCACCAGACGGATGCCCTCGACGACTACGTTCTGGTCTTTCTCGGCTGCAAGATAGTTGGTGCGGATGCGCGGGTCGGCGAAAGGATCGGTCGTCGCGATCTGAATCGAGCCGCGGCTTTCCGGGTGGCACTGCCAAAACGAGGTTGTGAAGCCGGAGTAGCGATGCAAAGGCATTCCCGGTTTGTCTACCGAGAGCGGCATGACGAACAATTGCAGATCCGGGCGCCCTTTATCGGCGTATTTGGTGCAGGCAGCTCCGCCAACCTGGCCTGCGCCGACGGTCAGGGGGCCGCGCGCTTGCAGCAGCCACTCCAAGCCCATTTTTGCCAGGGCGAATGGGCTGCGCACTTGATCATTGAGCGATGCGCCACGCTCGACCAAGTCCACAATTGTCCGCATCTGCAGATGGTCCTGCAGGTTCTCACCAACCTCTGGCGCGTCCTGGCGCACAGAAATGCCGTGTTCGCGCAAAAGCCCGGCTGGCCCGATCCCGGATAGCTGCAGCAGCTGCGGCGACTGAACGGACCCGCCACAAAGGATAACTTCGCAGTCGGCATGAACCTCGTGCACCGAGCTGTCCCTCGCATACCGCACGCCAATGGCGCGGGATCTGTCCAGGATGATTGACGTCACATGGGCACCTGTTTCCAACGTGAGATTCGGTCGCTGCAAGGCGGGGTGGAGGAAAGCCGTTGCAGCACTGTCTCGCCATCGCCCGCGCAGGGTCAGTTGGTATGTTCCTACGCCATGAGCGCCTGCACCGTTGAAATCGTCGTTCCGCGGCAGCCCATGAGCCATGGCCGCCTGCAGCCAGTCGTTACAGGCCGGATTGTCATTTCGCAGGTCTGAAACCTGCAAGGGACCGTGCGCACCGCGAAACTGCGACGGTGGCCCGGAATAAGTCTCAACTGCCCTGAAATGCGGCAACACATCCCGGAACGACCACCCGTCCGCTCCAAGAGCCTCCCAGTCATCGAAGTCAGCGTGCTGTCCCCGGATATAGATCAACCCGTTGATCGAGCTTGATCCACCAACGACCCGCCCACGCGGGCAGTCCGCCTGTCGCCCTGCGATTCCCGGATCCGGGTCGCCATGATACAGATGCGAAACGCGCCTGTCGTGGATCGACCTGTAATAGCCAACAGGAAGCTTCAGCCAAAAACCGCGGTCCGCCCCACCACCTTCAAGGACAAGAATGCGCGCTGTTTCATCTTCGGACAAACGGGCGGCGAGCGTCGCTCCCGCCGTTCCCGATCCGATGATGATGTAATCATAACCAGTCACGCGGCCCATCCGCAAAAGTTCCCTCCGCATGACTAGCCGGACGGTGCTGGTCACGCAACAAAAATCCTATATATAGGTTTTTAGAACTTATTCGGACGACCGCACGCATGACAGACACACTTCGGCAAAGCCGATCTCCGCTCTACCTCCAGATTGCAGAGATTCTGCGACAGAACCTGGGCCGTGGCGTCTGGACGCCGGGTGAACTTCTGCCGACGATTTCCGAGCTTTCGGCGGAGTACTCGGTCGCCAGGGTCACAGTGCGGCAAGCTGTGAAAATCCTGGAAGAAGAGGGATTGCTGGACTCGCGGCGCGGGCGCGGAACGACGGTCCTGCCGCCGCCCCCGGCACGGGACCGGTTACATCTGGGCACCCGTCTGTCCACGCTTGTCGACCTTTATCGCGGGGATAGACCCGCGCTTGACCTTCTGGAAGACCGGGACGCGGAAGTGCCGGGCGAGCCGTTGATTGGAGAGCTGTCGGACAATGGTTACCATCTGTTACGGCGTACCCATGCGCGGGACGGCGAAACCTATTGCGTCATCTCGATCTACTTCGAAAGGGATCTGTTTGCCTGCCACGAAGCGGAATTCAGAACCCAGCTGGCATTGCCGGTGCTTGTCGATTCCGAAGACATCGACGTGGCGCGGGCCCGCCAGTCACTGACGATCGGAAAATGCGACTACGATTCGGCTGTCTTGCTGGGCCTTCCGGTCGGCGACCCGGTGGTCGAGGTCCGGCGTGTCATCTGCGACCGCCGTGACCGGGTGCTCTACTTTGCAGACGTCACCTACCGAAGCGACTATGTCCGCCTTGAGATGGACCTTCTCGCATGATCGACATTGCGCGCCTTCAGGCTTGGGCTTTCCGCTGTCCTACGAAAAAGCCGGTCGCCACGTCCTTCGGCGTTATGCATGATCGGCCGGCTGTGCTGGTCCGGGTTGAAGGTCGCGACGGTGCATTTGGCTGGGGAGAGATCTGGGCAAACTGGCCCGCCGCCGGGGCCGAGCATCGCGTGCGCCTTCTCGAAATGGACTTGGCGCATCTGGTCCTTGATACCAAGGCAGCGTCACCGGCGGAGTATTTCCGCAAGCTTGATGCCCAGTCTCGAATCCGCGCTGTGCAATGCGGTGAAGTTGGACCATTCTCCCAAGTGATCGCCGGGCTCGATATCGCGCTTTGGGACCTAGCCGCACGCCGTGCGGGCCTTCCGCTCCGACGGTTGATCCGCGGCGCCGCGCCGAACAGTGTACCAGCATATGCGAGCGGCATCCAGATTGCGGCGGCGAGTGACCTGATGCAGCGCGCGCGGATCAATGGACACAATAGGTTTAAACTGAAGGTAGGTTTCGATATGGAGACCGACATCGCCGCCGTAAGCGACATCCAGGCAAAGCTGGCGGAGCGCGAGTTGATCGCCTGCGATGCCAATCAGGCTTGGTCGCTGGAACAGTCCCGGGAATTCGTGACTGGCGTCGCGGCCGTTCCATTGCACTGGCTGGAAGAGCCCCTGCCGGTCTTCGCTGACGCCATCCAATGGCAAGCTCTCGCGGACCATTCCACAATTCCGCTGGCGGGAGGAGAAAACATCATCGGGGACGCAGACTTCGATCACGCGATCAAGTCGGGTCATCTGTCCGTTATCCAGCCCGACATCACGAAATGGGGCGGTGTCTCCGGCTGTCTCGCAGTGGCACAGAACGCGTTTGCCAATGACCGCCGCTATTTCCCGCACTTCCTTGGCGCAGGCATTGGCTTGGCCGCATCGGCGGAACTGCTGGCCGGTGTGGGCGGGGATGGGCTGCTGGAGGTCGATGTAAACGACAACTCATTGAGGTCCATGTTTTTTGACGGCGGCGAACCAGTGTCAGAGGGCATGTGGAGATGTTATGACGGGCCGGGTTTGGGGATTGACGGTATCCCGGACGGGATGGAGCGGTTCCAGACGCTCTACGCCGAAATCAGCTAGTGTCCTGTTACAGCGTTTTGGCGGTTTCAGCCTGGTCATTTCCGTGCCGGCTGACTTTCCGGGCTGCGGGGCACCGGATGCTTCATCCTTGCCCGGGGACGCGTTCGATCAACCTGCCACTGTTGAGACCGGCGTTCCGCTGCGTCAGTGTCTTCGCCGCCGGATCCCGGGCCGGGCAACGCTCGAAGCCGAGACCGCGGAAGAAACGGAGGGGAATTATATACTTGGCTAACCATCAGGCCGCCTCGGTGCTGACTTCACGGGTCACAGTGGCCGCCGTTGAGCCTGTGCTCTGCGGCCCGCTGCGGGACGGCCGGCGTCCGCTTCCGGCACATTCCGTCCTATGGCTGTCAGACTGATTCGCGGCAGGAAGCCCGGCCGCATCCAGTGGAGCCATGAAGGAGACGGCCATGAAGACCATCCGATGCGGGGAAGGCGGCGGAACGGCTCCTGTCCCCGCCCACAGGCAGACCGTCTGCCGGCTCCTGCCGCAGAGGCGCGCCGCGTGGCGGCGTCTTGAGGCCATGCTCGAGGACCAGCGGCAGCTGGACAGCGTAGCCCTTGAGGAACGCATCGGCTGCAACCGGAGAACCG
>JAJEAY010000201.1 GCA_022824145.1 Rhodobacter sp. | reverse complement strand
CGAACGGCCCGCCGCGTCCCAGCCGATCCAGGCGTCCCGGGCGGACAGCCTCGGCGCCGGGCTGGCGAACACGAACCCGCCGAGCCAGCCGTGCTCCGAGCCGATCAGGTACCGCAGCTGCCGGCCCGCGTGCTGCGACGCGCCGAGCGGATGGTCGTCCGCAAGCATCCGGGACAACAGCAAGCGCTCGGCCTCCCCGGCGACGGGCCTCACCTCCAGCCCGCGGACACCGTCCACTCGGGGCGGTATGCCGACCGGCGCCGCCACCGGCGCGGACTGCATCCTCGGCACCCTTGTCACGCCCTTGCCGGAACCCTCGGGCGGAAGCCGGATCACGCCCTCCGCCTCGATCGTGGCCAGCGCCGCGACGCAACTCGATATCCGTGGCCGTCCCAGGGCGTCGAAGAGACCGAGACCCTCGCAAACCGCGCGGGCAACCGACATCCGTCCTGGAAACCGATCAAGGGGGCCAAGATCGGCCAGCAGCGCCTGACCAACCTCCGACTTCAGGAGCGCAGGAATGGAAAGTGATTCGGTCATGGCGGAGGCAGAATAGCCGCCTCCGCAACAATTGTCTAGGATCTACATGATCAATGGGCAGGGCGCGGCAACGTCAGCCCTAACAGCCAGCGCTCTTTCCCCATAGGTCGCAACCACCCCCCGCGACTTCCTCCTTCCGAGGTTTGTCAACGCGGGCCGCTTGCAGGGCAAGATGGCAACGATGCGCCCCGGCCCGCATCGAAAATCCTTCAGGATTCCGGACTTTCGCTGCAGGGGCGAACAACTAGAATTCGGTCGGGATAGCGGACGTTTGCGTCCGGCAAGTTGCTGGACGGATCGTTGGCATTTCTGGGGTATTCCAATTCATCGGATCCTTCGGTGCCAGCATCCGATCGGTCGGCAACCTCAAGCCGGACTAAGCCGAAAAAATCCATATCGGATAATTCTGACTGAAGGCCACTAGGATAATTTTGCTACCAAATCAACGACGCATGCGTTGGTGGGCAGTCTACTGTTTTTTGCATTCTGATCTGCGGCCAACTGTAGCACTGCTGCACATGCTGGAACATGCTGAACGGATGGCAGCCCGTTCGGCCTGAAACAGGGAAAGTGTCGGACACGATGAGCAGAAAAAAAGTCGCGTTGATCGTCGGGGCCACGGGGCTCTCGGGAAGCTATACCGGGCGGCTTCTCAAGGACAATGGCTGGACGGTTGTCACTGCATCACGCAGCGAAGTTGCACTGGAATTCTCTGACCGACACATTGCAGCGGACCTGACCGATGCAGGTGCTGCGAAACAGGCGCTGGCCGCTGCGCATGATGTGACCCATGTGTTCTTTTGCATCTGGTCGATGCAGGCCAATGAGGAGGAAAACGTCCGGGTCAACTCGGCGATGGTGCGCAACCTCTTTGAGGGACTTGCCGAGGCGCCGATCAAATATGCCGCACTTGTGACTGGGCTAAAGCACTACCTTGGGTCGTTCGATGACTATGCCAAGAGCAAACCCTATACGCCGTTCCTTGAATCGAGCCCGCGGCTGCCGGGGCCGAACTTCTATTACGCGCAAGAAGATGTACTGTTCGAATATGCCGAGAAGCGGGGCTTTGCCTGGACCGTGCATCGTCCGCACACGATGATCGGTCTGGTCATCGGCAATTTCATGAACATGGCTGTGACGCTGGCCTGCTATGCGACCATCTGCAAGCACACCGGGCGGCCCTTTGTTTATCCCGGCTCGCCCGAGCAGTACAATGCTGCGACAGACGTCACCGACACGCGCATCCTGGCCGAGCAGCTTTTGTGGTCGGCCACCACGCCGGAGGCCGCGAACACGCCCTTCAACATCGTCAATGGCGACGTCTTCCGCTGGACCTGGCTTTGGGCGCAGATCGCCGGATACTTCGGGCTGGAACCGGGCGAATATCCCGGCCATCCGACGCCGTTGCAGGAACAGATGAAGGATGCGTCTGCGATCTGGAAAGAGATCGTGGCAAAGCACGGACTGGAGGACTACCTGATCGAACAGCTGGCCTCCTGGTGGCATTCGGATGCCGACCTCGGCCGGGACATCGAATGCTTTACCGACATGACCAACAGCCGCACGCTGGGGTTCGATGCCTATCAGTCGACACCACAGAGCTTCTTTGACGTCTTCGACGAGTTGAAGGCGAGAAAGATCATCCCGGCATGAGCGGGCCTGTCAAAATTGCCCTCGTAGGCATGGGCTGGTGGGGCCAGAAGATGCTGGCGGTCCTGCAGGCCGCACCAGACGACATTCATGTCGTGCGCGCGGTGGAACCCAACATGGCATCTGTGGAAAAGCTGTGCGTCGACCGGGGCGTGGCGTTGTCGGCGGATTACGCCGATGCGCTGAGCGACCCGGAGGTCGAGGCGGTGGTGCTGGCGACGCCGCATTCTTTGCATGGCGAGCAGATCGAAGCTGCGGTGACCGCGGGCAAGCATATCTTCTGCGAAAAGCCACTGGCGCTGACCAAGGCGGGGGCAGAAAAGGCGGTGGCGCTCTGCCGGGACGCGGGGTTGGTGCTGGGTATGGGCCACGAACGCCGGTGGGAACCACCGGTGGCCGAATTGCTGGCGCGCGCCGACTCGGGAGAGCTGGGCCGCATTCATCAGATCGAGGCCAACTTCAGCCATGACAAGTTCCTTGCCCTGGATCGGGACAACTGGCGGCTCAAGGCCGATCAGGCCCCGGCCGGCGGCATGACGGCAACGGGCATTCATCTGCTCGACCTTTCGGTGCGCCTGCTGGGAACGGCGGAAAGCGTGCTGTGCATCTGCGAAAACCTATCCTCGGACCTGCCGCAGGGTGACACGGTGGCGGCTTACGTGAAGTTCAAGGGGGGCGGGACGTCTTACGTGTCGGCCTCGCTCGCCAATCCATTCATCTCGCGTTTTACGGTCTTTGGTCACAAGGGCTGGATCGACATCCGCGATAGAGCGCATGTGGAAGCCCCGGACGGCTGGATCGTGACCGAAGCCATGGCTGGAGGCCCGATCACAACCTGCGAGATCGGCCCTGCGGAGCCGGTCAAGGACAACCTTGTCGCCTTTGCTCGCGCCGTGCGGGGAAGCGAGACCTATCCGATTACCGCCGATCATCTGGTCAACAACATTGCCTTGCTTGAGGCGGTCTTCAAATCCGCCCTGAGCGGGCAAATCGAAAAAGTAGTCTGAAGAGGGGCCAGGGGAGGAGTAATGAAAGCGCTGATTTTCGACGAACCGAACAAGCCCGTCGTTGCTGACGTGCAAAGCCCATCCATCGATGACAACGAGGTGATGATCCGTTCGCGCCGGGTGGGCATCTGCCATTCGGACTACGAACTATTGGCGGGGCAATACATCATCCCGATCTCCTATCCCGTGACTCCCGGTCACGAGTGGGTCGGCGAGGTGATCGAGGTCGGCAAGAACGTGAGCGGCCTTGGCGTGGGTGACCGGGTGGTCGGCGAATGCGTGATCAATACGCCCGAGCGCATCCATCACTTCGGCTTTTCCATGGACGGGGCGGACCGCGAGTATTTCGGTGCCCGGCCCGAATGGCTGCATAAGCTGCCCGATGCCGTGGACGATGCCAAGGGTGCGCTGATCGAGCCCTTCACCTGCGGCTACTACGCGGTGATGCGCCACGGCGGCGTGAATGCCTCTGACACCGTGGTGGTGTCGGGTGGCGGCACCATCGGGCTGGTGACAGCGGCAGCGGCCATCGGCATGGGCGCACGAGTGATCGTGGTGGACCCGGTACAGCTGCGCCGCGAGATTGCGATGAAACTGGGCTGTGACACCACTGTGGACCCGACCGATGGCGACGCTATAGAGGCGGTGCAGGAAGTCACCAAGGGTGGCGGCGATCTGGTGGTGGAATGTGCAGGCCACGATGCCTCGCTTGCCAATGTCTTCGAATACGCCCGTGATGAGGGCTGCGTGTCGATGGTGGGTATCAACATCGGCAAGAAGATCCCGGTCGAACTGGGGCGCATCCAGATCAAGAACCTCAGCGTGCGCGGCACCATCGGCTCGCCGGGGGTCTGGCCCGCCGCAATCCGGTTCCTTAAGCGCACCGGTCTCGACCTGTCGCCGATCCAGACGCACCACTTCGCGCTGGATGATGCCATCGCGGCCTTCGATCTGGGCAAGCAGCCCGACAAGGCCGTCAAGGTCACGCTGGAAATCGCGTAAGGGGATGGGTGGCAAATGACGCAAGCCGAAGGCACATTCGAGATCAGGCGGGGGCCGCTGGTGCCGCCGACGGCGCGGTCTTTCCTGACCATCGTCATCTCGACCCTTGTGCTGATCCTGCTTTGCGCCGTCTTCGCGCCCTCCAGCCTTGCCTATGGCGCATTGTCGGGGTCATTGCCCTTCGCTGCGATCCTCGCGATTGCGGGGCTCGGCCAGATGCTTGTTGTCCAGCAAGGCGGTTTCGATTTGTCAGTGCCGGGGGGTGTCTCACTGGCCGTCGTCATCGCCAGCCATGTGCCCGCCGGACAGGACGAGGCGCTGGCCGGTGCGCTTGTCATGGCCTTTGCCTGCGCGCTGGCGGCGGGGCTTGCCAACGGTTTCCTTGTGGGTTTCCTGCGGCTCAACGCGATTGTAGCGACAATCGGTATGAACGCGCTGCTCTATGGCGGGGTTTTTGCGGTCTCGGGCGGTGTCCCCCGGATCACCACTGACCTACTGGCGCGCATGACCTCCGGGCAGCTTTTTGGTGTCGGCTATGCCGTCTACTACGCGCTGGCGATCCTGATCGTTGTGGCGCTGGTGATGAAGAAGACGGTTGCCGGACGGCGGTTCGAGGCGATCGGGGCCAATCCGCGTGCGGCGCGGGCCATCGGCCTGCCGACACGGACCTACGAGATGGCGGCCTATACGATTGCGCAGCTGCTCTACTGCGTTGCGGGCATCCTGATTGCCGGAATCACCACCCAGCCGACGGCATTCCAGGGCGACTCGCTGCTGCTGCCGTCGGTTGCGGTTGTTGTTCTGGGTGGCACTTCGCTGCTTGGTGGTCGCGGTTTCCCGGTGTCGACCGTGATCGCTGCATTCTTTCTAACATTGCTCGCCCAGTTCGCCCTCTCGGTCGGGCTGCCCTTCTCGGCGCAGACAATCATTCAGGCGCTCGCGCTTGGATTCGGCATCGCGATCTATTCGCTGCGTTTCACCAAACTAAGGCAACTATTTCAGTCTAACCAAGGGAGAGAGACATGAAACTGCTTAAGACCACGACCGCTGCCGCCGTTCTGGCACTCGGCGGAACCTCCGCCCTGGCCGATGGCCACACCCCAGGCTGGTGCGGCCCGGATGAGGCCACCGTTGCCCTGCTCGACGGGTTCGGCGGCAACTCCTGGCGCCAGATCACCACGGCTTCGGCCCGCGAGGAGGCGATGAAGTGCCCCTCGATCAAGGGTGTGGAATACGCCGATGGCCAGGGCGACACCCAGAAGGCGATCTCGGACATCCGCTCTATGGCGGCCCGTGGCGTTGATGCCATGGTCGTCTTCGGCGATGCCGGCCCCGCCGTGCTGCCAGCCGTTACGCAGGTCTACAAGGCCGGGACCATCGTAGTGCCCTACCGCGTCGACATCGGCGGTGCGGATGGCGAGAACTACAACAAGTGGATCGGCGCGTCCTTTGTGAACGACGGCGAGAACTGGGGCCGCTGGATCAAGGAAATCCTGCCTGATGGCGGCAAGATGCTGTTCCTTTCCGGCCCCGCCGGCAACAGCCAGGGCCTCGATGAACTCAAGGGCCTGCGCAACGTGCTGGGTGAAGAGTACGTCTTTGTGAACCCGGAACCCTTTGCCGTGACCAACTGGGACCCGGCGCTGACCCAGCAGGTGCTGACCGCCGAGATTTCCAAGAACCCGGATATCGACGTGATTATCTCTGACTTCGGCCCGTCGCTGGTGGGCGCACTGCCCGCGTTCGAGAAGTTCAACCGTTCGATCCCGGCGCTGGCAACCTCGGACGGCAACTCGCTGGGCTGCTTCTGGCATGCCAACAAGGACGCCAACCCGGACTTCAAACTGTTCACCGTCGCCACCGGCAACGACAATGCACGTCTGGCGATGCGCTGGGCGGTTGCTCTGGCCACGGGTGGCGAGGTGCCGGAGGAGCAGATCTTCGAAGCGCCAATGTTCGAGAACTCGGTCTCCGGAAGCCCCTCAGAGGTGCAGTGCCGCGACGATCTGCCGGGTGCGATCTATCTGTCGGCTGAGCTGCCGGCCGATGCGCAGACTGCAGAGATCAACAAGTAAGGCAAACGGCCGCCCCGGATCATGTTCCGGGGCGGTCTTTCAACCGCAGGCGATGCGGGGAAGGATACGGGCATGAACGATGCGTCCCAGGCAGCAATTGCGGAGGCCCGTGGCCCCTCTGGCGGTGGCGCGCCCACAATCGAGCTGACTGGCATCACCAAGGCGTTCGAAGGCGTGAGGGCGCTTTCAGATGTAACGGTCGCTTTCCAGCCCGGTGAAGTGCACACTGTACTTGGAGAGAACGGCGCAGGCAAGTCGACCCTGATGAACATCATCTCGGGGGTGTTGCAGCCGAACCGGGGGCAAATCGCGTTTCAGGGCGAGCCGATCGCCACCATGACGCCGGAGCGCGCCAACGAGCTTGGCATCGCCATCGCGCATCAGCATCCGTCAATCCTGGAGGACCTTTCCGTTGGTGAGAACCTCCGCGTTGCCTTGCCTGGCGCGCTTTTTGCCGGTCGTCCCACGCGCGAGGTCGCCGGCAATATTCTGGGGCAGATGGGGTTGAAGATCCCACTTGGCACGCGCTGTGACACCCTGACGGTGGCGCAAAAGCAGCTGCTGGAGATCGCCAAGGCGCTGGCCACGAAACCGAAAATTCTGATCCTTGACGAGCCGACGGCCTCGCTCGATCAGGACTCCACACAGCTTTTGTTTGACCGTATTCGCGCCGAGGTCGCCTCTGGCACTGCGGTCATCTACATCACACACCGTCTGGCTGAAATCCGGCAGATCGCCCATCGCGTCACTGTACTGCGCGATGGCAAGATGGCGGGGGATGGCCTTGTTGATGCGCTGAGCGATGAGGACCTGCTGTCCATGATCGTCGGGCGGCGGCTGGGGTCGACCTTTCCGCCCAAGGCCGACACGGTGGGTGCGGTCAACCTTTCGGCCCGCGCACTTACCGGCACCGGATTCCGGGAGGTCGGCTTCGAGGTCGCGCAGGGCGAGGTCATCGGCATTGCTGGCGTAGCGGGCAATGGACAAGAACAACTGATCCGCGCGCTTGCCGGATTGCAGCCCTATGAGGGCGAGGTGTCGCTGGGTGGTAAGTCACTCAGCCCGCGCCAGTTGTTGAACCGGGCCTCCTTCATGCCAGGAGACCGCCATGCGGAAGGTCTGGCGGGCGACCTTACGATCCGAGAAAACGCGGCGCTCGAATCGCTCAGCCGGTACGCGACCGGAGGTGTTCTGAGCCGCAAGCGCGAAGTTGAGGATGTCGCCAAGGCCTTCGGGTCGCTGGCCGTGAAGGCTGCGACCATGGAGGCCGCCGTGTCCTCGCTGTCAGGCGGTAACCAGCAGAAGGTGGTCATGACCCGCGCACTGCTATCCGAACCGGGCCTCATCGTCGCAGACGAGCCGACCCAGGGCGTCGATGTGGGCGCACGGGCGGAGATCTACCGCATCCTGCGGGAAATCTCATCAAACGGCACGCCAGTTGTGGTGAATTCGTCCGATGCTGCCGAACTGGAAGGGCTTTGTGACAAGGTGCTGGTCATGTCGCGTGGCCGGGTCGTGGAAACACTGACAGGGGCGGACGTAAATGAGGAACGTATCGTTGCCAGCGCAGTCAAGGCCGCGACCATGGCCGATGCTGCGCAGGGCGGTCAGGGAGCGCAGGATACCGAAAGTCGCCACGGCTGGCGGCATTTTGCGCAGCTCGACAATGCGCCAGCCTTGCCGCTGATTCTGGTGATCATTGCCCTTGCGATCTATGGCTACGCCGGAAACCCCAATTTCCTGTCGTCGTTCAACGTCGCCAACATCCTGCTTCTGGCAACGGCCCTAGGGTTTGTTGCCCTGGGCCAGACCATCACCATGTTGCTGGGGGCCATTGACCTTTCGGTTGGGCCGCTCATGGGGTTATGCGTGATGATCGCCTCCTTCTTCGTGCTCGACGGGGTCAGCGGAGCGACGATCCTTGCCGGATTTCTGCTGATGTTCGGCACCGCGATACTGATCGGGTTGGTGAACGGGTTCCTGATCCGATACGCCAATTTCACCGCCATCGCCGCGACACTGGCGATGTTCATCGGGTTGCAGGGTGTGACATTCCTGTTCCGCGACGCGCCCGGTGGCTACATCACCTACACGGTGATCGAAAAGATCACCTGGCAGATTGGCCCGATCCCGGTCGCCTTCATCGTCATGGTTCTGATCACGCTGGCCACCGAATATGCGCTGCGCAACACCAGCTTCGGGCGGCAGCTCAGGGCGCTGGGGTCGGATGAGGAATCCGCACGGCGCCTTGGCCTGCACAATAACCGCATCTTCATCCTCGGCTTCGTCGCCTGTTCCCTGTTCACGGCGCTAGCGGCAGTCATGCTGATGGCGCAGATCGGTGTGGGCGATCCGCGTCAGGGCGTGAACTACACCCTTGCCAGTATCACCGCAGTGGTGGTGGGAGGCACCAGCCTGAAGGGCGGGCGGGGCACGTTCATCGGTACGATGCTTGGAGCGGTTCTGCTGACCGAAGTTCTAAGCATCGTAACCTTTATGGGGTTGCAGACGATGTACCAGCACATCTTCCAAGGCGCGCTGATCCTGGCCGCTGCGCTGATCTATTCGGCAGCGCGGGGCCGCAGGGCCGCCTGAGAACCAAAGCAAGGAGACCGTCATGTCACAGGAATTGGGTGGAATTGTCGTAACAGGGGCGGCACGGGGCATCGGGCTTGCCATCGCTCAAAGCAGTGCCGCCAAAGGTTATGGCGTTGTGCTTGCCGATCTTGACGCCGATGCCGGTCAGGCAGCCGCCGAGGCCATGGTTGCCGACGGGCAAGGCGCGGCCTTTCACCGTACGGATGTCACCAGCCGCGCTGACATTCAGGCGGCGATTGCGCTTTGCGAAGACCGCTTCGGTTTTCTGCACGGGATCGTCAACAATGCAGGCTTCAACAAGCCGCAGCACTTTCTGGAAACGACCGAGGACAATTGGCGGCAAATCCTTGATGTGAACGCTCTGGGTGTAATGATCGGCATGCAGGTGGCCGCGAAGGCGATGATCGCGCGCGGACACAAGGGCCGGATCGTCAGCACCGCCTCCATGGCCGGACGCACAGGTTTTGGTGATTTCGCGCCTTATTGCGCCAGCAAGGCTGCAGTGATTAGCCTGACCCAGGCTGCTGCCCGCAGCCTTGCGCCCCACGGTATCACCGTCAACGCCTTTGGCCCCGGCGTGGTGGCGACAGACCTTTGGACGCAGCTTGATGTCGACCTGATGGAGATGGGAGTCGCCAGCCGTCCGGGAGAGGCGATGGAGAACTTCTCGGTCGGTATCCCGCTGGGGCGCACCTCGATGCCCGCCGACATCGTCGGCACGGTTGATTTCCTGCTCTCCACTGCGTCGGCCTACATGACCGGGCAGTGTCTGATGATCGACGGCGGCATGACGCTGCAATGAGCCTGAGCCCGACCGCCAGCCCCCGCATCGCCTTTGTCTGAACCGGCGCACAGGGCGCCTCCATCGCTTGTGACTTCGTGCGCGCAGGGTTGGATGTGACATTCATCGACCAGTGGCCTGCCCATGTGGAGGCGATGCAGCGAAGGGTCTTACTGTGAACCTGCCGACGCGGCAGATTCACGCCGAGGTCAAGGCGCTGCGCCTTTGCGAAGTGGCCGAGATCAAGGTGCCTTTCGATCTGGTCTTTCTGGTGGTCAAGGCCTATGACACCCGCTGGGCGACCGAGTTGATCAAGCCGGTATTGGCCAAGGACGGCTTTGTCGTCTGCCTGCAGAACGGCATGATCCACGAGGACATCGCCGAGATCGTGGGCCGCCAACGCACCATTGGCGCAGCGCTACCAGACCTGGGCAGGATCGGGGTGCGCAGCGCGTTCTCGAATAGCCTGCGCCACTGCATCTTCGGCGTCGGACAGTGCTCTTTTGGGGTCCTTGCCTTCGAACACAGCGGCATAGATTTCCTCGCCCAACACGCGTTCGATCAGAACGTAGGCGGGCAGCGCGGGCCGCGACCATGTGTTCAGCTCATTTCGTCGTGCCATTCGGTCAACCAATTGGACGATGGGCGACGACGCTAATGCCTCGGGGTCGGCACAGACCGAAAAGCGGGGGGCGACAGGAAAGCCGTTCTGAACGTTGGATTTCATCGCCTCGGGCGAAGCCATCCAGGCGATGGCATTCAGCACCTGGGCTTTGCGCTTCGGTTCGACATGACCCGGGATCGCCAACAGAAACCCGCCCACAGGTGCGGTGATCTGGTGTCCGCGATCGACCGGCGGCGGCAGGTAAGCAACCCGGCGCTTGACCTTGGAACTCAGCTCGTATTCGAGCCGTGCGGCGCGCATCGTCCAAGTATAGGCCATCGCTGCCTGGCCAGACATGAAACAATCGAGGTTGTCTTCGGCATCGTTGGTTTCGATGTCTGGCGCGGAATACTTGGACAGCTGCCGCATGAAGTCGATGGCGGTCAGGCCCTCTTCGCTTTTCAGGCGCAGTTTCGGATCGCGCGGATCAATCGTGGACAGCCAGCTTTCATGGCGGCGTGGAATGTCGATCACCGATCCCCGAGAGGAGGCCAGGAAGAACATGAAGGAAGACGCGATAGGCATCCCTCGCGCGCCATTCCACGAAACGCCGTATTGTTGCCGATCCGGGCGATGCAATGCCTTGGCTGCTTTGATGGTTTCGTCAAATGTGCGCGGAAACTTCAAGTTCGCGGCCTCGAAAAGATCGCGGCGCGCAGTCATGATCTCGACGGTGCAATAGATCGGAATGCCGTATTGCCGACCGTCCCAGCGGCCGGTGTTCCAGACCGTAGGGTGAAAATCCAGCGGGTTGATGGGCGCGTCCTTGATTGCATCGTCCAGCGGTGCCAGCCCGCCGGTATCGGCCAGCCGTCCAAGCCAGGGCATGTTGATCGCCACCACGTCATAGGCCGTGGACGGGTCATTCAGCGCATTCCGAACCTTCTCAAATAGCTTTGGAAGTGGGTACAGGTCGAAGCTGGACATGCGACCGATGTCGGTCCGGAAATCTGCCCACATGTTGCGCATGGAGGCAAAGTAATTGTCGTCATGCAGCAGGAAGCGCAGGTCACGCAGGGCCGATGTGTCGATATCGGTCCCTTGAACCGGCGCAATTATGTGACGCGCAAAGTAAGAGCCGCCAAAATAGAACTCATCTGCTTCTGCACCAGTTCGCAGACCGAATGTCCGCGCCAGGTGCGACTTGATCTGACACGCGTAGTCGACAAAGGCCTTCAGCAAATCATCGCTTGGCGTCAGAAGATGCGTCTTGTGGCGCGGGCTGCGAGGGACCTTGAGTATCTGACCGTCGTCGATCATCCGGGTGATCAGGCGGTTCGCCACCCCGTAGTTTGTTCGCGACATCTCGATCAGCATCGTGATGGTCACGGGAACCTGCTGCAGGTGGCAATCCACCAGTTCCAGCACGATGTTCCAGTAGGGGTCAGCGCGAGCGCCGGGAATGCCGCTGTCAAAGGGCTGCCGTATTTCGCGCAAAAAATCTATAACGCGCGACAGTTCCTGATCTGACAGCTTGCCGAGAACGATGGTCATGGCTTCTCCTCTTCCGCCATTTGGCCTGTCCCCAGCATAGCATCAGCCGACAAGGCCCCGGCAAGCGAGATATGGACTCGTTTCATCCCCATCGGATATTTTCGTCCGTTTTCCCGGCGGCACCTTTGCTAGCTTTCAAAAAAATAGCGCGACGGGGTTGTCGCGCCGCGTTGTTGCAGTGGCGGATGCACCGCCCAACCCCTTTGGGAGGATCAACATGAGAGCCGTTCGTTTTCACGCTGCCCGTGACATTCGGGTCGAGGATGTACCGCCGCCGGAGTCTTTGGCACCCGACGACGTGCTGGTCGAACCCTTCTGCTGCGGCATCTGCGGCACGGACCTGCACGAATTTATTGCGGGGCCCATCGTCACGCCTGCCGAGCCACATATCTATACCGGGGCCACCAATCCGCAGATACTGGGCCATGAATTTTCAGCCCGGGTCGCTCGGGTGGGCGATGCGGTAGAGAACGTTGCCGTGGGCGATCGAGTGTCGGTCCAGCCACTGGTGGCGCCGCGCCATGACTATTACGGCAAGCGGGGGATTTATCATTTGTCGCCGCAGCTGGGCTGCGTCGGCCTTAGCTGGGATTGGGGCGGCATGGCTGAACAGGCGGTGATCAAGGACTACAATGCCCAGCCCGTGCCCGACAATCTGACCGACGAACAAGGCGCGATGATCGAACCTGCCGCCGTGGCGATGTACGGTGTCGACCGGGGTGGGGTGGAGGCCGGTTCAACCGTGCTCGTCTCGGGCGCGGGTCCTATCGGCGCGCTGACTGTGTTGGCCGCCAAGGCGGCAGGTGCCGCGTTGATCATCGTTTCCGAACCAAACCCGAGCCGTCGCCGTATCCTCAGCGAAATCGCACCTTATGCCGTGGTGGTCGATCCCACCTCCCAGAACCTGCAGGAGGTGGTGCAGGACCTGACCGAGGAAGGCGTGGGTGCGGATGTGGCGCTGGAATGTGTGGGGCTCGAGGCGTCGCTCAATGCTTGCGCCGAGGCAGTGCGACGCCAGGGCAAGGTAGTGCAGGTAGGCTTGCACATGAAGGCTGCCAGTGTCGATGCGATGCTCTGGGCCCTCAAGGACATCACGGTAGAGGCGACTTGGTGCTACCCGGTGCAGGTCTGGCCGCGCATCGCGCGCTTGATCGCCTCCGGCACCTTCCCGGTCGAGAAAGTCATCACCGCCCGCATCGACGCTGCCGATGTGGTCTCGAAAGGGTTCGAGGCGCTGTGCGACCCGGCCGGAAATCATCTGAAGATCGTCGTACGCACCTGAAAATAGGGAGGACAACAACATGAGGGGACAGTTGACAGTGATCGCCCATCTGCGGGCCATTGACGGACAGATCGAGGAGACCAAGGCGTTTCTGACCGGGTTGATCGAACCAACGCGCCAGGAACCAGGCTGCATCGAATACTGGCTGCATCAGGACGACGAAGACCTCGCCGAGTTCACCTTCTATGAGAACTGGACCAGCCGGGCGGAGTGGGACAAGCACATGGAGATGCCGCATCTCCAGGCCTTTGCCGAGGTCAAGGACAAGGTCTTTGAACTGCAGAAGTTGCGGCTGATGACAATGATTTCTGACGCCAAGAGCACCCGATGAGCGGCCTGCCTGGCTTGCGCGGCACCGAGCACGTCGGCATCACCGTGCCCGACATCAACGAGGCGACCCAATTCTTTGTCGATGTGATCGGTTGCACGGTGGCCTATGAGATCGGACCTTTCGTTGCGGATGACGACTGGATGCAGGTGCATCTGGGCGTGCATCCCCGCGCAGTGATCAGAACGCTCAGGATGCTGCGCTGCAAGAACGGACCAAACATCGAACTGTTCCAGTATGAACTTGGCGGCGCGTCGCAGCAAACTCCACCCAACAGCGATGCCGGGGCGGCACATCTGGGATTCTACGTGGAGGATATCGGAGCGGCGGTGGCCTATCTGAAGGGCAAGGGCGTGACGGTTCAGGGCGATCCGACGACCATGGAGGAAGGCCCCTCCAAAGGTTTGAGCTGGGTCTACTTCCTTGCCCCTTGGGGCCTGCAGATGGAACTGGTCAGCGCCCCCGGCGGCCAGCAGGTCACAGCAGAGAGTGCCGACGCCCTTTGGGTGCCGGCGACCACCTAGAGAATCCGCTGCGGATTTTTCTACTCAAACGGGCGCGGGTCTCCGGTGCTACCAAGATCGGGACAGCGCACAACCCCTGACACATCGGGGACTGAACGATAGGGAGAACGATCATGTCGATTGCAACACACGGAACGATGGGGGTCGATTGGGAGCAGCGGATCGACTTCGACCGCCTGCGCCGCGAACGGCTCGACCGGGTCAAGGCCAAGCTGGCGGCTTCCGAGATGGGCGCGCTGTCGTGCTTCGACATGACCAACGTGCGTTACATCACCGCCACCCACATCGGCACCTGGGCGCAGGACAAGGTGTCGCGCTGGACTCTGTTGCCGCAAGGCGGTGAGCCGATCCTCTGGGACTTCGGGTCCGCCGCAAAGCACCACGCGCTTTATGCGCCGTGGATGGGCGGTGATGAACGCTCGCGCGCTGGTATTCCGCTGTTGCGCGGCGCGATGACGCCGGACATGGGTCGGGCCGAGGCCGTGGCCGACAAGATCGTGCGCGAATTGGAAAAGCACGGGCTGATGAACGAGCCCGTGGGCGTCGATCTGATTGAGCCGCCAATCATGTTCGCGCTGCAGGCCCGGGGCGTGAAGGTGGTCGACGGACAGGCCCTGATGCAGGACGCGCGGATGATCAAGACTCAGAGGCTGAATCATAACTCATTGATTTGATTATGTTATTTGTTTTCATGGCGTTGCCCCCCGCGCCAGTCGTCGGGTCAGGAACCGGCACGCGGCCAGCTGGACCCAGGCCAGGGAGCTCGCCAAGGTCCGCTCCACGTCCTTCGCCAGACGCCGGCACCACGACAGCCAGGCGAACGTCCGCTCGACCACCCATCGGCGATAGAGGACGGTGAAGCCCTTTGTTTCCTTGGGCCTGTGGACGATCTCCAGGATCGATCCGAGGCCGTGCTCCGCCAGCGCGGCCTCCAGCTTCGGTCCCGCATAGCCGCCGTCCGCCCAGAGCTTCGTCACCTCCGGCGCCTTCTCCAGCATCGCCAGGATGACGTCCGGCGCGCCGTCCCGGTCCTGCACGTCGGCCGCGTGAACCTGGACCGCGACCGGAAACCCCTCCACGTCCACCGTGGCGTGGCGCTTCCGGCCCTTGATCTTCCTGCCCGCGTCGTATCCCGACGGGCCGCCCATCTCCGTCGTTTTCACCGACTGGCTGCCGGCCGCGGCCGCCGTCGGCGACGCGGAGCGCCCGGCCTGCTCCCGCGCAGGACCGCGCAGCGCATCCATCATGCGCTCCGGCACGCCGCCGTCGCGCCACGCGTAGAAGTAGTTCCGGACCGTCGTAAAGGGCGGAAAACACTTGGGAACCGCCCGCCGCCGGCATCCCGTCGCCAGCATGTACTGGATCGCGTCGAAAACCGCCCGAAGATCGGCGGTGCGGCGACGTCCCGGCTTCGACGGAGCCGGGAGAAGCGGCTCGACCAAAAGCCATTCCCCGTCGGTCAAATCGCTTTCATACCGGTCCGAACTGCGCTTATGCTTCTCGCGGGTGGTCTCGTTCCAGGCCATGCGGCCCTCCCTGTCTGGTGTTGAAGTCAGCAGGGAAATACCACATCTCGGGGAGGCCATCCACATTCCAGGTCAGCCTCTGAGACCGCCGGCGAGACTTCATTTGCCTTACAGTTACTTCGAGGCTGAACGGAAGGCAAATACGCAAATGGGCAGAGTGGTCGAAGGCGAATGGACAGAGGATGAAGGAGACCTGTTCCATAGTGGCGGATTCGAACGTCCGGCATCCCGGCACAGCGACCGGATTCCCGACGAGGTGACCACCGCCGCAACGAGGGATCCCCGTCGTTTCTTCCTGATCGCATCGCCGAGATGTCAATGGTCGAATCACGCCCTTGCCCTCTCCCGCGGATTTGCCTGACGCAAAGTCGTCGCCTGGAATTTGCGATTTTTCACATTACTGTATTTGATCCTTCGCATTACTGTCAAGATTTCAACCTAAAATCCAACCGTAGCATATTCAATATGCCACGAGACCCCAACGTGATGCTCTTATCAGGAGAAGCAGCCATGCCCATTCCGGCTTATGCAACAATACAGGGAAAG
>JAJEAY010000156.1 GCA_022824145.1 Rhodobacter sp. | reverse complement strand
GCTTTTCTTTTCGCAGAGTTTTTGCGCCAGATCGGCTATATTCCACCAAATGTCCGAAACGGTTTTTGCCTTGTTTTCAACTGTTTCGTGCTGAAATGACTGTCTGCTGGGTAGGATCAGACTTAGCGGGAATTGCTGCTGTTCTGGCGGCGACCATTGAATACGGATTGTCATTGCACTATCTTCCGCACAGAGAGGCTGGCGCGGACAGGCGTCTCGCCAACCCGGTCAGGTCCGGAAGGAAGCAGCCGCAACGAACTTCGCCTGGGTCGCTGCCCAGCCTCTCAATCCATAGGATAGACAGCCCTGGCCGCCAGTTTCCGTAGGCGAGCGCATTCACCGAACCCGGGCGCTTCCTATTTCAGCCGACGCCGCTTTCGACCACCTGGCCGGGCCGAGCTTCCGCCCAGTCAGCGAGAAACACAGCCATGGCCGGCTCACCGGCAAGTTCGACCGCACGCGCTGGAAGAGCGACTCCCTCTTCCAGCGCAATTCGGGCACAGGCCACATGATCCCGGTCCGAACGGGCCGGGCAATTCTCGGAACCATGGATGATCGTGCTCAGCAACGTTCCGCCATAGCCGTTGACGTGGCTGAGGTCTGGCTTGAGACGCAGGAAATATGCCATCACTTCCGGCAGGCCTTCCCATCCGGCCACCTGTACCGGTGTAAGCCCCATTTCGTCTGGCCGGTCATATTCAACGCCAAGCGCTACAAGTCGCTCGACATGGGCCATTTTGTCCGGAAGATGCAACAGGGCACGGATCAGGTTGCGGTATTCTTCGCTGAGCTTGCCCGGATCAATATACCTGTTCTCGGGGATCGGTCCGTCCACGGCGGCCGCAAGGAGCGATTCATATTCGCTCAGATCAGTTTCGCCTCCAGCGTCAGCGATCAGCCTTGCCGCATCCGCATTTCCATACACACGCGCCAACGCATAAGGAGTCATCCCCTGGTAGCGGACGGAAGGGTCGGCACCCGCGTCCAAGAGAATCCTGATCATTCTTGCGTCGCACATACGCCGCGACGCTTGATGAAGCGCAGGAATGACGTAGGGCGGCTCGCCTGAGGGATGTTCAGCAATGCCCTCGTTCGGGTCGGCTCCTGCATCCAGCAGAAGCATCACCGCCTCGTGGTCATTGAAGTCAAGCGCTCTGGGCAATGCATTGGTTCCCTCGGGACGGGCACCGCTCTTCAGCAGGAGCCGCAGTCCGTCTCGGTGACCCAGTTCAGTTGAATGATAGAGCGATTCGTCGTCGTTGGGGTCGGCTCCCCGTTCCAACAGCCATTTCGCCAGAGTCAGGTTGTTCGCATGCCCTAGAGCGCCGTACAAGGCCGATAGAGGCGAATTCACGTCGCCGTTGAAATCGTAGTGATCACTGACGTCCGCACCCGCGTCTACCAATGCTTCGGCCACGGCAAGCATATCCGCCTCGGAACCGCCGCCATGGATGTGCTGTGAAAAAGCGAGATGCAGTATCGGCCGGCGAATTCCAACGACCTGCGTGGCGGCCGACGGGTCGTTTGCCAGCACGCGACGGACTTCCGTAATATCATACAACGCGCAGGCGAGCCCGAAGTTGTCGCGGCCCAGTTCAGGTGTTTCCCTGAGCAGCGCTTCCGTCGCCCAGTGCTGGCCAAAGAACAGGGCCATTTTCAGGCGTTCCGCCTTGGCTTCACGATCCATCGCGGCCGAGGCGGCCGCAAGCCTTAATCCGGACCAGCTGGTGTAGCCTTCCTCGCGTGCGACGACATTCATCGCATCCACAAGCGAGAGGTCTTCCGCATCCGGAAGGACAGCGCGCACGCGCGTAACCGCCTCGGGCGTGCCAGCAGCGAAAGACCGCTCCAGCTCCTTCGCCTGACGCCGCAGCTTGTCAATGGAATTCAGCATCTGTGTCGCCCTTTCCCGCCTGTTGGACAAATACTCCTTGAACGCCTGAACCAGGCTGACCGGGGCTTTTGATCCCAGTTTCCACCCTTCGCGCTTCCCGCTTGGCCTTTCCAGCGAACTGGCTGCCGCACCGCATACGGGGAAACGCTAGTCCGGCGCAAATCCATTGGCAAACCGTTTGCTCTGGACGCCGCCGCAGCCAGGGCCTAACGTCTGGGCCGTGTCCGATTCCCAACACACACCCGGTGCCGATGACAGGCGCTATCAGGTACTCGCCCGGAAGTATCGGCCGGAGACCTTTGCCGACCTCATTGGCCAGGACGCTATGGTTCGAACGCTCAGCAATGCGTTCAAAGCTGACCGGATTGCCCAGGCATTCATCCTGACGGGCATCCGCGGAACGGGAAAGACCACAACGGCACGAATCATCGCGAAGGGAATGAACTGCATCGGATCCGACGGATCCGGCGGCGCCACCACCGACCCATGCGGAATGTGTGAGAACTGTCGAGCGATTTCCGAGGGCCGCCATGTCGACGTCATGGAAATGGATGCCGCAAGCCGAACCGGTGTGAACGATATCAGGGAAATCATTGACTCGGTGCATTACCGGGCGGCCAGCGCACGCTACAAAATCTACATTATTGACGAAGTCCACATGCTTTCCACCAACGCGTTCAATGCCTTGCTGAAGACGCTGGAGGAACCGCCGGAGCATGTGAAATTCATTTTCGCCACAACCGAGATTCGAAAGGTGCCTGTGACTGTTCTGTCCAGATGCCAGCGATTTGATCTGCGGCGGATCCAGCCGGAGGCCCAGATGCAGCTCCTTCGGAGAATCGCCGATGCAGAGCAGGGCATGATCGACGACGGCGCGCTGGCACTGATCGTCCGCGCGTCCGAGGGTTCCGCGCGAGACGCGACCTCGCTGCTTGATCAGGCCTTAAGCCACGGAGCCGGCAAGACCACATCGGAACAGGTTCGGGCAATGCTGGGGCTTGCTGACCGAGGCCGGGTTCTGGATCTCTTTGATCTGATCGTGAAAGGCGACGCGTCCGGTGCGCTCAAGGAAATCGGGTCGCAGTTTGCCGATGGCGCGGATCCTTTGGCGGTTCTGCGCGACCTCGCCGCAGTCACCCATTGGATAAGCGTCGTCAAGATTACACCCGCGGCTGCGGATGACCCGGCGATAGGGCCGGATGAGCGTGAGCGCGGATCGGATATGGCCCAGCGCCTGCAGATGCGGACTCTCACCCGCATGTGGCAAATGCTGCTGAAGGCGTTGGATGAGGTGGCCAGCGCTCCCAACTCCATGATGGCTGCCGAGATGGCAATCATCCGGATTACGCATGTCGCGGACCTGCCATCACCCGAAGATCTGGTCCGAAAGCTACAGTCCGCTCCACCGTCTGCGGCTTCTGGCCCAAGCAGCGTTTCATCAAGCGGTCATGCGCCTGCGTCCCCTTCTCCATCGGCCAATGCGGCTGCCGAGCGGATTTCGAATGCGGGTATGGCTCTGGCGGTTGATACACGAACGGCTGCCGCCCAGGCTGTAGAGCCGACTCAGGCGCTTTGCCGTTATGCAGTTTTTGAAGATGTCATTGACCTGATTCGGGCGAATCGTGACATAAAGCTGCTGGTCGATGTTGAATCCTCCCTCCGGCTCGTCCGCTACCAGCCCGGGCGGATCGAATTCCAGCCGACCGACACCGCTCCTTCAGATCTCGCCTCGCGTCTCGGAGAGCGGCTGAAGCATTGGACAGGCGCGCGCTGGGTGATCTCTCTGGTAAACGAAGGAGGTCGCCAGACCATCAAGGAAGCCAGGGAAGCCGACAGGCTGGCGCTGATTGACGAAGCCAGGCGGCATCCTTTGGTAAAGGCCGTTTTTGAGGCGTTTCCAAACGCGAAAATCACGAACTTCCAGTCCCATGACGAAATCGCCGCCCAAGTGCACGCTGACCAAGTGCAAGCCGAGGCGCTTCCCGAAGTCGAAGAGGACTGGGATCCCTTCGAAAACGATTGACGGAGTCTCGCGGATCTGCGGTGCGGCAAAGGGAGCCATGTCGGCTCGCATGGTCCGGATTGGGTTTCCTCCCGCTTGAAACAGCCGCTGGACCCCGTTAGAGGTTTCGCACTGTCCCGCGCATAGGAGAGAACACATGTTCAAAAAAATGGGCCAGCTTGGCGATTTGGCCGACCTCATGACGAAGGCCAAGGAGTTTCAGGCCCGCATGGAGGAGATGCAGGAAGAGCTGAGTGGCATCGTTGTCACCGGCGAAAGCGGCGCGGGACTGGTCAAGGCATCGGTGACGGTCAAGGGAGAGCTTGTCGGCGTCGAGATTGACCCCAAAATCTTTCATCCTGACGAAAAGGAAATGGTTGAGGATCTCATTCTTGCCGCAGTCAAGAACGCTCAGGCCAAAGCGACTGCGCGTGGCGAGATGGAGATGCAGAAACTGACCCAAGGCCTGGGCCTTCCCGAAGGCATCAAGCTGCCGTTCTGAGCCAGCATATCCGGCAGATTCCTTCCCGCGAGCACAGTTACAGATGCATGCTGCACAACCGGTAGCCGATACAGTCCCGTCCAAATGACCGACGGGCCGAAAGAAATCGAAATTCTGATTGGGATGATGGCAAAACTGCCGGGACTCGGCCCGCGGTCAGCACGGCGCGCGGTGCTTCACCTCATAAAGAAACGCAGCCTCTTGATGGCCCCACTCTCCGAGGCAATGCAGCGCGTTGCATCAAGGGCACGGGAGTGCATCAACTGCGGCAATATTTCCACGGCGGACATCTGCAGCATCTGCAGTGACGAAAGCCGCCAGAACGGTGAGATCTGTGTTGTCGAGGATGTTGTCGACCTCTGGGCAATGGAAAGGGCGGGCGCATTCAAGGGACGCTACCACATTCTAGGCGGAACGCTCTCCGCACTTGACGACATCGGGCCAGACGAACTGCGCATTCCCAAGCTGGCCGAAAGAATCGAGACTGAGCAGGTGACTGAAGTGATCCTTGCTCTCAATGCCACGGTCGATGGCCAGACAACGGCGCACTACATCGCCGACCTTCTTGAGGAAAGGGTTCGTGTGACTACGCTTGCTCAGGGCGTTCCGATCGGAGGGGAGCTGGACTATCTGGACGATGGCACCATTACAGCTGCTCTGCGGGCACGGAAAGGTGCATAGACCGCACCGCTGGTGAGATGTTCAATGCCTTCAGTTCAGGACGTCAGCAGCGGCGTCGCTCGAAAACGGCGTTCGGCGCGGGCTGACTCGGTTCACCATCCGATTCCGGAGGGAATTCCGGGGCTTCCGCTCAGGCAGTCGGCCTCGCCGTCACTTCCCCGTCGGGACCGCGTCCATGTCCCGACCTGCCTGGAGCCCGGAAAACGCTCACGTCAAAGCTGAACCGGCGTGTCATCCGCTCATGCACGGTCTGTCCGGAGAGCTTCCTGGCCACGATCAGGGCGAAGGACGGGCTAGATGACCCGAAGCGCCAGATAGGGTACGAGATTGAACATGATGATCAGAACCTTGTACGTCGCAAAAAAGCGGAAATACTGTTCGCGGACACAGTTTTCCGGCAGCCCGAACATTTTGCCGTGCAGCCGCTCCACAAATCCCCGAAAGCCCCAGACAGCCAACGCTGCCAGAACGAGAACAATGAAATTGATCACCGTGCACCAGGCAAGAAACGCAGTGAGCTGTTCGATATCCATCACATCACCCTCCCTTCTACGTGCATCCAGACATGCACGGATTTGGCTACATGACCGCACTCCACCTGCATTGCTGCGGTTTCACAAAGCGGAGCATTCCTCAGTCCTCGTCCTCATCCGTCTTTTCGCTGCTCTTCGGCAGATTGAAAAAGCTGTCCGCGTCCGGAAGATCGTCTTCCTTTTCGCCCGAGTCGTGGGAACCGTCACCGGTAAGCGAGAAGGTTTCCAGTCCTGATATCGCCGTCGGAATGCGCGGTTCAGGCTCCATCACCAGGCTCTGCTCCGTTGACACCAGCTTGCGGCGCTCGTCATCCGACATGACAGTGCCTTCGCTTTCCTTCTTCTTCGCAGCGACCTGCACCACGTCATCGAGTTCGGACTGCCTGCACAGACCCAACGCCACCGGGTCAATCGGCTGGATGTTCGAAATGTTCCAATGAGTGCGGTCGCGAACCGTCTGAATCGTTGGTTTGGTCGTGCCAATGAGTTTGGAAATCTGTCTGTCGCTCAGTTCCGGGTGGAAGTTCACGAGCCAAAGGATCGCCGCCGGGCGGTCCTGGCGTTTGGACAGCGGTGTATAACGCGGACCGCGGCGTTTTTTCTCGCCTTCCGCTGCGGCATAGACCTTCAGCTCAAGCTTGTGCATGGGATCCTTCGCGGCCTTCTCGATCTCGTTCGGCTCAAGCTGGTTATTGGCGATCGGATCGAATCCCTTGACACCAGCCGCGACGTCTCCGTCGGCGATGCCCTGCACTTCCAGTTCGTGCAGCCCGCAGAAGTCCGCAATCTGCTTGAAAGTGATTGTGGTGTTGTCCACCAGCCAAACGGCGGTTGCCTTCGCCATAATTGGTTTCGCCATTTGCGCCTCCTTCGACAGACATCGCGGGGGAAATCCGGTTCGGTCCTGCCGGACCCCTTCCGTGATTTCGAGGAAATCAGCGGTTGATATAATCACTCGGGCGACCGAGGAAAAGACCTGGAAGGCATGATCCGCGTTTGAGTCGAAGCCTATGGCCATGACTGTTGGGTTCGGACATTGCGGGGTCGCCGGGACCGAAGCGGATACCGGGAATATTTGGGAATTATGTACTTGGCTAACCATCAGGCCGCCTCGGTGCTGATTTCACGGGTCATAGGGGTTGCCGACGCAAACGCCCCTCGCCGTGCAGAGGCGCCAATCCCGGACGCCGGAATGTTCCTCGCCGCGTTGACGTCGGCGCTGGCCGCATGGCCGCAGGCCGCGCAGATGAACTCCGCCTGAGATCCGCGGCTCGCGGCGTCCGCCGCCCGGCACTCATGGCATGTCTGCGATGTACAGGCCGC
>JAJEAY010000167.1 GCA_022824145.1 Rhodobacter sp. | reverse complement strand
GCTGACGATGCTGGCCTGCTCGGATCCGCCTCCGGGCCATGCGCGGTGGACCCTGAAGCTGCTCGGCGAGCGGCTGGTGGAGCTGGAGGCCGTCGAGAGCATCTCCAGGGAGACGGTGAGGCAGACTCTAAAAAAAACGGTCTGAAACCGTGGCTCAGGCAGTGCCGGTGCATTCCGCCGAAGGCGAACGCGGACTTCGTGTGCGCCATGGAGGACGTTCTCGACGTCTACGCCCGCGACTTCGACGACGACACGGTCCTGGTCTGCCTGGACGAGACCTCCAAGCAGCAGACCAAGGAGACGCGCGCGCCGCTGCCTGCCCGTCCCGGACAGCCTGCCGGATATGACTTCGAGTACGAGCGCAACGGGACGGCCAACCTGTTCATGCTCTACGCTCCGCTCGACGGCCGGCGCCACGTGAAGGTCACCGACCGCCGCACCCGGAAGGACTTCGCCAGGGTGCTGAAAGACCTTGCCGACGTCCACTTCCCCGGAAAAAGGATCGTGCTGGTCATGGACAACCTCAACACGCACCGGCTCTCGACGCTGTACGACACGTTCGAGCCGGCCGAGGCGTCGCGCCTCGCCGGAAGGTTCGAGATCCACCACACGCCGAAACACGGCAGCTGGCTCAACATGGCCGAAATAGAGATCAGCGTCCTGTCCCGCCAGTGCCTCGGCCGCCGGATCCCGGACCGAGGACGCCCGCATCAAGCTGAAGTCGCTATACCCATCAATCCAATAATGGCAGACAACTAGTTTCAACAAACAGCGGGACATTCCCGGGCAGGGGAATGTCCCGGAGGTCAACACTGAGGAACCTGTGAGATGATCAGATTTGGATACACGATCGCCTATGTCGAAAACGTGGATGCAGAGCTGACGTTTTTCGAGAAATCGTTCGGACTGAACCGACGCTTTGTTGATCCGAGTGGCGACTACGGTGAATTGGACACTGGCGACACGGTTCTGGCATTTGCAGATCACGAGCTAGGCAAGTCCAATTTCCCCGCCGGTTATGCCAAGGGCAGCCCCAATCAGCCCATGGGCGTCGAGATTGCCATGGTAACGGATGACGTGGCTACGGCACACCAGTCGGCTCTGAACAATGGCGGCAGTGAATTGCGTGGCCCTGTCGAGAAGCCATGGGGCCAAACGGTATCCTACATCTCGTCGCCGTCGGGTGTGCTCTTGGAGATCTGTACGCCCGTCAGCATGGAGTGATGCACGCCGCACAACGCTGTGCCGGGCGGTCTTCCGCGCGGCCGCTTTGGTTATTCAGGCACCCGTGGCCGCCAACATTGCCTTGGCCTGCGCCGCACCGGGACGTTCCCGCACAATCTGCTTGAAGGTGGAGTATCCGGGATTGAACTGCGCCGCCATGTCCTCGAAGATCGCTTCGGGGTCACAATGCCCGCAGGTGAACACGTCACCCGTTTCCGGAAACATGTGAAACGACGCGTGAGATTCCGACAAGACGGCGATCATGGTGACGCGATACGGTTCGAATTTTTCATGCACGATCTGCCGCAGGGTCGCCCTGCATTTCGGAATTGCCCGTTCAAGCACGCGCCTTAGCAATGGCACATCGTCGAGCACATCAATGGGCAGACCGCCTATTTCTCCGAACAGGCGGTCGCCGGAAATTCAATGTCTCCGTTCTTTATTTGTTCGCCTTTCAGCAATTGCAGTGGACGCATGGACGTTCGGGGAACGCCGTAGGTGGGACGTTCTAGGTGGCCTGCTGAATGAATGTTTCGGTGTCTTGGCCCAGGACATCGTCCAGATCGCGGAATTTCAGGTGGCGCCGATGCTTGCCGCTGCCTTCGAGCCGCGAATTGGGGTCGTCAAACTGCGCTCCATTGCTGAATTCGACCGACAAGTGATCTTTGTATGAATAGATGCCGCCGATGATCTTGCCGTCCTTCAGGAAGACGATGCCGCCGTATTTGATGTCTTCGCGAAGGTCCGGACCATGTTTGCGAAAGAGCTCAAGCAGGCTTTCGGCGATGTCACCCTGCATTGCGCTGTTGGTCTTGATATCCTGAATGTAGTCTTGGATGGCTGTCGCATTGGCGGCCATGGGTTGTCCTTTCGTATAGGGGGCATCTGGGTTGGCCTGATTGCGGGTGTCGCTGACTGCAGGGCGCGTGTGGTATGCCAATGCAGGTCACTACGGCGGCAATCGCAGCGATCCGGAAGGTCCGGATGACGTCCTGCCCGGTTGTCCTCCAGATGACGGCAATTACATAGAGCGCGACGAAACTCCAGATCGGGATCACGTCGGCCAGTTCCGCTGCCAGGCTTGCAAATGTATGGAAGAGGAAGGATCCAATTCCTATCGAGCCGCCGATAGCGATTAGGATGAGTTCCAGAGGGTCGCGCTTTCCCCGCCGCAGTGCCACGGGCAACGTCCAGGCGGCGGCAAGCGGGAAGGAGGCATTGCTGACTGCATTGACTGGTTCGTCCCAGAATCCGGGCGCAGTACGTTCGCAGTAAAGGTCGATGAGCCGCGGACCCAGCATGGCAGCGTCCCTATATAGAGCGTCACGTCGTATCAAGGTCGCTCAGCTATGGCCGAACGCTTCGGGAGCCTTCCTGGCGCCCGCCCGCGCCTTGATGTCAGGCGCCAGCCGATCTCTATCCGGGATCTCAAATTCCACAGTGCGTCGTCGTCGGCAATCATCGAGACCGGCTTCGGTAAACTGGATCTCAGACCCGAGAAGGAACCAGCCGCAGTCCGGAGTCTCCGGCTGCCGGATTTCGAAGTTGCGGTCGAGCCAACGCTAATGGCGAAGGCGGAAAGGCAAAAAGTGACTCAAGCACCGATTGCCCGGCGGTTCCGGTAAAGATCCATAAACGCACGGTCGCCCTCGCTGTCCAGCTCCATGACCGCTGAATGGATCGGCATCCACACCGCCGTATGGCAGCTTTCCGGCGGCGGTCCATGTCGCCGAACGGGAAAGGCCGAATAGATGTGGCAGACTTTTTCCGCCCAGAGGCCATATTCCGGCATGTACGTAAATCGCCTGTAGGCTCCCATTCGACGCGGAGAGGCGATCCGCCAGCCCGTTTCCTCGAGCACTTCCCGATGAAGCGCGCCGATTGCGGATTCGCCCGGATCAATCCCCCCTCCAGGCAGCTGGAGTTCCGGGATCGGTTGGGACTGATGTGTCAGCAGAACGTTTGAGCCGCGCGCCAGAATGGCGTAGACGCCCGGGCGGTACCGATACCGGATTCCCGGTTTCACTGCTTCTCCGTATCTTTTGGTCATAAGCGCAGTATGTCAGTGTCAGTTGCTCATCAGCCTTTGTCGCGGTATGCCAACCGAAAATCCCCAAAGGAACCCCATGTTTACTGGATCCCGGACTGAATGGGACGACGCCGTCCTGCCATTTCAGCTTGATGGTGCGGACGTCCGCGGCCGTGTGGCTCGGCTTGGTGAGACACTGGACAGCGTCCTGGCGAGGCATGACTATCCTTCAGCCATTGAATCGCTGATTGCAGAAGCGGCGATCCTGACCGCGTTGATCGGGCAGACGATCAAGCTGCGCTGGAAGCTGTCGCTCCAAGTGCGGGGCACTGGTCCGGTAAGGCTGATCGCAACGGACAATTACGCGCCGACAGAGAAAGGTGAACCGGCACGGCTTCGCGCTTACGCCAGTTTCGACGAGGCTGGAATCGAAGTCGAGGGGCCGGGATTTCCCCAGATAGGCGAGGGATATTTCGCGATCCTGATTGACCAAGGCGACGGCACCACCCCGTATCAAGGGGTGACCCCCCTTGCCGGAGGCTCGCTGGCCACCTGTGCGGAGACGTTTTTCGCGCAGTCCGAACAGTTGCCAAGCCGGTTCGTGCTGGCCCACGGCCGGTCGCGGATACCTGGCGAAATCGAACGCTGGCGCGCTGGCGGCATCATGATACAGCACATGCCCAAGGCATCTCCTTCCGCAGCTGCGGACCGCCCGTATGATGCCGATCCGCTGGCGGCGACTGATATCCTGAACGGCGACGATGCAGAGAACTGGCGGCGCGTGAACGTTCTGCTGGATACGGTCGACGAAATGGAACTCATCGGTCCCCATGTCGGTTCATCCAACCTGTTGGTGCGGCTGTTTCATCAGGAAGGGCCGCGTGTCTTTCCGGTTCAGCCGGTCAGGTTTGGATGCACCTGTTCGGCCGACCGCGTTCGGAGCAGCCTTTCCATCTATTCGGCGCGCGACATCGGACACATGACTACGGACCAAGGGCTCGTAACGGCTGACTGCCAGTTCTGTGGATCTCATTACGAGTTCGATCCCAAAACGCTGGGTTTCGAAGCGAATCCGGAAGTTACCGGGGATGACTGATCCCATCGGCAGGATCAGGTCGGCGCTACAGGTTTCCGGCAGCGGCACGTCGGATTTCGATCTCAATCCGGACGCCGCTCCTTCGGAACGGCCCAGCCTCCGGCCGGCCGGCGTGCTTGTTCCGATCCAGGAATCTGGACGCGGGCTGAAGGTGGTTCTTACGAAAAGATCATCGGCATTGAAGCATCACCCCGGTCAGGTGGCTTTTCCTGGGGGAAAGATCGAAAAGGACGATTCTGGCCCAGTTGAAGCCGCACTGCGCGAGGCGCATGAGGAAATCGGCCTGAAGCCCGAAAACGTTGAAGTAATCGGCCTCCTGCCCTGCCATGAGACGGTCACGCTGTTCCAGATCACTCCGGTATTGGGAAAGATCGTCGGTGACTTCCAGCCGTTACCGGAGCAGGGAGAGGTCGAGGAAGTGTTCACGGTTCCTTTTTCCCATATCGCCGATCCGGCCCGCTATTCGGTGCAGTCGCGGCGCTGGCGGGGTCAGCGGCGGTACTACTATACCGTGCCGTATGGTCCTTACTATATCTGGGGGGCCACCGCCCGCATTCTGCGGGTACTCGCGGAGAGGGTTTCGACTTGATGCGGCTGGACTGTGACTGGCTGTCCCGCCCGGAGACCAAGGCCGTTCTTGACGCCTTGGCAAGCGGGGGTCACCGTGCGCTGTTTGTTGGTGGCTGCGTACGGAACGAATTGCTCGACGCACCGGTCAGTGACATCGACATTGCCACCGACGCCATACCGAACCAGGTCATCAGGCTCGCTGAACAGGCAGGTCTGAAGCCGGTCCCCACCGGCATTGACTATGGAACCGTTACCGTGGTCTCGAACGGGATTCCCCATGAGGTCACCACATTCCGCAAAGACGTCGAGACTTTCGGAAGGCGCGCGGTGATCGCGTTTTCTTCAGAAGTTGCGGACGATGCGCGTCGCCGGGACTTCACGATGAACGCACTCTATGCAGAGCGGAACGGCACCGTGATCGACCCACTCGGCGGTTATTCCGATCTTCTGTCCCGTCGGGTACGATTCATCGAGAATGCCGACTTGCGGATACGGGAAGACTATCTCCGCATTCTCCGATTCTTCCGGTTCCATGCATGGTATGGAGATCCGGCAAAAGGACTCGACGAAGAAGGACTCGCCGCCTGTGCTACGAATCTGGATGGGCTGGACAAGCTGTCCAGGGAGCGGGTTGGCAGCGAGACGCTTAAACTGCTCAGTGCGCGGGATCCGGCTTCGTCAGTTGCCGCAATGGCTTCCTGCGGGTGCCTGGGTCGGATTCTGCCTGGCTCCTCACCCGAGGCTCTGCCAGCACTGATGGCGCTGGAATCGGAAACCCAAGTGGATCCGGAGCCGGTTCGGCGGCTAGCGGTTCTGGGAGGCAACGGTCTTGCGCAGAAACTGCGCCTGTCGAAAGCTGTCCTACGGAATCTTGATCTGCTTCGCACTTCGTCAGCTTCGGATACCGGCCCTTCCGAACTTGCCTACAGGTTTGGGCGCGGCATTGCGCGTGATGCGGTACTTGTTCGCTCCGCGCTGCGTAGCGCCGCACTTCCACCAGCTCTTGAAGCGGAGCTTGACAAGGGTGCACGAGCCAAGTTTCCCCTGTCCGCCAGCGACCTGCCGCGCTCTTGCCGCGGCTCGGATCTAGGCCGCAGGCTTCGTTCTCTAGAGGCAGTCTGGATTGACTCCGGCTATGAGCTTGACCGAACGTCTTTGCTCAACTGGCCTGAGTGATCCGGCATTTCTGCCGGAATCCGTGACATGCCCTAATCAATGCTGTAGGTGAGGCGCTGTCTTAAGGGGCAGCCGGAAGCTGCCGAATCTGACTGCTCGGCAACTTGTCTTTCGGGTCCAGTTGCCGCTCCCGTGTCGCTTGGTGCCGGTCGTTAGGATTGTGGGGGAAGTTCCGGTGTTCCGGTTTTTTGAATCCTTGGTCGATCCCTATGTTCCGTACCGCGTTACGGATACGCCGCCGCGTACACTGTTTACGTTCCTTTGGGACTATTCCCAACCATTCAAGGGATACTATTCCCTGACCGCGCTGATGTCGGTGATCGCAGCGGGAGTCGAGATCGGCCTGATCTATTATTTGGGCCGCGTGGTCGACTTGCTGGGCTCCGGCGGTCCTTCCGAGGTGTGGGCCAGCTATGGGCTTGAACTGGTCTTGGCCGCCGCTTTCCTTCTGATCGGACGTCCGCTGATCCAGATGCTCGGCGTCGTGCTGCTGAACAATACGATCCTGCCGAATTTCGGTGCGTTGATCCGCTGGCGGGCCCATGTTCAGGTGCTTCGGCAGTCCGTTGGCTGGTTCGAGAATGACTTCGCTGGCCGAATTGCGAACCGCATCATGCAGACGCCGCTTGCTGCAGGCGAGGCTGTCTACCATGTTTTCGACGCCATCACCTATTCGGTCGCCTACGTTGCGGGCGCCGCCGCGCTTCTCTGGAGCGCTGACATCCGTTTGGTGATTCCACTGTTGATCTGGCTTACGCTCTATCTTGTGCTGCTGGGCTGGACGATCAAGCGCGTCGGTCCCGCGTCCAAGGCTGCGTCCGACGCCCGCAGCGAGGTGACCGGCCGGATCGTTGACAGTTACACAAACATTCATTCTGTCAAGCTCTTCGCCCATCATGACCGGGAGCTTGACTATGCGCGGGAGGCGATTGAGCGCTCCCGTCAGGCATTCGGACACGAAATGCGGCTTTATACAGTCATGAACGTCTCGCTGGTGCTCCTGAACGGGCTTCTCGTCGTCGGCGTGGTCGGTTGGGCGATCGGACTGTGGATGGCCAGCGCGGCATCAGTCGGAATGGTCGCGGCAGCTGCGGCGCTGACATTGAGGCTCAACGCCATGACTGACTGGATCATGTGGGCGGTCAGCACTTTTTTCCGCTCGCTCGGCGTAGTTGCGGAGGGAATGGAGACCATCGCCCAGCCGATCGGGCTGGTCGATGCGCCTGATGCCAGGCCGCTTGAGTTTCGTGAGGGCGCTGTCGTGGTAGAGCGCCTGTCACATCATTACGGGCGCGGAGCCGGAGGGCTGGACTCGGTCTGCCTGCGGATCGCGCCAGGAGAGAAGGTCGGTCTTGTGGGTCGGTCAGGCGCCGGAAAATCGACTTTGGTGAAGCTGCTGCTGAGATTCTACGAGGCGGAGCGGGGCCGTATTCTGATCGATGGCCAGGATATTTCCAAGACCACGCAGGACAGCCTCAGGCAGGTGATCGGAATGGTTCAGCAGGACAGCTCGCTGCTGCACCGTACCGTCCGGGAAAACATCCTTTACGGTCGAGCCGACGCCACTGAGGACGATGTCGTCGCTGCGGCAAAGCAGGCTGAAGCGCATGAATTCATTCTAGGTCTGCGCGACGCAGACGGCCGCGGCGGTTACGACGCGCATGTCGGTGAGCGCGGCGTGAAACTCTCAGGCGGACAGCGTCAGCGGATAGCTCTCGCCCGGGTGATTCTGAAGGACGCTCCGATTCTTGTTCTGGACGAAGCTACGAGCGCTCTCGACAGCGAGGTAGAGGCTTCTGTCCAGTCGACGCTTTATGGCATGATGGAGGGCAAAACCGTCATCGCAATCGCCCATCGTCTGTCGACGATTGCCAGACTTGACAGGATTCTGGTGCTGGACGGCGGGAGAATCGTTGAGCAGGGGAACCATGCCGAGCTTCTTGCCAGACAGGGGCTGTATGCCGGGTTCTGGAACAGGCAGTCCGGTGGTTTTATCGGAACGGCCGAGGCGGCCGAATGAGTCATCTAATTGAACGGCTGGATCTTGGTGGTGAAGGAATTGCCGCCGGGCCAGTGCATGTTCCCCTGACACTGCCGGGTGAGGTCGTTGCCGGAGAGATCAGGTCCGGCCGGATCCCTGCTCCTGCGGTCGTAACGCCGTCTCCGGATCGGGTAAGCCCTCCGTGTCGCCATTTCAGCACTTGCGGGGGATGCGCCTTGCAGCATGCCTCGGATTCGTTCGTCAAAGGCTGGAAGGCACAGGTCGTTCGGGATACTCTTGCAAAATTCGGGCTTCCGGCGCCGATAAGGGACGTTCATACGTCACCAAGGGCTTCGCGGCGCAGGGCCGTGTTTTCCGGTCGCCGGATGAAGAGCCGGGCGGTGGTCGGGTTTCATGCGCGCGCTTCGGACGTGGTCGTTGACATCCCGGACTGTATTCTTCTGGCGCCCGATATCATGGCGCTTCTTCCCGCCCTGGAGCGGATGGTCATGGCAGGAGCGTCCAGACGGGGCGAGCTGCGCTTCACGGTGATTTCAAGCGAGAAGGGCGCTGATATCTGCGCTGTCGGCGGCAAACAGCTGGAAGCCGGACTTCTTGATGAAGTGACGCGGATCGCCTCTGATCATGCGGTCGCGCGCCTTACCTGGAATGGAGATCTCGTCGCGGAGATGGACCGGCCCTGCCAGGATCTCTGCGGCACAACTGTTGTTCCGCCGCCCGGCTCGTTCCTTCAGCCGACGAAGTCAGGAGAGGCCATCATTATTGGCGCTGTCGCCGAGGCTGTGGGTCATGCCCGAAAGGTAGTCGATCTCTTTGCGGGCTGCGGAACCCTGACTCTACCGATTGCGCGAATGGCTGAGGTTCATTCGGTTGACTCCAGCGCAGAGATGCTCCGGTCCCTAGAGTCCGCGTGGCGCGGTGGGACGGGACTGAAAAGGATTACGACCGAAACCCGCGATCTGTTCCGTCGTCCGTTGGTCCGGGAAGAGCTGACGAAGTTCGGCGCAGCTGTGGCTGACCCGCCCCGTGCCGGCGCAAAGGCGCAGGCAGCCGCAATTGCGGAAAGCGAAATCGCCTGCGTTGCAATGGTGTCCTGCAATCCGGTTTCCTTTGCGCGCGACTGCCGCCTCCTTGTCGCCGCTGGCTTCGCGATCGAGTGGATTGAGGTCATCGACCAGTTTCGCTGGTCGGCCCATGTCGAACTCGTTGCGCGGTTGTTGCGCAATTGAGGGGAATGTAGCATCCGCAGCCGGAGCTGAACTGACCGGAGCGGATGGATGTGAGAGAATTTGATTGACGGGCTGCGCTGGCAGAGCGTGAGGATTCTGTTTGAAAAGAATGGGACTTATTTACTTAACCAAACCGACCGTCGTCAAAAATCTGTTTTGGCGATGGAGTGGCCGTGCGATATATGTGGGTGGGCGTAACAGCGTGAGGTTTAGGCACATGAGTATTGCTGACATCGTACAACGCAGCGACACGACACCGGGGCGCATCTTCGATTGGACCGTTATTGCCCTGATCGTAATTTCAATCGTCATGCTTTCGATTGCCACCTTGCCGGACCTTTCCCAGCCTGTACGTTCCTTCCTCACTATAGCCGAGATTTTTGTCCTGGCGCTTTTCGCTCTTGAATACTGCCTGCGTATCGTGACCGCTCCGCGGAAGTTCGGCTACATATTCAGCTTCTATGGAATCGTCGACCTGATGACGATTGTCCCGTTCTGCCTTACACTGGGAGCCATTGACCTGCGAGCGCTGCGGATCTTGCGACTGTTCCGTATCATCCGTATTCTGAAGCTCTCCCGATACAGTCAGGCCATGAGCCGGTTTCGGGAAGCACTCGCGCTGGCGAGGGAAGAGATCGTGCTCTTTTCAGCTGTCACCGCGATTCTGCTCTACCTCGCGGCCCTCGGCATCTATCACTTCGAGCATGCGGCGCAACCGGAGGCATTCTCGTCCGTCTTGCACAGCCTGTGGTGGGCAGCGGTCACGCTCACGACTGTGGGCTACGGTGACGTCTATCCTGTCACAACAGGCGGGAAACTGTTCACGTTCGTCATCCTAATGTGTGGGATGGGGATTGTTGCGGTGCCGGCCGGCATCATTGCCGGGGCATTGTATAGGGTCAACCAGAACGAAGATCGGGAGAAATCCCTGTAGCGCATAGGAAGACGGAATGGGCATAGCCGGTGCCCTTCGGGCATCCTCCCAGCGCTCAGCGGCGACCGCCATCTGGCGAAGACGTGATAGAAGGCTTCGAACTGGCACCGGAACTCGTATGGTTCGCCAAGTATATATTTCCTAACAGAACTGGATGGACCGCCTCACCGTCGTGATCCTTTTCAACGCGGTCATTCTTGGACTTGTGACATCGAATTGGGTCATGGAGCGGGAAGAAAACGTTGTCCATACCGTTGACAGGCTGTGCCTCTGGTTCGTCGTCGCGGAGCTTCTTGCCAATATCTACGCGTACTGTAAGGAATTTTTCGTATCGAAAGACCCCGAGTCCAACGGCCGGAATTCGGCGGGCTGGATCCTGTTCGATTTCTTCATCGTCGGGATTTCGGTATTTGGATCCGACACGTTTTCGGTGCTGCGCGCCCCGCGTATTCTTCGGTTGTTCAGGGCCGTCTCCGTATCGGAGTGGCTGCGCAACACGGTTGAGAGCTTTGTAAGGCTGTTCCCGAAGATGGGGGGTGTCTTCATGCTGCTGGGTCTGGTTCATTATGTTGGCGCGGTCATGGCGACGACGCTATTCGCAGCGGAGTTTCCTGACTGGTTCGGAGACTTGGGAAAGTCCGCTTTTTCGTTGTTCCAGATTATGACACTTGAAAGCTGGTCCATGGGAATCGTGCGTCCGGTTAGGGAAGTCTATCCGTTTGCCTGGCTGTTTTTCGTGCCGTTTGTCATTGTTGCGGCTTACTGCGCTGCGAACCTGTTCGTAGCCTTGATCGTCGATACGATGCAGACCGCGCACCATGGTCAAGAAGTCGTCGAGACGGACGAGTGCCGGAAAGAGGTCTTGAGACGGCTTGATGAGATTGAGCGGAAGCTAAACACTCGGCCGGAGTGAATCAGGCCAGAAATATCGTTTCAATCCCGCGTCACGCCCTGTAAGATGCTTCAAAACGAAAGCCGAAAGGGCAAGAGGCAATGCGGGCATTGGTCGCCGGGTTACTCCTGGCGCTTGTTATGGCGTTTGGTGGCTGTTCGAAGTCCCGCACCTACGACGGGCCTGAAGTGACCCGCGTCGTGGTGCTGAAGGAGGAACGGCGCATGATGCTTGTACATAATGACAGGATCCTGAGCCGCCATAGGATAGACCTTGGTTTCGCGCCCGTCGGACACAAGCAATGGGAAGGTGACGGACGAACACCCGAAGGCCGTTACTTTGTGAACCGCCGCAATCCAAACAGTAAATTCCATCTCTCGCTGGGTCTTTCGTATCCAAATGCGAGAGATGCGGCGGCGGCCCGCGCCAACGGAAAGAGTCCCGGAGGCGACATTTTCATACATGGCAGGGGCGACCCGTCAAAGCGACGCGGCACTGACTGGACGGAAGGCTGCATTTCCGTCTCAAACCGGGAGATGGATCTGATTTACGCAATGGTAAGGATCGGTACGCCTGTCGACATCTATCCCTGACCCTGATGGAGAACGACCGGATTTGGCGTAGGCTCTACCGGCTCGGGGCCGCCACCCATCAACAAGGTCCACCATAGCTTTCCGCCGGGTTCCTGATGCCAGGAAAAACCCATATGCTCGGCTTTGGGATCGAGGATCACACTGCGGGTATCCTCCCGTTCCATCCAGGCGACGAGAGTCTCCAGTTCGGTCTCGAATGTCTCTGATATGACCTCGCCAATGACTGTCTGGCGATATCCCGCGCGCCAGACACGCTCCAATGGCGATGACCCGTCGGATCCGAAATGCCAGGGGCGGTTCTGGAGTGCCATGTCCCGCGAGTGCGTGGCTGCGGCTGAGTTCAGACCGGCATCCAGTGACACCGGGCCGGCGCCAGCGGCCTGTCGCAGGGCGTTGACGGAATCGAGCATCCGGAACACTACCCGCGGCTCGTCACTCGCCGGAATCCGGTAAATCCGAGGCAGGGGAGTGCCGTCCGGTCTCAAGCCGGGCGAGCTGCCGGACGCGGTTATCTGTCCGGTTTCGCAGGCGGACAGAAGGAATGCGCTGGAAACCAGCATTGCGAGCGGACGCAGCATATGCCTCTCTACAGATGTTTTTTCGCTGCCTTACAGTGATCGATGCCCCAGTTCAAACGCTATCGGAAACCCGTGTTTGAGACGGTGCTTATGCCGCATTTCCGCGTTCACGCAGAATCCGTCGATACAACATGCCATGTTATTGCCATTTGAGCTAAAGTCCATGGGGTTTCCGATATGCAGCATCGACCCACGGAGGCCACCGTCGGCATTCAAGCTCCGATCTGCATTCCGCGGATCAGCGTCCCATAATCCGATCTGGTGGATTCACATCAATCGCAGTCGTTGGGAATCGAGGCTGGTTGTACGCACAGTCACATCAGCAACCGGTTTTCGCGCATCTTTGTTCTTGTTGATGGCATTAGGCGCGTTTTACATGTCTTTGCAATGGGATGCAAAAAGCGTTTATAGCGCTGATAACACGTCATTTTCAAAGAGTGCTTGGCAATCACTTTGAAAAAATGCTATTATCAGCGTTATGAGCACTGGAAGATCGCAAAATCTGAAGAAGATTCTCGACGCGGTACCCTCTGGGTATCTTGTCGACGCCAGATGGCTTACCTCGCACGGTTTCGCCTACGAAACCTTTCGCGACTACGTCAGGCGGGGCTGGCTCGAGCGTGTTCATCGCGGCGTCTTCCGCCGCCCCACTCCCAATCCGTCGGCCCCAAACACCATAGACTGGAAGGTCTGCATACTCTCCATGCAGCACATTATGCGCTACGAGGTCCATGTCGGCGGCACGACTGCACTCTCTCAACAAGGCTACGATCACTATCTGCGCCTCGGCAGCAACGCCCCAGTCTCGGTCTATGGCGAGACAGTTCCCAACTGGCTCAGGAAGCTGCCGCTCGACGCGTTGATCGAAACGCGCAAGACAACGCTGTTCAACGAACGCGCACTTGCTGTCACTAAGGACGAAAACAATTCAAAAGGCACCCTGCCGTGGGACTGGAGCCTGCGAATGTCGACACCCGAACGAGCAGTCATGGAAGCCTTGGATGAATTGCCGGGCCATGAGACCTTTCACAACCTCGACATGGTCTTTGAAGGCTTGACGACATTGCGTCCAAAAACACTTACGGCGCTCCTGCACAGCTGCAGGAAGATCAAGGTAAGGCGCCTCTTCTTCGTGTTCGCTGACCGTCACAATCACCGTTGGCGAAAACGGCTCGATCCCGATGATTTCAATCTCGGGAGCGGTGATCGTGCCTTGATCAAAGGCGGTAAGATACATCCGCGCTATCGGATCATGGTGCCAAAGGAATTTGCTGAATCGGAGTCCGAAACTGGCGCGTAAGGCATACGAAGCCCAGGTGGCCCTTCTTGTGCGGCTGCTGCCCCACGTAGCGGAGGAAAAAGTTTTCGCACTCAAAGGCGGGACCGCCATCAACCTATTCTATCGTGACCTGCCGCGCCTCTCGGTCGACATCGATCTGACCTACCTGCCGATAAAGGAGCGCGCGGAGAGCTTGGCCGAAGTCAATGAAACGATGGATCGCATCGCCGATGCAATCAAAGTCGGAATCAAGGGCGCAAGAGCGCAACGCATCCAAGGTGGCGGGGGCGGTGCAACCCGCGTGCTTGCCCGCTTGGAAGGTGTCAAGGTCAAGATCGAGACATCGCCTGTAATCCGCGGTGTTGTCCACAATCCCGAAATCCGCCCGGTCACCGATGCTGTCACAGACGTATTTAGCTATGCAGAAATGCAGAAATGCAAATCGTCTCTTTCGAAGACCTGTTCGGTGGCAAACTGCATGCCGCTGTGGACCGCCAACACCCTCGTGACCTCTACGACGTAAAGCTGCTCTACGAGAACGAAGGTCTGACAGACGATCTGTTTCGCACCTTTCTAATCTACATTGCCTGCTCCGCGCGTCCGGCATGAACTGCTGAACCCGCATTTGAAGGATCTCGATCAACCCTATTCACGGGAGTTCGAAGGTATGACCAGGACATCTGTTGGCCTTGATGAACTGCTTGCAACCCGTAAGAAGCTGATCGCTGACATTCAGTCGCGTTTCGACGAGAAAACTGGTCGGTTCCTGCTCAGCCTGCATGACGGCACTCCGGATTTCGGAGTAATCGATCGGTCTTGCGCAGCCGACCTTCCGGCGGTGCGAATTGCCTCCAGAAATCTCGCACCATAGCGGTCTAGCTTGCTGGGACCGACCCCGTAGCATTCCGCCAGTGCGTCTGGCGAGTTTGGCAGGAGAGCGGCCATCTCCATCAAGGTGCGGTCCGGAAATATCGCAGGCGGCGACAAGCCCTCCGATTGGGCAATTTCAAGACGCTTCGCCTGGAGTCTGGCAAGCAGAACGGGGTCATGTTTGTCCGAAAAGTCAGGCTCTGAAACGAGTTCCTGATTTTGCGGATCCTGCTTGTCCTCGGAATTCACCGAATCGCTCGCTGCGTCCTCAATCACCTTTAGAAAGCGTTCGCCGTAGCGCTCGACCTTCGCGGTGTCGACCCCGTAGCACTCTGCCAATGCCTCTAGTGTCCGCGGACGATTTACCGCCATCTCCTGCAGGCTGAATTTGTGGAACACAGCGTAAGGCGGTGTGCTTTCAGCCTCTGCGATCCCATTCCGCAACGCTTTGAGCAGATGGAACAGCCTCGCATCGAAATCACGCACAAGAGATGGCTGTTCAGTTGCCGGACCTTCCTGTTCCGGGCTGTCGGCGACCTCCGCTGATGGCTGAATGTCCACAGCATCCTTGATTGCCGACAGAAACCGCTCGCCATAGCGGCTAGTTTTCAAGGCACCCACTCCGTGACATGCGGATAGCTCTTCAGTGCTTTGCGGCTTGCGGGCAGCCATCTCCTGAAGAGTGCGGTCATGGAATACCGCGAACGCCGGCACCCCTTCTGTTTTTGCGATCTCCAGCCGCACTTTTTTGAGCTCAGCAAAGAGCGTCAGGTCGATGCCTTCTGGCACCCGTTCCACAATGGGTCTGCGCGCCTTGCGTCGTCCGGCGGATTCACCGTGCAGCGCCACATTTTCCGAGCCTTTCAGCACGTTTCGGCTCCCGCCACCTAGTTTCAGAGCACCGTAGCCGCCGATGTCTATTTTGAGCACGTCGATTGCCACAAGCTGGCGCAGATAGGAGCGCCAGAGCGCTTTATCGATATCCGCTCCGACACCGAATGTCGGCAATCGGTCATGCTGGTGCTGGAGCACTTTGTCTGTTGCTTCGCCCCTCAGCACCGAGATCAGATGTTCGGCGCCGAAGCGTTGCCCGGTTCGGTATGCTGCGGAAAGCGCCTTCTGAGCGATTATTGTGCCGTCGACCGTTTCGACTGGGGCCAAACAGCGATCACAGTTGCCGCAGGGTTTACAGGATTCACCGAAATATCCGAGCAACGCCTGCCGTCGGCAACTCGCGGTCTCGCACAGGGTCAGCAGTGCATTGAGGCGCTGATGCTCGACTCGCTTCGCCTCTTCTGGCCGTTCGGAGTCGTCGATCATCAGACGGCGCAGTCTGATATCGTCCATTCCGTAGAGCATGAGGGTTTCGGCGGGGAGTCCGTCACGCCCAGCCCGACCGATTTCCTGATAGTATGCCTCGACGTTTGACGGTATGTTGGCGTGAACGACAAAGCGGACATCAGGTTTGTCGATGCCCATTCCAAACGCGATGGTCGCAACCATGATCACACCGCCTTCTGTCAAGAAGCGGTCCTGGTGCCGGTCCCTGACAGAATTGTCCATCCCGGCATGGTACGGAAGCGCAGTGTGTCCATCCGAAGAGAGGCGCTGTGCGGTTCGCTCGGCTTCTTTGCGCGACAGGGTGTAGATGATTCCGGACTTCCCGGAATGCCGGCGCAGCAGAGTGTCAATCTGTCGTGCAGCGGAACTTCGGGGCGCGATGGCGATTTCCAGGTTCGGACGGTCGAAGCCAGCGACGAAGACTTTGGCGCGGCCACCAAAAAGCCGCTCAACAATGTCCTGGCGCGTTATGGCATCGGCTGTCGCCGTGAAAGCGCTGATCTGGATGTCAGGGAAGTATTCCGGTAGTTCGGAGAGGCGACGGTAATCGGGCCGGAAGTCGTGACCCCATTGTGAGATGCAGTGCGCTTCGTCGATAGCGAAGTGCGCTGGCCGGTATCTGGCGAGGCCTTCCAGGACGTTTGGCTGCATGAGCCTTTCCGGCGAGATGTAGAGCAGACGCAGGCGGCCTTCGCGCAATTGGCGGTGTGTATCGGCGGCATCAGCGCGAGGCGTGGACGAATTGAGTGCGCCGGACGCCACTCCGTTCAGGCGAAGTGCCGCCACTTGGTCGCGCATCAAGGCGATGAGAGGCGACACAACCACGGTCAGGCTTTTTGTTGCCAGGGCCGGAATCTGGTAGCACAGCGATTTTCCGGAGCCAGTTGGCATCACAGCCAGCACGTTCTCGCCCGCAAGCACTGTTTCCACGATTTCTGCTTGGCCCGGACGGAAGCGGTCGTAACCGAAGGTGCTCTTCAGGAG
>JAJEAY010000230.1 GCA_022824145.1 Rhodobacter sp. | reverse complement strand
CGCGATCCCGTTCTGGAATCCCCGCGAGCCATCCAAGCGGGCAAGTGTCAGCGTCTTCCGCGCACGTGTCATCGCGACATAATAGAGTCGGCGGGCCGCGTCTGGATCCTCGTCCTTCCCTACTCGATCCCATCCACCATCCAGCAAGGCCACATGATCGAACTCAAGCCCTTTTGCCCGATGTGCGGAAAGCAGCAACAGGCCCTGCTGACGACGGCGAATGTCCCTGCCCCACTCCGCCAGCCATTCGACAAAATGGCTGGCCGGGGTCTGACCGCCGCCGGACTCCAATGCATGCTCCTCCACTGCCTGGCACAGCAGGTCACGCCACAGGTCTTGAGGTCTTGCGGCTAGCCAACCGCGCAGATCTGCATCGTCAACAATTCCAGACTCGGATCCGCGTAGCCAATCGACGAACTCCCTTGTCTGCCTAAGGCGCCAAAAACCCGGAATGTCTTCGTTCGCCATTTGTGCCCGAATCCCGCAGGCCTCGCAATACGCCCGGACAGGCACGAGATATTCCCACTCGCGCGCAATGACGGCACATTTGGCCCAGTTCCAGTTCGCATCATCCAGACCGCGCAGCCGCTCCAGTTCGGCCATCACGGCCCGCGCCTGATGTAGAGGATCCTTACCCGCCGGTAGGATCTGCACCCGCCCTAGCGAAACCGGATCGAGCATTTCCCATTTTCCGCCTGGCGGTTCCTTGACGCGCGCACGGTTTATCCGGATCGGATGGTCGACCTTCATTCGGTCACGCGCAGGCTCGATCACTGCATTGGAAGCAGCCACGATATGCGCCGTTGACCTGTAGTTTTCGGTAAGAAACTCCGGCTTGGGGCCGTAATCGTCCGTAAAACGCCGGATGAATTCCACGGAAGCGCCATTGAACGCATAGATGTTCTGGTCGTCGTCACCGACGGCAAACAGAGTGAGCTTGCCTGCGTCCTCCCCCAGCGTACGTCCTGCCAGAGCTGAAATCAGTTCGTATTGCTCAGGCCCGATGTCCTGATATTCGTCCACAAGAATCCAGCGAAAGCCTGCCAGAAGCCTTTCGCGACGCTCATCGGCCTCTTCCGGAGGGAGGCCTTCGCCCTTGAGCAGCGCTGTCGCACGGTGCAGCACTTCTTTGAACATTCCGTCATCGGGCTGCTCCGCCCGGCCTGTAAAGCTCGCTCCGGCGAGCCGCATTGCTAACCCGTGGCAAGTGAGCACTGTCACTCCGCGGGCGTCGTCTCCGATCAGTTTCATGAGCCGACGACGGATATCGACAGCGGCATGGCGGTTGTATGCCAATGCGATAATGCCAGAAGCGTCCTCCCTCCGCACACGGACCAGCCAAGCGATGCGACGCACAAGTACGCGCGTCTTGCCCGACCCGGGACCGGCCAGAACCAAAGCGTTCGTCGGTTCCCGATCATCGGCAACAATCCGCTGCTGAACGGGATTCTTCAGGCTTTCGACAATCTTGCGCCAGGACTCCGGAGTGGTCTGCCTCCCTATTTCTTTGTCACGTCCCGGAAGCCAACGTTCGAGAAACCTGTCCTCCGGCATCGAAAAATAGTCCATGGAAAGACGCAGGGCGTCTCTCATTGCGTCAAGACCCCGTTTTGCGAACTCGGCCATGACATGGATCTGCAGCACCTGCCCTTTGTAGTGAAGGGCAAGAGGTTCGAAGTCTGACTTGGCGAATCCACGGCGCTCGCGGCGATCCAGCTGAATTTTCATGGCGGGACGGAATACCGCGAGCCCCTTGTTGAGGCGGACCACTTCCTGCTCGTGCAGCCACAGAAGCGCCCGATCCATCAGTTTGGCGGGGTTTCGGACCCTGCTTTTCAATGCCAAGTCGGATTTTATCGCTTCGAGCAGTTTCCCAAGCGTGGTCTCGGCCAGAAGATCGGTACCGCGACTTCCACGAGGAAGGCACCCAAGCAGATGGTCCAATAGGCGTCCTGCGGCATCCCGCCGGATGCTGGCGGTTTCCTCCAATGCCGACCATTCGCGCTGCAGTTTAATGCGCGCTGTCTCGGCGTCGCGCTTCCGGACATTCAGGCTTCCGGCAGCGCCGTCATCCTCCCCGCGCCCGTCATATGCGATGCCTCGAACGATGCGCCACAGGCGCTCGGGCTGAGCGTCAACCAGACCTTGATTCTGCAGAGTCTGCGCGGCGATTCGCATATGGAGCGATGAAGTCTCGCCCTTCGCCAGATCGGGCGCAGCTTCACGCATATGCGCGATCAATGCTGTCTCCAGCGCTTCCGCATTCCCGAAACGCTTCCTGGACGAGTGCTCTACTCCATTGTGGACAAACGCTGTCAAAGCGGTGTCGTTGCTTGCGATGCCGAACTGTTCCAGGTCATGCAATGCGCCACGCACGCGCTCAGGACTCAATCCCGAGACACACATCAATTCGTCCGTGCTGATACCCTCGTCCGCGTCAGCTCCGATCAATTCTTCGGTGATGCGAATCAACTCCGAGCGGTACTGGGGCGCGATTCTCGCCTTGGAGAGGCGCTGTCGGGCCTCGTCAAGCGAGCTCACGCGGAGAGAGGACGGAAACACCTGAACGACATTCTCTTCCCTGGTCAGGAGTTCGGTCTCCTCCAGCCAGGCTATGGCGGTGCGAACCCTTGTATCATCCGTCGCCGAGTCCCGCTCGAAAGCTTTCTCCTCATCCTCAACGAGGATTTCTCCTGCGGTCGCGACGATGTTTCCATCAAATCGTTTCTTCCTGTCGAGCGTCCGCAGCGCTCTCAATATGCCGTGAATTTCAGGCCGGGTAAGCCGCGAGCGCGCGGACATGCTGAACTGTCGCTCGACGTCGTCCGGTGAATAGAGCAGCACGCATTTCGCAGGCTCACGGTCGCGACCGGCCCGTCCGGCCTCCTGTAGATAGTTTTCCAGCGATCCGGGAATGTCGGCATGGATAACGAGCCGCACGTCGGGCTTGTCGATACCCATTCCGAAAGCGTTGGTTGCGGCGATTACGCGCAGATCCCCGTCAATGAAACGGCTCTGAACGTCTTTCTTTTTCTCCGGGGTCAGGCCAGCATGAAAGTGGTCCGCTGCGACGTCTTTCAACTGCAGGAATTCGGCGACATCTTCGCTTTGCCTGCGCGTGGCGCAGTATACGATAGCACCGCCGCGCATTTCAGACGGCAAATTGGACTCCAGAACCATGTGGATGGCAGAGAACTTTTCTCCACCTGAGGTTGGAATGATCTCGAATACGAGATTGGTACGCTTGGAACCACCATCGAACTTCTTCAGTTCGATTCCGAGTTTTTCTCTGAAATGCCGCACGATATCGTCAACGACGTCCGGTTTTGCCGTGGCAGTGAGGCACATCACACGCGGCACAGACCCAGAACCGGCGTTTTCCCGGATGAACCGCCCCACGTATCGGTAGTCCGGCCGAAAGTCGTGGCCCCAACGCGAAAGACAATGCGCTTCGTCGAGCACCCATGCGCCGATTTCGCGCTGCTCAAGCGCGCGCCGAAGGGTGCGGGACCGCAATTGCTCGGGCGAAATCAGAAGAATGCCGGCATCGCCTAACCGTACCCGCTCAAGCGATCTTGCGCGTTCCGGCATCGAGAGCAGACCGTTGACGGTTACGCAGCAATCGATGCCTCTTCTTTCCAATCCGGAAACCTGGTCGGCCATCAACGCTACGAGAGGCGAGATGACAACCGTGAGTGCTCCGGTCTTGTCATAGCACGAAAGCGCGGGCAGCTGGTAGCACAGGGACTTTCCGGTTCCAGTAGGCAGAATGCCCAATACGTGCTTGCCTGCCATCGCTTCTTCGATGATCGCCTGCTGCAATGGACGGCCATCGCTGTCTGCTGGATAAGGGCGAAAGCTGTCGAACCTGAACCAACGTCTCAGTTCCTTGCGGGCGTCGTGCCGCTCGCGGCACCAGGTGCAGTCAGGACAGGTGCAGGCGGTATCCCTGAGACGGCGTACGAGCAGGCCCGCCTCTGGAAACTGGTGGCGCACCCACGGTGGCATAACCGAGTTTCCGCCAGCGACCGAAAGCCAGGCAAGCGCATAGGCGAGAGACCAACGGAACAGCCGAGCCTGTTCAGGTGAATCCGGTAACGCTGGTCGCTGGGATACACATGACACGCCCTGCAATCGTTGGCTGATGGCCAAATCGGCTTCGGCGTCCGTCGGTCGCCGCGAACCGCGAAGTTGGCAAAACAGGCCATCAAGAGCATAGTCGACGCCCTGTGGCTCGGCAGCGCATAACCAATGCCATGCGGCGAGCAAGTCTGGTTTGGCGCAAGCGAGTTCCTTGCGCTGGTCTTCGAAGACCTCAAGCGCGAGACGGGCATCAAGCTCTGGATCATTGATGCGTCCCTGCCTGATTCCACCATCCTGATAATGTTTGACCAGGCCGTGATATGGATTGCGAGGAAATGCGAGCGGATTGAGGCGCAGTGTATCCACCACTGGCAGTTTCAGCAGTCGGAGATCCGGCTTGGCCGCCTTCAGACGTGGCAGGTCGAAGTTAATCAGATTGTGACCCAATACGAATTCGACGCCTTCGGCGAATTCATCGAGTGCCTCGAACGCGGCCTTTAGGCCGCCTCTCGAATGCACGAAACTTCGTTCAGTATCCGATCGCACCGCGCCAATGGCGCGGATTCGACCGCTGTCCTTTTCGACTTCCAGATCCAAAGACAGGCAGCATGGTGAGGACATCGGGACGTCAGGTTCTGAACTGCGCATTTGGCACGGGATACCCGAATTTAATCCGTTGCGCCATGGAGTTTGCTTTGGCCATATTCCAAGCCGAACGAAAGCCGAACCATGTTCCCACGCCTCTGCTGAACAACCTTTCGAGAAATCTCGACATCTCCTGGAAGAGGCCCGAACGCCACTCGAAGGTATCCAAAATCCGCATGGTCCAAACTCCGGGCTTGCACGTCGAATCCGTCATGCTGAACCACAACGGTTCCGAGCGACCGTAACGCACAGACTTGCTGGCGTCAGACGGTGTCATCAAGAGCATATTGGCGCCTTCCCTATAGCGGTCTGTCGAAGCAGCATTACCTTGGGTGCCGCGACCATTAAGGATGGCAGCTCTCCGGCTGCCAGAGCTCCATGTCTTCGCCATGCTGCTGGATGTCCGTTCAGTTCACGCAATCCGAAACCGGAAAGACTCCCGCGTTCCGCCACGAAGGTTTGAATGTAGGGGAAAGGAACGCTCTCTGACATTGTGAAATGATCGGTTACGGACAGCCTTTGGACTATTCTCCAAAAGGCCCTCGATATCGTGTTCTGGGTATCCAGGTGGCCATTGCAGCGATACCTGAATGTCATCGGCGGCATTTTATCTTGGCACTGATCACTTAACAATCTTTATATTTCAGTCGCATGCAATGCGGCACTGTCAGCCTTTCCTCGACAGTCACACAAGTAAGCATGTGCGTCAGCGCAGGATGTTAGAATTGCATATTCCGTTGGCACAACGGCAGCACCCGCATTCAGGCGTATTGATCAAAATGCTGCTCCAACGTCTGGCATCACGACTTTCCTCAGATGCGAATCCGGCCGACGCTGTCCGAATTCACTGTAGTCTGGAGCGAGCATGATCCAGCCTGTCCTGCAATTTGACGGATGGCCTCCACCGCGACCCACGCGCATCCAGAACCGCAGTTCCGCTAGGCTGGCTAGGTCGCTTCCAGCGCTGTGTGGCAGTCTGACGAGTCACGGTCAAGGAACGAAAATCAAGCGATCAATGCCACTGCCGTAGCCAATGATAGCCGTTGCCGATCGCTGATCGGCAAGCTATGCGTCGGTGCGCTATCCGATGCGAATGCGAATGACCCGACCAAACAGGCGGCGGAAATGCCGAAGACAGTTCCTACAGCGCGGATTGTCGAAACGCATTCGAGAACACAACCGTGAACCCTGCGTACACTCTCGCGCCAAAGATCAATCAAGGAGAAAAAGAGTTGAAGCTATACAACGCACCCCCTTCGCCCTTCGGCAGAAAAGTCAGGGTCTGTCTTGCCGAAACCGGGCTGTCCGGTGAGCTCGAACTGGAAGCGGCCATCGGAACTCCGCTTGACGCGTCAGGAATGCCGACCGATCACAATCCGCTTGGAAAAATTCCCTGCCTGGTTCTCGATGATGGACACGCCCTCTACGACAGTCGCGTCATAACACGCTATCTCAACGCACTGGCTGGAGGAGCACTCTACCCAGAGGAGGACGGACTCTGGGCAACCCTCACCTTGGAAGCGACCGCCGACGGAATCCTCGATGCTGCAGTATTGATGGTCTATGAACGACGCTGCCGCCCAGAGGAAATTGTCTCAGACACCTGGCTTGATGGCCAATGGGCAAAAGTCTCCCGCGCCCTCGATGCAATTGAAAACGAATGGATGGATCACTTGGAAACCAAGATCGACATGGGTTCCATCGCCGTCGGAGTCGCACTCGGATATCTGGATTTTCGCCACCCTGAGCGCAATTGGCGACACGGAAGAAAACGCCTTGCCGAATGGGAGTCAGACTTTGCGAAGCGGCCCTCGATGGCCACGACGTTGCCGGAATAGACTCGGGCAATCCCGGCGTTCGCTGCCATCACGACGGCAAATGAGGCTGCAAGCCCTCTATGCCGCTTGATGCGTCGGGAATTCCGGCTTTTCCGAAGGGAAGTCACTGCAGACACTGCGTGCGACTCGCATAGCAGGAACCTTCAAGCGCAGGAATATGTTTGGCAGAGTCTCTAAGAGGCTGAATCTTAAGTCATTGATTCCATTTTATTGTTTGGTTTCATGGCGTTATCCTCTCGCAACCCGGCGCACCAAGAGGCGGCAGGCCGCAGGCTGCGCCCAGGCAACCGAGCTTTCCAGCGTCCGCTCGCGGTCCTTCGCCAGACGCCTGCAGCGCGACATCCAGGCGAACGTCC
>JAJEAY010000169.1 GCA_022824145.1 Rhodobacter sp. | reverse complement strand
CGCTCCCGCCCTTCGCCGAATTTTCAGAAAACGGGCAGCCGCCCGGCCTTCAGCCGTGCGCAGCCGGAATGGACCGGCCGTGCCGACCGCCCGAACCGGCTGTCCGGCAGGCCGACGGGCAGCCTACCGGGAACTGCTGGCTGTACAGGTGCGGATGTTTCTTGTGCTTAGGGCTTCCCTTATACGTTATGTTCCGCTGCAGGCACCCAATGTAGATCGGATCTGGATTCGCTATCAGACGACGTTTCTCGTTGTTTGATCTCCGTGCGGGCAAAAGGGGTCTTTTTTCGGTTTCTTCGTTTTCCTTGGCCTAGACTCGATATCATGCCCAACGCACTTACTGAACGATCCGGTTCCCGTGGTGAGGACAGCCTCTTGATGAATGGACGGCGGAGCGTTGAACCACGGCATGACATTCAGTTCCATAGAGAAAGCTGGATCAAGCCGTAACACCGCCTGCGCTCATTTTCCTGTTTTTTGCCGCTGATCGTTGCGCGGAGTTTTTTGCATTTACGTCTGTCGAATTCAACCGTCCGTGGCTTTCCGCCACTCCAAGTCGGGGCATCGTCTCAACAGCAATGCACTGTATCAGCCGGACATATGCTCCCCCCGAACCCACCTGACCGCATGGAGAGGTTGGAGTCAATGGGCAGTCCAACATGTCCGATTTGACCTGCATCATGGTGGCGTCGGCGGAAATCGAGATGCCATTTTTCTTGCAAACGAATGCCGTGCGGTACTCCGGGAAACTTGCCGCCATCACGTGGGGCCAAAGCGCCCGCGCATTTCTCTATCTGGAGTCCGACGAAGGCGTCCGCACGGTTTCCGGAATTCTTGATCCCAGTAGAATCCGGAGGAATGAGAGCATTCCATCGCCGGACAGCAATTTCGCCCAGTGCATTGCGGTTCAGGAATTCGTCCCGTCTGCAGCAAGTTTTTCTTCAGTTCTCGACTTTCCAGCGCCTTGACCTTCGAAGGTTGACGTCGCGGTCTTGCGCCCGACGGGGAGCAGGGCTTAAACCCCAGCTGAAAGCGCCTTCCGCAGATCTCAATGCGGATTGGCATCGACTTGAGTGCGGAAACTCCCGCCTCCAGGCCATTGACTGCATCGGCGTCCGGGACATGGCAAACGCTGCGCTTCGAACGGGAATCGAGGGAACACACAGCATGAGCTACTACCAGTATTACGAATTCCACGCGATGGATCGCGTGCTCAGCGAGGCTGACAGGAACGCGCTGAGACAGGTGTCGTCCAGAGCCGAGATCACATCCACACGCTTTGCCGTCCACTATGATTACGGAGATCTAAAGGGCGATCCGAAGGAGTTCCTCAAGCGCTGGTTCGATGTCCATCTCTATCTTGCAGCCGGGGGGTCGCGTCGGCTCATGATCAGGCTTCCTTCCCGATTCGCCAAGCGAACGACTTTCGAACGCATCGCCAGCGTATGCGAATTCGCCGAGTTCATGGACATTGGCGAAGACTGTCTCCTGGACATATATCCCTACGATGATGGAATGGGTTATGTCGGCTGGGAAGACGGCCCCGGTTGGCTTGATGCTTTGGCCCCGCTTCGGTCCGAGTTGCTCTCCGGCGACCTTCGATTGGCATACCTCCTCTGGCTGATGACAGCGGACAGGAACTGTCTTGAGGATGATGACCAGGAGCCGTTACCGGGAATAGGTCCACTGACGGAGGGCCTCGAAACATTTGGAGAGTTTTTCGACATCAATCCTGATCTTGTCCAAGCAGCCGGCGAAACGACCGCCAGTCCGGATTACGGCGGAATCCCGTCGGAAACTGCCCTTGCGGCATTGAAGAAGATGCCCGACGACGAGAAAACCGACCTGCTGCATCGGTTCTTTGAAGGTGACCTCGCCGCGCACGCGGACCTCATAGAACGCGTGCGGCCTGAGGCAGCGTCTGACACTTCAGATGGACGCGTGAAGCTCCGGACGGTGGCGGAACTTCGGACACGAGCGGCGTCAGTCCGTGAGGAACGCAAGGCCGCAGAGGAACGGGCAAAGGCAGAAGAGGAGCGCAGACGGCAACAGGAGCTGGAAAGGGAACGCCGCAAACGTCTGGACCGGCTGCGGACGAAAGGTGACACGGTCTGGAGCGAAATCGAGACAGAGCTCGCCGGACGCAGTGGCAAGAGCTATGACCGGGCCTTGGAACTGGTCCTTGACATGCACTCGTTGGCGAAAGAACGCGGCGACCTCGCAGGTTTCTTCGACAGGCTGGATGCCATCCGCCTGAAACATTGCGACAAGAAGGCCTTCATTCGTCGCCTGGATGCCAACTCTTCGGTTTTGCACCGGTAGCGGGCCGCTTCAGTCAGCGACAACCTGTTTCAAGCGCCGTGTCGCTTAGTTGCCGACCCATTCGAGCACGATAAATGGTGACTCGATACGGCGGTCCTTTATGTCCGCATAGAGTTTCGCCGGATCGTCAGGTGCGCAAAGCGTCACCAATCCATCGAGTCTCAGTTTACCTTCAGCCAACCATCTCAGTGCCCGCTCGAAGCCGGAAAACGTGCTGTGCGGTGAATTGTTGTAACCTTCCAACAGTTCCTCCCAGACGAATCCACGCGACCGGATGGGAAGCTCCCACTCCCAGCCGCTGCGCAAATTCACGAAATTGAAGAAAACCGAATGGGTGATTCGGTGAGCGGACAGGTCAGTGCGCTGTCGCCAGGGCACGCCGACCAAAACGACTTCCCCCATTTGGCCGACGATCTCGCAGGCGTCGAGAACAGCCCCTTCGTTACCAGAGCATTCAACCACTAGCCGAACCTGCCGGGCGAATTCACTCTCATCCTTTGGCATTGCAGAGCGGGTTGAGGCGATACCCGAAGCTTCTACCTGTGATCTTCTCACCCCGTCGGGTTCAACGACCGTGACGTCATACCCTCCGATGCGGAAATTATGCGCGGCGCAGATGCCGACAGGGCCGGCGCCGGTTACGATGACCTTGTCGCCCGGACGGGCCGCCGTGGTCATCAGAGTCGTCATCGAAACGCCCATCAGCCGGGCTATCACTGCGGTCGAGGCATCAAGCGTGTCGGGTACAGGCAACGTGACCTGCGCCGGGCATTGCTGGGTCGATCGGTGCGGACCCATGCAGAAGCGAAGATCGCCGACAGCCACATCGCATACCTGATCTCCGGTTTCTGTTACGCGGAACACTGCCCCGTAACCCGGACGGAGGGGAAAGTCTCCGACCTCAGCCCATGCAAGTTCGGTGCCTTGGCTGATCAGCGAGCAAACCGTATCGCCGCGGACTTCATCGGAACCCAGAGGGACGTCCTGATAGTCGGCCAGTTCAAAGCAGTTTCTTTGCGGAAATACGATTTCTACGGGCATGGTGCAAAAGCTCCTGGATTCATGCGAGGACCGAAAGGCCGGTCTCCCTGTCAGAGATGTGCAATGCCTCAGGGTCAAGACGCACGTCTATCGTCTCGTCCTCGACCGGACGTCGGCTCGACGGCACTTCCGCGATCAGCTCCTGTGACCCGATCCGGATATCAAGCAGCGCTTCGTTTCCAAGATATTCGACGACCTCCACCAGCGCCGACACCGCCCCGTCGGCACCCTCTTCCGCTGGCAGGATGTCTGGAGGACGGATGCCGATTGTGACTTCCTGACCTTCGGTAACCTTGCCTGAAAAGCGCGCAGGCAACGCCATTTCGAGGAATTCACCGACAAGCTGGCTGCCGCGCACCGCCGCAGGCACCAGGTTCATTGCAGGACTGCCGATGAAGGTCGCCACGAAGATGTTCCTGGGTTTGCCGAACACGTCTTCCGGCGTTCCTGTCTGCTCGATGTGTCCGTCCCGCATGATGACAATCCTGTCCGCAAGCGTCATCGCCTCGACCTGGTCATGTGTCACGTAAAGAATGGTCGTTTCCAGACGTTTGTGCAGCTTGCCGATCTCCCAACGGACCTGAGTCCGCAGCTTTGCGTCAAGATTCGAGAGGGGTTCGTCGAACAGGAACACGTCAGGCGTCCGCACCATTGCCCGTCCCATTGCGACTCGTTGCCGCTGGCCCCCAGACAGCTGGGACGGCTTGCGGTCGAGCAGCTCACCAAGCCCGAGAATTTCGGCGATTCGGGCAATCCGCTGCTTGACTTCGCTCCTGTCGAGCTTCTGCGGGCGAAGGGCGAATTCCATGTTCTGGCGCACGCTCATATGCGGATACAGCGCATAATTCTGAAACACCATTGCAACGCCGCGGTCCTTGGGCGCCACGTCGTTGACAATCCGTCCGCCGATCGACAGTTCGCCATCGGAAACATCTTCGAGTCCCGCCACCATTCTCAGCGTGGTTGTCTTTCCGCATCCCGAAGGCCCAAGAAGCACCACGAACTCCCGCTCGGCGATTTCAAGGTCGATGCCGTGCACGACCTCGGTCTGTCCATAGCGTTTCGTGACGTTCCTTAATTGGATCGATGACATGAGCTGATCCTCCCGACGCTATCTGACCGACCCAAGCGTAAGCCCGCGCACGAGCCAGCGCTGGCACGTGAGGACAAATATGACGCCGGGAATGAGGATGATGAACGAACCGGCCATGATACGCCCCCATTGCACGGCGTCGGACGACCAGAACGACATGACGGCGACGGTTGCCGTCTGCGCATTGGATCCCGTTAGCATCAGGGCGAAAATGAACTCGTTCCAGGAAAAAATGAAACAGAATACCGCTGAGACCGCCAGGCCGGGAGCTGCAAGGGGCAGCGTAACATGCCAGAACGCCGAAAGAAGACCGTGGCCGTCGACCGCAGCCGCCTCTTCCAGCGCGGAGGGCACTTCATCGAAGAATCCCTTCATCAGCCAGGTGGTAAGCGGAATGTTTACGGTGGAGTAAATGATGATCAGCGCCAGAGGGGTATCAAGCAGTCCTACTGTCTTGAAGATGATGTAGTATGGCACCACCACGGCGATCGGCGGGAACATACGCATTGACAGAATCCAGAATGCCACATCCCCCATCCGCCTGTGCTTGATCCTGCTGATCGCGTAGGCGGCAAGGGAACCGAATGTCAGGCTGAACGCGGTCGATCCCAGGGCGACTACCAGGGAATTCCCAACGAACCTGGCGAACGGGCGTTCCGTAAACAGCGCTATGTAATGGTCCCATGTGGGTGAGAAGATCATGGCAAGCGGTTTCTGGAACATGATCGGAGTGGGTTTCACCGACGATGAGGCGATGATGTAAATCGGTGTAAGGAACACGACCAGCACGATCGCGACGAGCAGATAGATCAGGAATGTCTGCTGTGCGCTGGGCCTGTGCATCGCTCGTTCCCTTTCAGTTCGGCAGCGGATCGCGGTTGAGTGACTTGAAGAACAGCGTGATGAGGATCACTATGATCGCCAGCGACACGAACGACGCGGCGGCCCCCACCCCCATGCGCCAGAACGTGAAGGACTGCCGGTAGATGAACATCGACAGCACCTCGGTGGTGTCACCAGGTCCGCCCTTGGTCAGAACGAAGATTATGTCATAGATCTTGAACGCATCGATCGCGCGCAGGAACATGAGACTGATCAATACCGGCTTGATCTGCGGGAGCGTAACGTACCAGAACACCTCCCACGCCGAATTTCCGTCGATTCTTGCGCTTTCGTATGGCTCCGGCGACAGGCTGGTCAACGCCGCGGCCGTACCCATCATCACAAACGGTGTCCATTGCCAGATAAGGCTTATTGCTTTGAGTAAGGTGCCACAAGATGTTGTGGCGGTGTCTGGACGGCTGAATCGGCGGATCGGGCGCGGAATCTCCGGCGGCGGCGCGGAGGCCGCGGGAAAGGCGGAGTCAGGCTGGAATCCCGGAATCC
>JAJEAY010000023.1 GCA_022824145.1 Rhodobacter sp. | reverse complement strand
CGCCACGCCTCGCGGAGGAGGATGGCGGGCTTTCCGGCCTGGTTTGGGACGGATTCGATGTTGAAGGCCATGGCGGGCACCGGTTATGGGAACATGATGTGCGCAAGGAAGCCCGATTCGTCTATGGTGTCAAGAAAAATCTTCGAGGAAACCTGCGCCGAACCCCAGTTCCCGCTGGGCGGCCCGTCGGGCGCGCCGGAAATGGCGGCGGCGCGCGGTATGGCAACAAGAATACAGTTACGGGGGCCCAGAAAAGGTGAATTACCGTTTCATTTCAACGGGGTGGATGCAAAAATTGCGGTTTGAAGTTCCGGCTAGAAACTGAAGGGAGGTCGGGCATCAGGTCACAGGTTTTGACCGAGTCCGAAGGACACTTGTGGTCAGTAGCATCTCTGATGTGATCAGCACACGGTTTCCGCTTTGCGGCAATCGCCCGTGTTGCGCAGGTCCTTCGACGCCCACGATGCGAATGCTCAAATTGGTGCCAGCAGATGCCGAAACATCACAGTCCAATTCAATTGCAAATTCAGAAGCTATGCTCTCCAGCCTCGTCCCATCGGAGAACTCGGCTGCCACAAGGCTGCCAATTCCATAAACCCATGCGCGGTCCCAGCCGACGTCAGAACATGCCATGCTCAGTTGCGCGCCCAATTCCGCATTTGGCGCAATTCGCATGAGCTGAGCGTTGACCGTGGAAAGAGTTGCCGTTTCGACGGGGTGAAACACGGAAAACTCGGTTTCGGCACAGTCCATCACATCAAAACGTGCGCCTGTCAGACCAAAGCCGGTTGCCAGGCAGTCTTGTGCAAGAACACAGAAATCCGGAAGGACATGGCCGAAAAACTCTTCCCCGTCCGGGCCGCACCAAGACCCATGCCCGTGAACCGACGCCGTGCCGTCTTTCCGCCCGACAAACATCACGAGCCGTTTGATCGTGCCGGGCATGGTCAGCTGCTGTGTGTCACTGTACCAGGCGACACGTCTGCCATCCGGCGATGGCCAGAAAGGCCGGACATAATCGAGCTTCGCGACCAGCACATCGTGCAGCTCCAAGTAGGCGCTGTCCAAACTCAGATTCTCCAGTTCCCGTGCCAATGCGGGCAAGAGCACGTCGCCGGAATCCAACTGAAGCGATATCGGACTGGCGTGGGCTGGAACCACCAAACGATCATAGTCCAATCTGGGGCCGGGATGAACGACGCGATCAGCCATCGCCTGACCCGGTGTTTTGGATTACCGAACGGACAAGTTCTTTGGTGATTTTTCCGTAGCCGGATCGGGGAAGCTCCGGAAGAACCACGAGCTTTTTTGGAATCTTGTAGGGGGCAATCTTGTCCGAAAGTTCGGCCTTGAGACCTTCGTGGTCCAGCGATGCTCCGGGGTTCAACGCAACGGCCGCCACGCCGATTTCGCCCCACTTGTCGTCGGGCATCCCCAGCACGCAAACCTCTGACACTTGGGGAAGTTCCGCAATTTTCTCTTCAATTTCAAACGGGTAAATATTCGATCCCCCCGAAATGAACATGTCTGACTTGCGGCCCGTGATGAACAGAAAGCCCCGATCATCAAGATACCCCAGATCGCCCGTGCGGAACCACCCGTCGCGAAAGGCTTCTGCGTTTGCCCCGCGGTTTCGGTAGTACCCGTTGAATACCGCCGGGCCGATGACGCAGATTTCGCCGGTTTCACCGGCGGGCAGGGGATCTCCAGCATCGGACTGAATCTCAATCTGCATGCCTGTTCGACTGTAACCACAGCTGCCGACAAGCATCTCGCGATCATCGGCCGAGTGCAGCCGGTTGGGCAGAACTGTGATGTTGCCAGTCACTTCGCCAAGTCCAAAATACTGAACCAGGCAGGGACCGAACTTCTCGATGGCGTGTTTCTGATGTCCCCGCGGCATCGGCGCGCCCGCATAGATCACATAGCGCAAGGAACTGTGGTCGTAGCGGTCGACCGCTTCGTGCATTGCCAGATCGTGCAGAATGGTGGGCACAGTGAACATATTGCTGACTCGGTGCTGCTCAATCAGCTGGAACAGCCGTTCGGGGTCAAAGCCGTGTCCTTCGGGCAGGACGGTCGGCACACATCGCGTAGTCACAATCAACTGGTTTACACCGGATCCGTGTGACAGCGGTGCAACCACCAACGAGACATCCTCTTCGGTCAATCCGGGCATCAGGTCGGCGAGGTGATTGTTGACGACAAACCCCATCTGGCCGTGGCTGAGGACTGAGGCTTTGGGTTTGCCCGTCGTCCCGGAGGTGAAGAACAGCCAGCACGGATCGTCGCGATCCACCCTTGCGGCGCGAAATGGGGTCACCTCTTCGGCATCGCGAAGACTGGCATAGGTCACTTCGCCCGGTCTTGGATCGCCAAAACAGATCGCGCGCGTGCATCCGGCGCGCAGTGCCGCGTCTGCGTGATCGGGAAAGGCGCTGTCATAGATCACCAGCTTGGCGCGCGACAGCTCGACCATATGCTCAACATCCGAAGGGTGGATGCGAAAATTGGTCGGAACCCATATCGCGCCCAGTTTGAACACGGCGAACATCGATTCGAACATGTCCGGCGAGTTTCTGGAATGCACCAGGACGCAGTCGCCTTTGCCAACACCTGCACGCTGCAAGGCCCGCGCGCCTTGGTCCACCCGCCCGTTCAACTGATTCCAAGCTAGCATTTCGTCGCCGTGGATCAGGCCCGCCTGATCCGGATGCCGGACCGCCGCTTGTGTCAGAATGTCCCCAAGGTTCATCACCGCGTTTGATACGCGCAGCCGGAAATCGTCGCTCATTTCACCCTCTCAAGGATCGAGACGTAGTTGGCAACGGCCAGACCGCCCATGTTGAATACCCCAGCCAGCGTGGCGTCGGGAACCTGCATCTTTCCCGCCGTGCCACAGAGCTGCATCGCAGCAAGCACATGCATCGAAACGCCGGTCGCCCCGATGGGGTGACCCTTGGATTTGAGTCCGCCGGACGGGTTGATTGGCAGCTTGCCGCCCATTGCAGGCACGCCTTCATCGATGACGCGATGGCCCTGACCTGGCTCGGCCAGCCCCATCGCTTCGTATTCCAGCAATTCCGCAATGGTGAAACAGTCGTGGGTCTCGACCAGAGACAGATCGTCCAGCGTGACACCCGATGTTTCCAGCGCGTTCGACCAGGCGCGTTTGGCGCCTTCGAACTCATAGGGTGTGCGGCGGCTCATCGGCAGGAAGTCGTTGACTTGCTCAGTGGCGCGAAAAGCAACAGCAGCGTCTTGCGTGTCCACCACAGCGTCCGCAGCAGATAGAACCAAAGCAGCCGCGCCATCCGATATGAGCGAGCAATCCGTGCGCCGCAGCGGACCGGCGACAATCGGGTTTTTGGCGCTGGGGGTGTTGCAGAATTCAAAGCCAAGGTCTTTTCGAAGCTGTGCATAGGGGTTGTTCACACCATTGGCGTGGTTCTTTGCCGCGATGCGCGCGAGGCTGTCGCTGCGGTCGCCGTATTTCTGGAAATAGGCATTGGCAACTTGAGCGAAAACGCCGGCAAAGCCGCCCTCAACTTCAGCCTCCTCTTTGACGTAGCAGGCCGTCAAGAGAATTTCGCTGACGTCCTTTGTCTCCAAGCCGGTCATTTTCTCAACGCCGACGACAAGCACATGGCGGGCTTTGCCAGCACAGATCGCATTCAGCCCGGCATGAATGGCCGCCGACCCAGTTGCGCAGGCGTTTTCAAGCCGCATGGCGGGCGTGTGGCGCAGCTCTGGCACAGCCAGCGCGACCAGCGATGCCTGGAAGTCCTGCCGTCCAAACCCATTATTGTACGCGCCAAGACAGACTGCGTCGATGTCGCCGGCTTCAAGCCCCGCGTCGCGAATGGCGTCGCCCGAAACCTCGCCAACAAGGGCTTCGGCATCCGGATGCTCCAACTTGCCAAAGGGCGTGTGCGCCCAACCGGTCAAGTAAACGTCCACGATCCTCTTGCTCCTATTGTCTTTACTGCCGCGCCATATAGGCGTCGGTGGCAACCTGCTGCGGCATCGGCGACAGGTTGTTGATGTCAACCCTAACGCTGTGAAGCGTGCCAGCGAAGGCAAATGGTGGCTGATAGTCCAAAAACGGCTCTGCCAGATGGTAACCGCAGGTCTGCATGCCTGAGAAAGACAGCATCACAGGAGCGGTCTTCTTCAGACGATCCCGTGAAACTGATTGCTCATCGACGTATAGCGTGCCTTGTCCCGGTGCGCCGAGCCCTGCGGAATAATCGGGTTCGCCGGTCTTTCGAAATTCAAAAGTCACCACACGACGACCATCGGAAAGAGGATTTGGTGCCGCGATAACCTGCTGCGCCACACCCAGATAGTTGTACACGTAGCAGGGACACCCATCCCGGATCATCAACGCAAAGCCACCAAACTCACCGCCATGAGCCAGCAGAATGCCATCGCTTGCGCCTTGAGACACTGTGACATCGGCGGTGATACTGTAATCCACGTTGACGATGTTTGCCGCCGTTTCGATGAACACCGGCGCGGTTCCTGGCAAATAGAGATGCGCGCGCGGCTTGTGCAGCAGTTCATCGGCATTGGCCGGTCGAGGCGATCGTCCGAGAAGTGGCAGCACGCCATTGCGCCCGGCCTCGTGCCACCAAAGCGACCGCAGCATCGCAAGTTTTTCGGGCATCTCCTGTGCGAGGTTTTGCGTTTCGGCAGGGTCCTCTTCGACGTCATAAAGCTCCCAGCCCGTCGCCTCTATCCGGTCCAGGTCGGCAGCGGACATTTCAACCGGCCACATTTTGCCTGCCTCTTTGGCCGAGGGTCCAGGCCAGGCTGCCACAGCGCGCCAGCCTTGGTGATAGATCGAGCGGTGACCCATAATCTCGTAATACTGCGTGAGATGGTCCGAGGGCAGTTCGGGATCCGCAATTTGCGGCGCAAAACTGATACCATCCAAATCGGCTTGCCTGACGCCCGCGATTTCGGTTGGCCGGTTGATCTTCAGCAGATCCAAAACGGTCGGAACGACATCGATGACATGGACAAAGCCCGAGCGGATGCTGCCCCAATCCGAAATGCCCTTTGGCCAGCTCAAAACAAAGGGCACCGCGCATCCACCCCGATAGGTTTCGCGTTTCCACCGCCGAAATGGCGTGTTCCCGGCCCAGGCCCAGCCCCAAGGATAGTGGTTATAGGACTTCGGTCCGCCGATGTCGTCCAGAGTCTCGTAGGTTTCACTAAGCTGTTTGATGTTACCCTGAAACTGCTGATTGTTGGAGGCGCCGCTTGGCCCGCCTTCGGAACTGGCACCATTATCTGCCAACACAAGGATCATAGTGTCGTCAAGCTCGCCCAACTCATCGAGGAAATCCATCAGCCGCCCAACCTGGTGATCCATATGCGCGGCCATGCCCGCGAAGGCTTCCATGAAGCGGGCGCTTACCCGCTTTTGTTCATCGTCAAGATCGTTCCATGCTGGAACGTCGGGATCACGGCAGGACAGGGCAGATCCTGGGGGAACGAGGCCCAGCGCCTGTTGGCGGGCGTGAACCGTTTCGCGATAGGCGTCCCAGCCTTCGTCGAACTGGCCCTTGAACTTTTCGATCCAAGCTTTGGGCGCGTGATGCGGCGCGTGGGTTGCCCCGAACGGCAGATAGAGGAAAAAGGGCTTGTCCGCGTCCCCGGCCCGCAAATCGCTTATGTATTCAATCGAGCGATCCACCAAGTCCTCGGACAAATGGTAGTCGTCGGGAAAGGCCGCGTCGCGGCGCAGCGAATGGTTGTCGACCACTAAGTGCGGCGCAAACTGGCTGGTTTGACCCGCCATGAAACCGTAGAAGCGTTCGAAGCCTCGGCCCAGCGGCCAATTCTTGCGACTCGCGGCCATCGACATTTCTTCGATCCCGGTCAAATGCCATTTGCCGACGCAGAGGGTGGCGTAGTTCTCTTCCAAAAGCACTTCTGACAGAAAGCCGTGCTCGCGCGGGATTTGGCTGTCATGCGCCGGGAAACCCTGGGAAAAGCGCGGAACGGAGGACATGTGATTGGCATGGTGGTTTTTCCCGGTGAGCAAGCATGACCGGGTGGGCGTACACAGCGGGGTGGCATGCGCGTTGGTGAAGCGCAGGCCGCGATCCACCAGGCGTTGCATCGCAGGCATGTCGATGAGTCCGCCATAAGGGCTGAAGTCCCCATACCCCGCATCGTCGATCAGCCAGATGATAACGTTCGTTCGCTTGCCAGAGCGTGGTTTGGAACGTGGAAAGGGAACGCTTTCGTCCCCGGTGCGGCCAATACGGGGTCGTTCGTTCATACTGGTTCCTCGTGCGATGTTCGTGGTTTGATCCCGACCTGCATCGACAGCCCTCCGTCGACGGGAATGCAATGTCCGGTGATTTGCGATGCCGCGTCTGAGGCCAGAAACAGCGCGGCCTCGGCCACATCCCACGGGCTGACCATTCTCTTAATTGGCGACTTCTCAGCGCGTTCAGCGATCAGGGTCTCCTCGTCGTCATACAATGCGCCAAGCTGTTGGCGAACCATCGCGGTGTCGACCAATCCGGGCATGACAGCGTTGACCCTCACGCCGTCGGCCGCATGTTGAAGCGCGGTAACAACCGTCAACTGGTTCAAGGCTGCCTTCGAGGCGCTGTACCCCGCGTAATCATACCCAGTGTAGCGGACTGCGGCGGTCGACGACACGTTGACAATCACGCCGCTCTGGCGCTTCACCATCCCCGGAAGCACCTGCTTCATGGTTCGAAATGCGGATGTAAGGTTGGTATCAAGCACAAGCGACCAATCCTCTTCGGTTTCGGCAATCACGCCGCCCTGTCGAAGGATGCCCACGTTGTTGTGCAGGATGTCGATCGGACCGAATTCGTCCTCGGAGGTGTGGATTGCGGCATGAATTTCCTCTGTGCGCGTCACGTCGGCCGTCACGCTAAGGCCGCTCAGACCCTCGTCATTGATGAGCTTCAGACAGGCGTCGACGGCGGCTTGATCTCGGTCGACCAAGGTCACCCTAGCCCCTTCACGCGCAAAAAGCGTGGCGGCCGCGCTGCCATTGCCAATACCGTGCAGGGCCCCTGCGCCAAAGACGATGGCATGGCGGTCGTTGAAACGTTTACTCATGACTGGGTTTCCCATTTTTGCACGGTTCGCTTTTCAATGGCCACAAAAACAAGATTCTCGATGGCAAGCCCGATGAGGATAATGACCAGCATGGTTGCAAACACTTTGTCGGTTCTCAGCCAGTCGCTGTTTTCAAATACCATCCAGCCAAGCCCGCCCTTTCCTGAAACCGCACCGAAGATCAGTTCGGCACCGATCAACGTGCGCCAGGCGAAGGCCCAGCCGACACGCAATCCGGCCAAGATGGCCGGAAGCGCCGCAGGGATCAGCACCAGACGCATAATCTGCAGGCCCGTGACACCATAATTCTCTCCGACCATCACCAGCGTCCGCCCGACCGAGGTGAAGCCAGCCAGCGTGCTGAGGCTGACGGCCCAGACAATAGAGTGGATGGTGACGAAGACTAGGCTTGGCAGACCAAAGCCAAACCACAAGGTCGCCAGTGGCAGCAGCGCAATGGCAGGCAGCGGTTGGAAGATCGAAGTGATGAGTGACAGAAAATCCCGTCCGATGCGCGTCGCCGATGCGGCGATCACTAGGATCGCCGCGATCAGCACACCCAGAGGGTACCCAATGAACAGGATCTGGAACGAAAACCACGCTTTGACAAAGACTTCGCCGGAAACCACTGCCCCCCAAAGCGCTGAGCCAGTGCTTGAAAAGGTGGGAAACAGCAGGGGGTTGACATCCGCCAAACGTGTGTAGCCCTCCCAAGCGACAATCAGGATCAGTACAACTACGGTCTTGCGGACAACCTCTTGCTCCCAGATGCGGCGCAGAATCCCCCGTTCGATTTCAAGGTCCACTCCTTTGAGTGGTTGAACGTTGGCCACCAATATCTCTGGCCGGTCGGCAGGGAGTGAGCATTTGTCCATCACACACCCTCCGCCATGCCCCAACGCTCAATGGTGGCCTTTTCCACCGCGCGGAACAGAAAGCTCTCGACAAAAAGGCCGATGACAATGATGGCAAAGAGACCGGCAAAAACATCCGCGGCCTGGTTCTCCATCTGCGCGCGGAAGATGTACCAGCCGAGGCCACCTGAGTTTCCTGCCGCGGATCCCGACAGGCCGCCGCCGCTGACCTGGCCGCCGAACACCAGCTCTGCTGCCATCAACGTGCGCCAGGCAAAGGCCCAGCCGATCCGCAGACCGGACAGAATTGTGGGGAAGGCTGCGGGGATCAGGATGAGAGCGATGTAGCGAGGGCCGGTCAGCCCATAATTCCGCCCCATCATCCGCAGAGTCTGGCTGATGCCCCGGAAGCCGGTCATCGTATAGAGCGACACCGGCCAGACGATCGAATGCAACAATGTAAAGACGATAGCCGACTTGCCAAGTCCAAACCAAAGCATGGCCAGGGGCAACAGTGCGATGGCCGGTAAAGGGTTCAGCATGGCCGACATCGTAGTCAGAAAGTCCGCGCTGAACCGCCATGCCGTGGCGCATCCGACGAGGACCGAAGAGATTGCCAGCCCGATTGCATAGCCGACCAGAAGTGTCTGGATCGAATTCCAGACCGCGTTCGGAATGGCCCCGGTCAACATGCCACGTGTGAAGGCCGAAATCGTCGCCGATGCCGTCGGCATGACAAACGGAGAAACGTTGAACATCATGACGCAGGCCTCCCAAAGGAGGCCCATAAGCAAGAGCAGGGTCACCTTGCGTGTATTGTCGATTTCCCAGAACCGAGCCAGCAAACTTCGCGGAACGGAAACATCCAGATTGCCAATCGACGGCAGTTCCGTCTCCAGTCTTTCGCGGCGTTCCGGAGGGATGTCGGCCGTCATGCCGTCTTCTCCAGCAGGCCCGTACCTGCGGTGACCAGATTGTGGATGCGGGTTTTGAATTCGGCAAACTCGGGTGATTCCGCATTCAGATGGGAAAAGTGTCCGGCGTTGAGCTCGGCGCGGACTTGACCTGGATGCGCAGACAGGATGAGAATCCGGCTGCCGAGGATGATCGCCTCGTCAATCGAGTGGGTTACAAACATCAGGGTAAACCGGTTGCCTTCCCAAAGTTCAAGCAGCTCTTCCTGCATTTGCCGCCGTGTAAGCGCATCGAGAGAGGCAAAGGGCTCGTCCATTAACAGGACAGCCGGGCGCATGGCCATGCCGCGCGCAATGGCGACCCGCTGTTTCATACCTCCTGACAAGGTGTGCGGGTGGCTGTCGGCAAAGCGATCCAGTTTTACCTTCGCGATATACTCGTCAGCGATATCGTGAGCCTCGGACTTGCTGCTGGCGCGGCCACCGTGCAACAGGGCGAACATGATGTTGCCACGCACAGTGTGCCAGGGCAGGAGCTGGTCAAATTCCTGAAACACCATGACCCGATCAGGGCCCGGGCGTGTGACCTCGGCGCCGTCGATTTGGATTTTGCCCGATGCCGGTTGCAGAAAGCCCGCCACGGCCTTGAGCAACGTGGATTTTCCGCAGCCGGATGGGCCCAGGATGATGTAGCGTTCACTTTTGTGTACTTCGAAATCCACTTCATAGGTGGCGGTAACGACCCGGTCCGGAGTGACGTATTGAATGGTGACACCCTTTGCGGACAACAATGGGGTCGCAGCTGCGCCAGCGCGGTCTGGGCACATGGTTCGGGCCTCGTTCCGTGGGCTGTCCATTCGTGTTCACGGCGGCGAATACCGCCGTGAAAAGTGCTTCCAAATGTTGGAAGCGGAGCTTAGCTGCCGTTTAGATCGTGATTGTTCGGCATGAACAGGTCTTTCCACGACTCCATTGGTGTGACGTCGCCGTGTTTGGAGATGAAGTCGGCATAGGCCTGAATACCGACTGGAACGTTGTTGAACGTCACATCGCCATTCCGAAGAATATCCGCCGCTTCGGATGCGGGCTGTTTTGAGCCGGTGAACCGCGTGAACAGCTCTCCCGCCTCATCCGGATTGGCAACAATCCAATCCATGGCTTCGTTCAGCGCATCGACAAACGCACCATAGACAATCGGATTATCGGCCCGGAAACTTTCTGAGGTCATCATGACCACGCCGGTGTGCTTGGCGTCAAAGATATCGTAGGAGTTGATGATCTCTCGCGCGCCAGCCTCCATTTCCCGAAGTGTAAACGGCGGCGTTGCGAAGTGGGACTTCACCGGTTGATTTCCTGCCAACAGAGCCTGCGCGGCAGCCGGGTGCGCCATCGAGACCATCAGATCATCGAATTTTGTGTGATCGCCATAGAGTTTCTGCGACAACATCTGCATCAGGATGAACTGGTTGGATGTGCCAATCGAGGGCACTGCGATCTGGTGGCCAGAGACCTTCTGATAGTCTTCGATAGTCTGAACATCGGCGTCGATGGTCATCAAACGGATCGGCAAGGTGCCTGTTGCGATCGCGGCCTTGAATTCGCCCCCGGTTCGGGACCAAAGCGTGAGTGCCGGTGGGATCCCCATTCCAGCAAAATGCGCCTCTCCCGCGATCAGAGTCTTCAGTGTGTTGCTGCCACCGCCAACTTGATACAGTTCCACGTTAAGCCCGTCGACGCCCGCCTCGCTTGCGTGTTTTTCAATCAGACCTTTGTCGATTGCCACGTGAATGGGCAGGAAAACCAACCCGAACTGTTGCACGACCTTCAGCGTGTCGACTTCGGCACGTACCGCTGTCGAAAATGCCGTCACGGAGAGCGCGGCGCTGATCGCTGCCGCCCTTAAAAATTGCTTCATTGTCTTACTCCCAATTGCCGCATGTGCTGGTCACCTTCGAGAACATGCCTCTTCAGAGAATCCACATTCGCCAGCCTGTACACGTGCGATCTAGGATAGGCTGGTTGTTTGGAATTTGTTTGCGTTTCTGGGAAATATGCTAAAGGTTTGAGCAAAATAAGTTCAACAATCTGGCCAAATCGGAAAAAAATGACCAAGCTTGACGAGATTGATAGAAAGATTCTTCGGATCTTGCAGGAAGATGCCTCTCAGACGATTCTAGCCATTGCCGAACAATGCGGATTGTCGCACGCACCCTGTTGGCGTCGGATCAATCTGCTGAAAGAGAGCGGCGTGATCGAAAAGCAGGTTGTGGTGTTGAACCGAAAGCTCCTCGGGTACGACTTGACAGCATTCGTCCGCGTGAAGCTGTCCGAGAATGCGGCCGACCGACTGTTAGAGTTCGAAGCCGCCGCGATGCGGCTGACCGAAGTTCAGGAGCTACAGCTCATTTCAACCGAGAACGCCTATCGAATGCGCGTTGTGGTGCCGACCTTCGCGGACTATGAGTACTTCTTTCGCGAACGCTTAGGAAGGCTGCCACATTTTCAGGACGCCAATTCGTCATTCGTCGTGTCCGAGCCGAAATACTCGTTTGCTCTTCCGTTGTGACGCAACTCACCGTTTCCGGCTTGGCGAGGATCCCTGCGACGATCTGCCAGGCCCCATCGGATAGTTTGTACGTAGAACCACGCTAAGGTGGAACGGACCGGCAACGTCCGCTAGGATCTGGTTTCCTGGATCGCCCTGTACGCGGTTGATCTTCCCATTCCGAGGTAACTTGCAGCCTTGGTGACGGACGTTCCGTTGTCGACGAGTTCCCGCAGGGCCGAGACCGTATCTGCATGAAGCGGCGGCCGGCCCGGCGTGCGGCCGCGCTTTCTTGCGGCGAGCAGGCCATCCTTTGTGCGCTCGGACATTAAGGGCCGCATCCACGACCGATCGGACGCCGCGCAGCGGAAGCGCGCCATGGCTCTCAACCGCGTCATCGCTGCGATCATTTTCTGGAACACGCTCTACATGGACAAGACCACGGACCATCTCCGAATGACCGGCCGGATGCGAGAACCGGGCCTGCTGCCCCACGTCTCGCCGCTCGGCTGGGAACACATCATCCTGACAGGAGATTTCGACTGGCATTCTGGTGCCGCTGAGCGCAAGATCGCGCGGTCATTGCACCTCGGCTCAAGCAGGGAGCGCGCCTCCTGACCCCGAAATCCGGGTGTTGGCTGAATGTTCCTCCATAGCGTGGTTCTACGTACAAACTATCTGATGGGGCCTTAATGAATTTTTCCATTTGTCAAGCGAATGCTCCTTTCAATATCGAGGTTGGCCGTTACGGCCAATGTTGTCGCATGTTGTTGCTTTGAAACGGGTTTTGGAGAAGTTCCCCGAACCGCTCCGAAAGGCGGTCGCCGCTTTACCTCGTGCCAGTGCCGTTTCGGCCCGGCTCTTGTGCCGAAAACCCGTTTTCGCGCGGGGCCGTGAGACCGAATGGGCCGTCCGCGTCCCCTGAATCCGGGGCCGGTCCTCGTCATCCGCCGGCTCACGGGATGGCAGGCAGGAAAATGCCCGCTCCGAAGGCGCGTTTCGGCTCTTGGCCGGCTTCAGGAAGGTCGTTTCCATGGGTGACGGCGCCGATGCGCGGGCTTTGCCTCGTGCCAGGGATTCCCGCACATCGCGACCCGGGTCCCTTTGTCTCGATGCGGGACATGCCGGGCGGCGCACGGTCATCGGCCGTCCTCCGCATTGCCCGGCACAACCTCGAACAGGCCCGGCAGGGATTCCGCAGCTTCGTCGAGCCGGACATGCAGGCCCCGGTCCGGACCGCGAGTGATGTGACGGGCCTGGAGGTCGCCGTCGCGGATGCGCTGCCAGATCCGCTGCCGGCTGACGCCGAGGCGTCTGGCCGCCGTCCGCGCCGGCACGAACCCGTCCGGCGGGGCGGCGCGAAAGCGCTGCCGCAGGGCATCGGTGAGCCGGAGCCGGCAGGGTGCGCCGGCGATGGCCGGTTCGGCCGCGATCAGTCCCTCCCTGATCCAGCGGTAGATCGTGCTGTCGCTGACCTCCAGCTGCCGCGACGCCTCGATCACCCCGACCACCGGGGCCTTGCTGTCGCCTGCCC
>JAJEAY010000224.1 GCA_022824145.1 Rhodobacter sp. | reverse complement strand
CATGCTCGCCGATCGTCAGATCGACGACTGGAATTCCGTTGTGGATCATCTGTCGGGAGCGCCGGTAAACATCCCAGCCATCGGAGCCGCCGCCAGTCAGGCCGGTGATACGTTTGGATAGAATCATGGTGTGTATACGGGCATGGAGAGGCGAGGTTTCTGTGCTGGGCGGCTTGTGATTGCAATCGCATAGGCAAGGGTTTTGCGGCGGTGTTTTCCCGGCGCTTTTCGGATGCCGCAATGCTGGTGCCGACTCATGCCGGACCTAGAGTCGCCTGCACCTTTTTTGGAAGCTTTGATCGAATGAGGTCGTAGGACATCCTGATTCTGTGAAGGGCTTCATCTTCAGATGTATCGAAGGGCAGAAGTATCCACGAGCGATGAAAATATGGAGCCTTCTCGCCAATCCCTGCGGAAATCAGCATCTCGGCCACCTCTATCCCTTCCGTCTTGACCGCAATGCCTGGCGTCGACGTACCGATGCTGGCAAACATCTTGCCGCCGACTTTCCAGGCGTCGTGTCCTCCGCCCCACGGATCGGATACCTCCGCACCCGGTAAAGCGGCACATATCGCGTTCAGTTCGTCGCGTGTCACTGCTTGTCTCTCCTGGTTTCGGCCACTTTTGCCAGACAGCAACGGACGGGGCCTCATCGGCCAACCGCCAATAGCGGCTTCTGGCAGGAATTGTGGGTCTTTCCTTGCAGGCAGCATCTTCCATCGATGCTGTCTACGCGAATCTTTGAGCTTGGCAAGCGGTGCCGGAGCGTTTATTCGCCTCTTTTATGAAGACCCTTGTAACTATCATTTGCTGCATTATCCGCTGACATCGTCACGCGGGAGGTCTTTTCGTTTCTCACAACAGCCGAAAGCATCTGCCCGCAGCTAGACAGCGCGTGTGAGGAAGCCATGACCGAGATCCTGCTGTACAACACCAAGACTCGAACCAAAGAACGGTTCGAGCCGCTCGATCCTGGCAACGTGCGCATGTATGTGTGCGGACCCACGGTCTATGACCGTGCGCATGTCGGCAATGCGCGGCCTGCCGTTGTTTTTGATACGCTCTTTCGGTTCCTGAGGTTCGTTTACGGAGAGGACCACGTTAAATACGTGCGAAACTTCACCGATGTAGACGACAAGATCAACGCGCGTGCAGCGGAGACAGGGAGACCGATTCGCGAGATCACCGATGAGACCATCCAATGGTATCTTGATGACATGGCCGAACTTGGCGTTCTCGATCCAACGGAAACGCCGCGCGCAACCGCCTATGTTCCGCAGATGGTGGCCATGATCGAGGTATTGATCGAAAGCGGGCATGCATACGAAGCCGAGGGGCACGTCCTTTTTCGTGTAGAGTCCTATCCGCAATACGGCAGCCTTTCCGGGCGCACCGTTGACGACATGATCGCGGGAGCGCGTGTGGAGATAGCTCCATACAAGGACAATCCGATGGATTTCGTGTTATGGAAACCGTCTCATGAAGGGGTGCCGGGCTGGGAGTCGCCGTGGGGACTCGGGCGGCCTGGCTGGCATATCGAATGCTCGGCAATGGCGCTGGAGCTTCTTGGCAAGACGTTTGACATTCACGGCGGCGGCAACGACCTCACTTTTCCCCATCACGAGAACGAAATTGCCCAGTCGATGTGCGCTTGTCCTGAGGGCGGGTTCGCGCGGGTCTGGATGCATAATGAAATGCTGCAGGTGGAGGGCCGGAAAATGGCGAAGTCTGCAGGTAATTTCTTCACCGTGCGCGACCTGCTGGACAGGGGAATTCCGGGAGAGGTGATCAGGTTCGTGTTCCTTTCGACACATTACCGGAGGCCAATGGACTGGTCCGAAAAGAAGCGGCGTGAGGCTGAAGCAACGCTCAGGAAGTGGTACGGGCAGGCAATGCACGCGAAGAATGGCGCCGAACCGGACCTGGCTGTTGTCAGCGCTTTGGCGAACGACCTGAACACCGCTGGCGCAATTGCTGAACTCCATCGACTGTCCCGCGAGAACGATGCGGACGGACTCCGGGCGGGCTTGCATATGCTGGGTTTGATGGGAGATCAGGTTCCGTCTTGGGTAGCGGATGAACAGTTATCCGACGAAGTTCTCGCTCTTGTTGACCGCCTGCTTAAGGAACGTTCGGACGCACGCGCGGCCAAGGATTTTGTTCGGGCGGATGCTCTCCGTGACGGATTTGCCGCTGCTGGGTTGATCGTAAAGGATACGCCCGATGGCGTTGTCTGGGAAACATCTGCGGACTTCAGCCCGGCCACACTGGAGGCGCTCCGGTGATTTGCGGCTATGAACCCTGCCGGTTCCGGTACAGCATTCCGCGATTGCCGGGCTGCGTTCTGATCGGCGGTTCCGCGATTCACCCGGTTCGCAAAGGAACCAAGCAATGAACCCTGAGCGCCTGTATCTTTTCGATACCACCCTACGGGACGGGCAGCAGACCCATGGCATTCTGTTCTCCGCATCGGACAAGCTCTTGATCGTCGAGCTGCTTGATGCTCTCGGCCTGGATTACATTGAAGGAGGCTGGCCCGGCGCGAATCCAACAGACACAGCGTTTTTCAACGCAGTGCCACCGACACGTGCTACGTTCACGGCATTCGGCATGACCAAGCGAACGGGCCGAAGCGCGGAAAACGACGATGTGCTCGCCGCAGTCGTAAACGCCGGTACCCCGGCAGTCTGTCTGGTTGGAAAAACGCATGATTTTCATGTCGAGACTGCGCTGGGAATTACGCTGCGCGAGAATCTCGACAACATAGCTGCTTCCATTGCTCATGTTGCGGATAGGGGCCGGGAACCGCTGTTTGACGCCGAGCACTTCTTTGACGGATACAAGGCCAATCCGGAATACGCGCTGGACTGCCTGAGAGCCGCGTTTGATTCCGGTGCGCGATGGGTTGTCCTTTGTGACACAAACGGAGGAACTCTACCGACTGAGGTCGCGGAGATCACCGATGCGGCAATTGCCGCGGGGATCCCGGGCACACATCTTGGAATCCATACCCACGATGACACCGGCAACGCAGTCGCCAACACCCTGGCAGCCGTCGACTCAGGTGCGCGGCAGATACAGGGCACGCTTAACGGTTTGGGGGAACGATGCGGAAACGCAAATCTGACCTCGATCATCCCGACGCTGCTGCTCAAGTCACGTTACAGAACAAGATTTGAGACAGGCGTGACGCAAACGGCTCTTGCAGGACTCACACGCGCCAGCCGCCTGTTCGACGATATCCTCAACCGCGTTTCGGACAGGACAGCTCCTTATGTGGGCGCCTCCGCTTTCGCCCATAAGGCCGGACTTCATGCGAGCGCGATCCTCAAGGATCCCTCGACTTATGAGCATGTCGAACCTGCCACGGTCGGCAATGACCGAATCATCCCGGTGTCCAACCAAGCAGGCCAGTCAAACCTGCGCAAACGCCTCCTGGAAATGGGACTGGATGTGGATCCCAAAGACCGTTCGATCGGCCGAATTCTTGACCTGGTGAAGGAAAAGGAGGAACGGGGCTACAGCTACGAGACGGCGCAGGCAAGTTTCGAACTTCTCGCCCGTGCCGAACTTGGACTCGCGCCTGACTATTTTGACGTTGAGCGTTACCGCGTCATCACTGAACGGAGACGCAACGCAAAGGGTGAAATCGTTGTAGAATCAGAAGCAGTTGTGTCGGTTTCTTTGCACGGGACCAACCGGACCAGCTATTTCAAGAACGACCATCCGACCAATCTTCATGACGATGGTCCGGTAAACGCTCTATGGCAGGCGCTGAAGGCGGATCTCGGGCGCTATCAACGGAATGTCGAGGACATGCGGCTTGTCGACTTCAAAGTTCGCATCACTCAAGGCGGCACCGAGGCGGTTACCCGGGTAATCATAGACTTTGCCGACAGAGAGGGGCATAAGTGGTCTACGGTCGGTGTCTCGGCCAACCTGGTGGACGCGAGTTTTGAAGCGCTGGTTGACGCTATCAACTGGAAGTTGATCCGCGATAAGAGGATCCCTTGATGGAAGAAGGGTTTTTCACTCTATATCAAGATCTTGATCGGGAAGGCCCCGGAGAGCGCGAAGACGTCGAATGGGTCGCGGGACTATTGGAACTGCCCGACAATGCAAGCGTCTGTGACGCTGGCTGTGGCTCTGGGGGAGACGTACCCACATTCCTGGACATCTTTCCGGACTGTCGTGTCACAGCAGTCGACACCCACAAACCATTCATCGACGAGCTTCTGGTCCGGACCGATGCGGACCCTCGCGTGACTGCTTATGCAGGGAGCATGGCGAAGCTCAAAGGGCCGTTCGACCTGATCTGGTCCGCTGGCGCGGTCTACTTTCTCGGAGTCGAGAATTGCCTGACGGCCTGGCGGCCGGCTCTTGCCAAAGGCGGAGCCGTTGCATTCTCACATCCGTGCTACTTCGTTGAAACTCCATCAGACGCGGCTGCGGCATTCTGGGAAGACTGCTTTGTTACCGATGCGGCTGGCATCGATTCGCAGGTACGAAATGCAGGATTCCGGACAGTTGCGACCCGCAGGGTCTCCGAATCGGCATGGGATGCATATTTCCGGCCGCTCCAGGCGCGTATCGCGGCGCTTCGTTCCAACGCGAATGTGACATTGTCCGAAGTGCTTGACGCATCTCAGAATGAGATCGACGTCTGGACAAGGGTCAAGGACGAGACAGGCTACCTGCTGAGTGTTGTACGCCCCGTATGAGTGTTTCAGCGTGTGCTGAAATTGTGCGCCGGGGGGATCCGGACAGGTTTCTTGCTGCGATGGCGACGTCGCCGTCGGTTCGGAAAGCGCTGTTTCCGGTCTATGCGTTCAACGTGGAGATTTCCCGTGCCACCTGGCTGATGCGGGAGCCGATGATCGCGAGGATTCGACTGCAATGGTGGCGGGATGCGCTGGAGGAAATCGCCAGTGATGATTTGTTGCGGAGTCATGAGGTTACTGTTCCGTTAGTAGATGTTCTGGACACCGATTCTGTCTGTCTTCTGGATGAACTGATTGGTGCACAGCTGCGGATAGTTGATGGCAGCGGATTTGAATCCGAAGATCACCTCTCAGAGTATCTGAACCAAACTGCTGGCAATCTTACGTTAGCGGCTGCCCGTGCGATTGGGGTGGCCGAATCTGATTCCGAAAATGCGATTCGTGAGATCGCGTGGGCGTCCGGCCTTGCCAATCTGTTCCTGGCGGTTCCCAAGCTGACCTTCGACCGCCATGGACTGTTTCCCGATCTTTCGCCGGCCGCGATCCAGCGGATGGCGGCTCGGGGAATTGCCCGCATCTCTCATGCACATGCGCCGCGGCGCGCAAAGCCAGCTCTTGTCGCGACGTGGCGCGCGCATAGGATTCTTCAGATGGCGCATCGGTTTCCTGAACGTGTTATGGCCGGAAACCTCGGCGGATCGGAATTCATGCGCAGGGCCAGCCTTCTCTGGCATGTCTTCGTGAAGGGGAGGTTTCCGCCAGGGTTTCGCAGTGACTGATGATGGCATCATGGCATCAAACAAGCTTCCACATTCCTGGAAATTGCGTTGGCGGTTTGGCCGCTGCGATCAGCCTGATCCGCGGCATGAATACAAATTGGTCCAGATACGGCTTGAGTGAAATGTGAGGTATTGATGCTTGGCGCGGCAATTTGGTTTCCAACTTAAATCGAATGTCGTGAAATCTTGATGGTTGAAGCTAGGCGGGCCAACGCCAAAGAACAGATGGGAGTCCGTCAGTTCAGCCCATCCAAGTGTTCGAATTGTAAGGCTGTACGGATCGAGATCACTCTTGGATGAGCTGGACTATGCTGGCGTTCACGTCTATTCTTTAGGGCAAGGAAGACGATTGAGAACGGCAAGTTCAATGCGTGCCGCGGCTTCAAGACAAAGTGGATCTGGAATGGGGTGCTCCGAAAATTTAAGTTAAGATATTGGATTCTAAGAGAGTCGCGTCATATGTTTTGGGGATTTGCAGTGCGGGAATGGCATTTTCCAGTTCCCTGCAGTTAATTTGCAATTGTCTGGCAAGAGATGCGCAGGTAAGGGGCGGACCTCAGCCATGCCCGTCGGCAGGCGATCATGGAAGAACGCGTCCGGATCCGGCTCGACCCGTCAAAAGGTAGATGCCAGCGTCGATAATCTGCCGAGCGTTATTGTTCGGTGGTGGCTGGAGCAGTGCCGAATGCACCACCACCGGCGGTGTGCCATGGGCAGTCCAGGGCCGCTTGGGCCATCTTGCAGAGCGGCGGCGGTGGATATAGTTTGGAATCTTGGAGAAAAGGGGAACGGGCCTTGGCTGACGCACTGGAGCAGGCCGGGCACGGCTTCACGCGGGAACCGATCGACTGCCTGCAGGAGACGTTGTTGCAAAAATCAGCACAAGGTTTCGACCGACCGACTCAGATGTGGCTGATCGGTGGACTTGTCGCGATGAGTCTCGCGATAGCTGGCGCCATCTGGGCCGAGATCGGCTCTTTCCGTGAGGAACTCCGCGCCGAGATCAGCTCCGTCCGCGGGGGGATCAGCTCCGTCCGTGACGAGATCCGCGAGAACCGTGCTGCGATCGCCGGGCTGGCGGAAGGACAGGCCCGCATCGAGGCGATCCTGAATGAACGGTTGCCGAGGGAAAGGTGACGGCAGGCCCGTGTCCAGAACCTCGTCCAATTCCGCTCAGGAGCGTGTGTCCAGCTTTATCCCGCTCAGGCCTCCCGCTTCCAGTCGAACAGATCAGGTAGCGACATGACTGCCGGAAACACTGCGATCAGCTCAGAAATTCGCAAACGGATTGAGGAACGGCTCAGCGAAATCGAGAGCGAACACTCCGTCCGGATTCTGCTCGCGGTTGAATCCGGCAGCAGGGCTTGGGGGTTCCCGTCGCCCGACAGCGATTACGACGTTCGTTTCCTCTACGTGCGGCCTCGTGACTGGTACCTTTCGATCAATGCCCGCCGCGATGTTATCGAGTGCCCCATATCGGGTCTGCTCGATATCAATGGCTGGGATATCAAGAAGGCGCTCGGACTGCTGCTCAAGGCCAATCCTGTCCTGTTGGAATGGCTGCGCTCGCCAGTCCGTTACAGGGAGGACAGAGCAAGCACGCAACTGCTGCGTGCCCTCGCTGCACGCGTCTCGTTCAAGCGACCGGCGCGTTTCCATTACCTGCGTCTTGGGCAATCGGCCTACAATGCGAAAATCGGCGACCGAGAGACTGTTGCCGCAAAGAAGTACTTCTACGCAATTCGGCCCGCTCTCGCGCTTCGTTGGTTACGCACCCGATTCGATCCCCCACCGATGGATCTGCCCGGACTGTGCGCTGGCCTTCGTTTGGAACCTGGCTTGGACGAGGCAATCGAAAGATTGGTGGTTGCCAAATCTCAAACAGTCGAACTCGGCACTGGCCCCCGCATCGTTGAACTTGATCGGTTCATTGAGAAGGAATTCGGGCTTGCCAACGCTGCTGGCGTTCCGGACAGTGTCGGAGACCCCGATCTCCTCGAGGACGCGAACCTCGTATTCCGCGAAATCGTCGATAGCGGGATCTGAATCTGCGTTTCCAAGGTTGGGTTTCGGCGGAAACCTGCGCGACGGTCAACGTGAGTGGGTTTTCCCGAAACTTCTTGTCATCAACAGCTGGCTGGGCGATTTCTGCGTGCTTCAGTATCGAAAGACGGCGCAATTGTGCATGGTCGTGTCGCCAGCACATGCCTGAACGAGGTTTCTTCAGCTGCCTGTCCGTGCCGATGTTCGTCGACGCCCTGATCCGGTTCTGGAAAACAGTATGTCGGCCATATGCTTCAAGCGTCCTTCCAGGACGATCTCAAAATTGCGTAGAGACAAGAAACTATGCAGTTTTCTTCCGCAGCGCCAGCCAGATCAGTGCGCCGGCTGCGACGGCGAGGAATGGTGCCATCGCCAGGTTCACAGCAGTCCAGCCTTCCTGTGCTGACCCGCCTGAACAGTTCATCAGTCCTCCGCTTGCAAGCGAAGCGATCGTGACGCAGCCAAAGACGAGCATATCGTTCATACCTTGCGCTAGGCCACGCTCTTCAGGCGAGTGGGATTCCGCCAGCATTGCCGTGGCGCCAAGGAAACCAAAATTCCAGCCAAGACCGAGGAATATCAACGCGACGAAGAAATTCGTCAGTTCAACGCTCGCAAGGCCCACGACTCCCGCAGCCGCAAGGATCAGAAGGCCCGCTGCCACG
>JAJEAY010000171.1 GCA_022824145.1 Rhodobacter sp. | reverse complement strand
TGGGCATCTTTCATGACGGATATGGTTCATGGTTCCCTCCCCATTAGGGACGGTGAGCCGATTCTGCCAAACTGGTGGCGCACGACGGACAGGGCTGCGTTCTTCTGCGTTCTTCTCCTTTTTGGCATCGGTATTCTTCTGGGTTTGGCGGCTTCACCGCCCCTCGCGCACCGAAACGGCTTCGAGCCGTTTCACTATGTACAACGTCAGGCTGCATTCGGAATCCTTGCGCTCGCTGCAATGGTTCTGGTTTCCATGGCTTCACCGAAGGCGGTGCGTCGTTTTGGCGTATTGGGCTTCGTTGCCACGTTCGCTGCGGTTGCGCTGCTGCCCATATTGGGAACTGACTTCGGCAAGGGTTCGGTCAGGTGGTATTCGCTTGGCTTCGCCTCGCTTCAGCCATCCGAGTTTCTCAAACCCTGCCTGATTGTCATGTCCGCCCGGCTGATGTCCGCCGCTCAGGAAGTTGACGGACCGCCGGGTCGCCTGCTGTCTTTCCTAATTACCTCCTTGGTCGTGGCAATGCTGGCTCTCCAACCCGATTTCGGGCAGGCGTGTCTCGTACTGTTCGGCTGGGGTGTCATGTATTTTGTCGCTGGCGCGCCATTCACCCTGCTGTTCGCGATGGCCGGAAGTGTAGTGGGTATCGGAATTGCTGCCTATAACGGTTCGGAGCATTTCGCGCGCCGAATTGACGGATTCCTTTCCACAGAGGTCGATCCGAACACCCAGCTTGGCTACGCGACGGACGCGATACGTGAAGGCGGTTTCTTTGGAGTGGGCGTAGGCGAAGGCAGCGTAAAATGGTCTCTGCCGGACGCGCACACCGACTTCATCATTGCGGTGGCGGCTGAAGAATACGGGCTAGTCCTCGTGACGCTCATAATCTTTCTCTATCTTGTGATCACTGCCTGCTCCCTTATGCGGTTGGTGCGGGAGCGGGATCCGTTCATCCGCCTTGCAGGTACCGGGCTTGCCTGCACTTTCGGCGTCCAGGCATTCATCAACATGGGAGTCGCGGTACGTCTGCTTCCTGCCAAAGGGATGACGCTGCCGTTCGTCAGCTACGGTGGATCGTCTCTCATTGCCAGTGGAATTGCGGTGGGAATGCTGCTCGCGCTCACGCGCCTGCGGCCTCAGGGTGAAATCGGGGACATCCTGTCCCGGAGAGGACGCTGAGCAATGTCGGGGACGAAGGCCATTCTGCATAAGGAGCGTTCCACCGACTGCACGATTAACGCGTCAGAGGGACGGGCATGAGCATGCCTATGCTTGTCATTGCCGCGGGCGGAACAGGCGGGCACATGTTTCCGGCTCAGGCGCTGGCCGAATCAATGCTTCGGGCCGGCTGGCGCGTGAAACTCACCACTGACGACCGGGGAGAACGCTATATCGGTGGGTTTCCGCATTCCACCGAAGTCGAAAGAGTCGCATCGGCCACGTTCGCCAGCGGCTGGCTGGCAAAGGTCAAGGCACCGTTCCGCATCTTTGCCGGCGCTCTGGCCACCGTCCGGAGCTTTCGCCGTGACCCGCCTTCGGCGGTCATAGGATTCGGGGGTTATCCTGTGGTTCCAGTGCTGGCCGCGGCTGAATGGCTGGGGTGTCCACGAATGATCCATGAACAGAACGGCGTACTCGGCCGCGCGAACCGGATTTTCGCAAGCCGGGTGGACTGCGTTGCCTGCGGAATCTGGCCGACGGACATGCCGCCGGGAAAAGAGGGAATCCACACAGGCAACCCAGTGCGCCGTGCGGTTGCCGCCAGAGCCGGGGCGCCCTATATCCCTCCCGGTGACCATCCGATGGAGATTCTCGTAATAGGAGGAAGCCAGGGTGCGCAGGCGCTCAGCCGATTCGTTCCTCCGGCCATCGCGTCCCTGCCTAAGTCCCTTCTTCAGTTCATCCGGGTGAGCCATCAGGCACGTGACGAAGATCTTGTGCAGGTGCGCGATTTCTACACAGAGCATGGCATCAGGGCCGACGTTCAGCGGTTTTTCCAGGATGTTCCGAAACGGATTGCCGAGGCCCAGCTGGTGATTTCCCGGGCGGGCGCATCAACCCTCGCAGATCTCACCGTCATTGGAAGGCCGTCGATTCTCATTCCCTATCCACACGCTACGGCGGACCACCAGACCGCGAACGCTCGCGGGCTTGTGGAAGCGGGTGGCGCCGTTCTGCTTCAGGAATCCCAGGTTGAAGAGGTCAGCCTGTCTGAGCGGATCGGGATGATCCTTGGGAATCCGGGCGCAGCTGAGGGAATGGCTGAGGCGGCTCTTGCCGTCGGGCGTCCGGATGCAGTGAACCGCCTTGCGGATTTGGTTATGGAACTGGCAGAGCGAAAGCAGGCATAAAGTGAGACATGAACGCTGGGAACTATTCAGGAACTGCACCATGAACGCAGCGACCAAGCTGCCAATGGAAATGGGGCCGGTGCATTTTGTGGGCATTGGCGGAATCGGCATGTCCGGAATTGCGGAAGTCCTGCTGAATCTGGGCTATTGCGTTCAGGGTTCGGATCTGAAGGCGACACGGATCACTGACCGCCTTTCGGCAATGGGAGCGGAGATCTCGATCGGCCAGACCCCCGAAAACCTAGGGGATGCGGAGGTTGTCGTGATTTCATCCGCGATCAAGCCAGGAAATCCGGAACTCGATGCGGCGCGTTCACGGGGACTGCCGGTTGTCCGCCGGGCGGAGATGCTTGCCGAACTGATGCGGCTCAAATCCAACGTCGCCGTAGCAGGGACTCACGGAAAGACGACGACAACCACATTGGTGGCGACGCTTCTTGATGCGGGTGGATTCGATCCAACCGTGATCAACGGCGGCATTATCCATGCCTATGACAGCAACGCTCGCATGGGACTCGGCGAATGGATGGTTGTCGAGGCCGACGAGAGCGATGGAACGTTCAACCGCCTTCCGGCAACAATCGCTGTGGTTACGAACATCGATCCTGAGCACATGGAACACTGGGGTACCGAAGAGGCGCTGCATCAGGGATTTCTCGACTTTGTCGAAAACATTCCGTTTTACGGGCTTGCCGTCTGCTGCGCTGACGATGCTGACGTCTTGAAGCTGGTTGACAAGGTCCATGACCGTCGCGTGGTGACCTTCGGATTCCATGCCGAAGCTGACATTCGGGCTGTGAATCTTTCATATGGCAACGGGCTGTCACGGTTCGATGTCGTTCTGGCGCTTGAAGGGACGATGATCAAGGGATGCAGTCTTCCGATGCCAGGTGAACACAATGTGTCCAATGCGCTTTCTGCTGTCGCGGTGGCGAGGCATCTGGGAATGTCGAAAGGCGACATTCGCGAAGCTATGGCAGGTTTCCGCGGCGTTAACCGACGGTTCACCAAAGTAGGGGAAGTTCACGGGATCACCATCATTGACGATTACGGCCATCATCCGACGGAGATCGCCGCCGTTCTCAAGGCAGCGCGCCAGACCACTGAAGGGCGTGTGATCGCTGTGCATCAGCCGCACCGCTTCACAAGGCTGAGCAGCCTGTTTGACGGATTCTGCGCCTGTTTCGATGATGCCGATGTCGTGGCCATCGCCGAAGTTTTTGCTGCTGGTGAGGCGCCGGTGGACGGTGCGGACCGCGACTCTCTTGTGGCTGGCCTGACGCGCCATGGCCATCCTGACGCACGGGCATTGAAAGGCGAAGAGGATCTCGTGCGGATGGTTCGGGAAACCGCGCGGCGCGGCGACCTAGTGATGTGTCTTGGCGCGGGGACGATCAGCGCTTGGGCAAACGCTTTGCCCGGACACCTTGCCCACTGACGGCATGCGTTCGACGCGACCCGGAATTTCGAGCGAAATTTCATCAAGATGGAGGAACCGCCTTGGGTGACTGCCTCCCGGTCGCGAGTCAAGCGCTTGCGCGCGCCGGATTCCTGGCTTGTAGCCAGCACGGTTCAGCGGTAGCAATGAAGCATCAGGCGGGTATGATGTAGTGGCAGCCTGCCAGCTTCCCAAGCTGGACGTGCGGGTTCGATTCCCGCTACCCGCTCCAACTGCCGAAGGCCGCGACCGTAACGGCATGGCCGGTATAGATGCAGCGGAGTCACGCAGGACCAAGCGTTCACTGGGAATGATCGGGCGATTTCGGCTTTGGATTCGGCCAATCCCAGCTACATGCTGTCTGCCCTGCCATGGCGAATTCCATGATATGTCATTTGTCTTCTCGGCCATGGGTAAGGGAGTTTGAGATGCCCCATCCCGGCTGCCGGTCGTGGCTCGGCAGCTTGGTCACAGCCATGGGTGGATGACGATGCGGTGCGTTCATGTCGGGAACTGGGGCGTTTCCGTTGTGGCAGCAGAAAGGGTAGGTGCAGCCACTTCTCAGGCGCGGACGGATCCGACTGAATACGACGGACCGGATCTGTCGTCCTTTGATGGCCTGCATTTAACATTAAGAGATCTTTTGGGTGACCGCTTTGGCCACGAGCCAATACGCTCCACTACTACTGGACTTTGGCGACAAATCCCCCTTTGGTCGCGCGATCGAAGACTGCCAATGCACGGAGGGCTTGGGCTTCCGACAAAGGCTTGTGACGAATACGAGTGGCCGCAGCGATGATTCCGTTTTCGGTTGGTGTAATGCGCATTGAAGAATTGCGAATCCACACTTGGAGCGATTCCCAACCTGCGGCACCGATCTCCACGACCTTAACTTGGGCTTGAATTCCATTGATCGTGCGCTGATCGCGCTGTCCGGCCGCAACGCGAGCACGTGTTTCGTCGACCCCTACAAGAATTTCGGTCAAGTCACTGCGCAAGTCGACATCAAGCCCCAAGGCAGCGCTCAGACAATCCTTCTTCTTTGCCCATTCCGTGGGATTGCTTCCACCCATAGGAGGCGAGAGCAGATGCATGTGCACGACCTCGGCGTATTGATTGAGGGCATCGGCGAGGACTTCAGGGATTCCCTGTAATGACCATATGCGCTGAAGGTCGAGGGATTGCCCTCCCTGTAGTAGATCGTGCACGAGCTTCGCGATCGCGTAACACACCGTATTGGCTCGCAGGCCGCCAGTGTACCAGGAATTGGCAGCATCAGACACGATCCGCTCGGTCTTCCTGAAAACAAGGAGTTTCGTTACGGCATTCTTGAACCACTCCTCGGAAAAGGTGGATTCATTCTTGGCCCATTCCTTTCCGATCTGATGTGCGAAATGAGCGAAGCTCTTCTGCGCTCCCAAGCTCACGATTTCGGGACGGACCCTCCATGTCATCTCCGCCTTCGCAAGATCCGTTTTTGTGAAGAGCTGCGAACGGGGATGCTCGAGGTCGAACTTTCGCCTCTGCGCTGGTGTGAGTTTAGATCGCCTGTCGGCGAACTGTCCGCGGGCGCGCTCATAAAACCATCTGCTTTGGGTGAACTGGCCGACCTTGGCAGGGGCAAAGATGCGTCGTGAGATCTCTTCCATTCGGACATGGAATGGATGGTTGGAAAAGAAATCCGCTGCTGCGATCCTGTTCTGACTGTTCGCGTATCTCGAAATTTCGGGGACGATCCTTTCCGCACTTTCAGAATCCACGATAGACAGCTTCATCTGAACGAAGGTTTTCGACAGATCCTTCCCTGAGCGCGACGCCGCATGGATCGAGGCGCTGGTCTGGCCGCCATTGACGATCTGAAGGTTCGTGATAGTGGTCATTGTCGGAACGCCGTTGCGATCCTCTATTTCCACGGCCTCGGCCGTTGCCGTAATCCCATTGTTGTAGGCGAAGAACATGGTCGGTTCTTCTTCGATCGTCTTTCGAATGCCCTTGTTCACGTTGCCCCGGGCTTGGAGGAAGACACGTACGTTCTGTTCCAGCAGGCGCGCCTGCCAGCGCTCATAGATCGAGGCGAGGACTGCACCGGGGACGGCCGCAAGGTAGGCGCTGTACGGCGAACCCGGCATATGCGCAGGCAGTACTGCGAGTGCGCCGCCATGCTGATCGAGATCAACTACAATCTCCTCGCGCCCTAGGGCGGAGCTTTCGATTCTTGCCAGCCTGTTTATATCCCAGACGCTGTAGCTGACAGACCGCTCTTGGAATTCCGTCATCTCCCGGCCATCTACTCGGTTGCTGAGCTTCTTGTCGGTTATCAGCAACAGGCTGATTTTATTTATTTTGTTCCACTTTGCGGCTATCATTTCGGACAACTCGAAGCCAGGGGATGTTTCTTCCAACCTGTTTCGCCAATCTTCGTTGAGGGCGGCCTTGAGAAATCGAAGTGGGCGCTTGAAGAGATTGTTTAGCTCCGTCGCTGTCAACGTTGGTGCATCAATGGCGTCCGCATGGTCCACGACAAACAGCGTGAGTTGCCTGCTCAACTTTGGATCACCTCCCCAGCCGTCCACACGGATTCCTGATTGAGTTGGTCCGCGATGATGAAAGTACTCTAGGACATCCACTTCTCCCGAACCAGTGATTGTGTCGCTCACCCGCCAAAAGAAGGCTTCTTCCATCGAAAGCCCATTTGACTCCGACAATAGACGGACGTCTTCCCGTAGCGTCAGCGCAAACTCATCGATCTTGGACATCTCGATTTCCGTCCGAAGTTAGGATGTCCGCAAGGGCTCGTCGATCAATGCGGAACGGCTTCAGTTTCTCCAACGGAAGACCATAACTGATTTCGACCGGTCCTTCCGGCACCGAACCCGGCACGATTCTCGGAAATGAATCCCTGACTTCGAATGCATCCGTCGATCGGTGCCGTACCACAAGACCATATTCGTGTATTGCATCGTACTTGGCATCCTCCAAACCTTGGTCTAGCAAGTGCACCGATTGTGGCGCTTTGCTGATCACTTCACTCCGCGCCTGGGTAGCGAGATCGTGCAATGAAAATGCCGCAGGATCGCCCTCGGCACAGATAGCAAAGGTATGAACAAGAAGCGCCAACCGATGTCCGGGAACGTCTTCAAGTTGATATTCCGAGGTTATCCGAACTTCCGACCGACTTGCCGCCCCCTTGGATTTGCACTCGATGCAGGCTCCGGCTAGCTCGAAGTCCTTCGGCGCTCTCTCGGCCCCTCTCCAGCCAGCCACGGCCGTATCAAGGCCGACATGCGGAGCGAGGACATTCAATAGTGTCCATAGCTCACCGATGAGTCCCATCTGCGCGTTTCGGTTCAAGATGGCCTTTCGTTTGCCTCTCAGCAGAGAATGCCACTTCCATGTGCGCGCGATGAATGCCGTCACAGCGGTGCTCTCGTTGTCGGCTTTGGAAACAACCTCTATGATATCTTCGCTTAGGCTCGAGAAAATATCCGCGTTCTCTTCGCTCTCGAGGATGACCGACGTCAGTAGATTATCCTCGTCTGACTGCTCACGTCTTTCAACAATGAGTCCGGCCATTTCCGGAAGCTTCGCGTTGCTGCTGGACTTCTTGTCATGAACCAGAAACAGGACGCGCCGCCCAAGGTGATCAAAGCCGCGAAAGAGTTGGCAGGGACGACATTTCGGAGCCAGCCTGCCACTGAAGTTTTGATCGGATGGAGGCTTGGCGATGCTGGCCCATGGGTCTTCACTCCTCACGATCAAGTGCCTCCCCGATTTCCTCGTCGATCTCGCCCATGTTCTGTTGCCACCAGATCGTGTTCACCCGATAGCTGACGGTCCTTTCGGCCTTCCTCGACGTCGGAAATCCGATCGTCCATGCCGTAACCGGCGGACCTTCATCGAGTTCACCGGATTCCCTGTCCATGAGGGCGATCATGTGAACTGCAAGCAGAGGTCGGGTACGCGCCCCGAGATACGCGCTGTCTGCAATATTTTTGGTCCCTTCGGCAGCAGCTTCTTCCTTCACTCGTTTGATGCTCGATGCATCCATTCCGAATCTTACCACTCCCCGGGATGAGAATCTCCGTTTGGTCGCCACGATGCGGCCGTTTTCCCTTTCTGCAGGTGTTCGGCTTTGCAGGCGTAGCGGGAAGCCCAATCCGTTCCACTCGATCGCATTCCGCTCGTCACTTCCGACAAACACGACATCCCATTCCTTCAGGTTCTCATCTTCGCGTTCCTCAATGTAGCGAAGCACGGGACCGTTCTGGGTGCGGGTCGCGTCGGGGTGGTTCCGGAAGCCCTCGATGAACTCCTTCACTATCTCTGAAGAGACAGACGGGAAGAGCACGCTCGCTCCGTCGGTCTGTCTTTGGTGGCCCGCCAACGCATCATGGAGATTCCGAGCGGCCATCCTGTTTAGCTCCGCTGCTTCGCCGTGGCCGTTGTCATGGATAACCGTAGTCTCGATCCGGCTACGGGACAGGCTCACATCCACAACAACCTCCTGCCCGCTGCCAGCCTTGTTTCTCGCGGTAACCTCGAGGGCAGAGGGGTGGCACTGTACGCGAAGCCCGAAGTCCCGGGGACTCGCGTCCGCCGCCGCCATGTAACGCAAGTCCTGCCGCAACTCTTCCGAAGCCTCCGCGATGTGGGCGTACCAGCGACGTGCTTCGTCCTTGATCCAGACGCGGCAAAGATCCTCGTAGCCCGGTCGATATCCGAACCACCGCGCCATTTGCATGAGCGTGTCGTAGGCCTGGGAATTCCGCAGGAAATAGGAAATCGTCAGGCCTTCGAGCGTAAGGCCGCGCGAAAGGGAATATCCACCAACAGCAATGGCAGTCACCTGATCCCGCTCAACGTCCTTGACTTCAGGATAATCAAGCTTCTCGCCGGACTTGCTGTT
>JAJEAY010000125.1 GCA_022824145.1 Rhodobacter sp. | reverse complement strand
GGTCAGGGTTGATAGCGGGGTAAGCGCGGGGGACAGCATCACCCACCACTACGATCCCATGATCGCCAAGATGATCACCTATGGCGAGTCGCGCACCGAGGCGCTGACCAGGATGGACCGGGCGATTGCGATGACAGAAGTGGCCGGCCTGGTCACCAACCATAGTTTTCTTCTGAACGTCGTGCGCAGGCTGCGCTCCGACGAACGAGGCGTGGACACCGGTTTCATTGACCGTGAGGTCCAGGCGCTGGGGCAGCTGCCGACACCCGATTCACGTCATCAGGCACTCGCGGCAGTCGCAGCCCTGGGACTCGACAGTCTGGAAGATCCTTTGGCGGGATTCTCCCTTTGGACTCCGATTGAACACGTGGTGAGACTCGGGCGGGATAGCGCGGAATTCACTGCTGGCGTCAGGCCGAAGGCCGGGCAGCGGTTCGAGGTAACAATTGGATCGACCACGAATGCCATTGAGTGGCGGGATGGCGCTTGGTGGATTAACGACGTGAAGTCACCAGCAGGGTGTGTCCGACACCGAGATGGAGTAACTGTGTTCTGGGAAGGCGGCTTTCATTTTGGGTTGCCCGATCCGCTTGCTGCTGCAGACGATGCAGCCGCACCCGGTGAAGTGATCGAAGCTCCGATGCCCGGACAGGTGAAAGCGGTGTTTGTCACGGCGGGTGATAGCGTCGCCAAGGGTGACCGCCTTGCATTGCTGGAGGCAATGAAGATGGAGCATACGCTTGTCGCAGCCCGTGACGGAACGGTTGCCGAGGTGCTCGCCGCTTCTGGAGTCCAGGTGGATGCAGGAGCGGCGGTTGTGCTGATGGAGGAGCTTGGGAAATGATTCGGCTGTATCACTGTCCTCAGACCCGCTCTATGCGGTCTCTTTGGCTTCTGTATGAAATCGGCGTTGAGTTTGAGGCGGTGGAACGGCCGTTTGACCGATCCCTTAGGTCGCCTGAATATCTTGCGGTAAATCCGATCGGCCGCGTTCCGGCGCTGGAGATCGACGGACGCGTTGTCTGGGAATCCGGCGCAATAACCGAATATCTGTGCGAACGCTTTCCATCCTCTGGACTTGGCCGCGCACCGGGCGACAGCGAGCGCGCTGATTGGCTGATCTGGATTCATTTCGCGGAAACCCTGACGCAGCACGGCGCGGCACTGACGCAGCAGCACATAGTTCTCTACGAGGACTCGATGCGTTCGCCAGTTCTCATGAAGCTTGAGCCGAAGCGGCTGGGAAAGTGCTATTCCGCCCTTGAAAGGCGGCTTGAGGGCCGGGAGTTTCTGCTCGACCGCGGGTTTTCGGCGGCGGACATCTCGGTAGGCCAGGCGCTCTACATGACGCGGCGTTTCGCAAGGCTTGAACCTTTTGAACAGGTTGCGGCCTGGTATGAACGGATCACCGCCCGCCCGGCGTTCCAGTCGTCGCTGCCACCGGCAGGATCTTCCCTGCTTTATGAACGCGACTTTTACGAACCTCCGGACAGTTGAGGATGCAGCTTCACCCGGAATCCGTGACTGCTGGTTAGGGGACGAGCGATCGTTGGCCGAGTCTGTCGAGATATTTGAGGTCGGTCCGCGCGACGGGCTGCAGAACGAGCCGAACATGATTCCGGCTTCCAGAAAAATCGCGCTGGTGGACTGTCTGAGCCGCGTCGGTTTCCGGCGCATCGAAGTAGCGTCGTTCGTCTCGCCGAAATGGGTGCCGCAGATGGCTGACGGAGCTGAAGTGCTGGCTGGGATGGCCCGGGCAGCGGGCGTGTCCTATGCCGCTCTCGTTCCGAACAAGAGGGGTTTCGAGCGCGCGGTTGCGGCGGGTGCAGACGAGATCGCGGTGTTCGGATCGGCTTCGGAAGGGTTCTCGCGCGCGAACACCAACAGGTCCGTAGCTGAAAGCAGGGCGGAGTTTCGCCCGATCATCCGCGCATCGCTGGTGCAGGGAATTCCAGTGCGGGGCTATGTCTCCTGTGTCATTGAATGTCCGTGTGACGGCCCAACCTCTCCTCAGCAGGCGGCAGAGGAAGCTGCGTCGCTTCTGGAAATGGGCTGTTACGAGGTTTCGCTCGGAGACACGATCGGCAGGGGAGTTCCCGAAACCGTAGATGCGATGCTGGATGCCGTGCTGGACCGAGTTCCGGTGGATCGTCTTGCCGGACATTTTCACGATACGGGCGGGCAGGCGCTGGCGAATGTGGAAGCCGCTCTCGAGAAGGGAGTCAGGACATTCGATTCGGCTGCCGGAGGATTGGGAGGCTGCCCTTACGCGCCGGGCGCAGCGGGCAATTTGGCGACTGAAGTGGTTGCGAACCGGTTGGAAGAACTGGGTTTCGAGACTGGCCTTGACCTGAAGTGCCTGAATGAATGTGCGGCGATGGCCACAAAAATGCGGAGCGGGAATGTTTGAAACGCTGGATGTCGGAACCGATTCGCGTGGGGTGGCTACCTTGACGCTGAACCGGCCCGGTAAACACAATGCGCTGAATGCCATGATGATCGGTGAACTGACGCAGGCCGCGAAGGCCCTGGGTGAGGACGGGTCCGTGCGTGCAGTGGTTCTGACTGGAGCGGGTCGGTCGTTCTGCGCGGGGGGCGACCTTGTCTGGATGAAGGGGCAGATGGACGGCGACCGGGAGTCCCGTGTGTCGGAGGCGCGCAGGCTGGCGGAGATGTTGGGTGCGCTCAACACGATGCCGAAACCTTTGATCGGCCGGCTGCAGGGGTCGGCCTTCGGCGGTGGCGTGGGAATGGCATGTGTCTGCGACGTTGCGATTGGCGTCCGTGGCTCCAGGTTCGGGCTGACCGAAACACGCCTGGGCCTGGTTCCTGCTACTGTTGGGCCTTATGTGCTCGCTCGAATGGGGGAAGCGATGGCGCGCCGTGTATTCATGTCAGGCCGGGTATTCGGGGCTGATGAGGCGGTAACGCTTGGACTGCTGGCGAAAACGGTCGATGCCGATGATCTGAATCTGGCAGTTGAAGAGGAAGTGGAACCCTATCTGAGCGCGGCGCCGGGAGCTGTGGCTGAAGCCAAGGCGCTTGCGAGGCGGCTCGGGCCGGTAGTTGACGGCGCTGTTGTCGACGACACTGTCTCGGCACTGACGGGAAGATGGGAGGGTGATGAGGCCCAGGAAGGAATCAGGGCGTTCTTCGAGAAGAGGAAACCGGCTTGGGCGAACTGAACCAGCCAGACAGGCGTATCGACTGACTTGACCGGAGCGAAAAATACGCTCGCAGAATTCTTGGTGTCGATGGATTCGATGAATGCCGAATCAACTCGATTCCGAATGGATCCCAATGTGACTTTCGGCGATGCCATTGGTATTGGATTCGAATCCTGCGCTGCAGACTGGGCGACTGGCAGGAAAGCCGGTAGATGACTGTCTGGGCTGAAGTTGCCGATCCGAGTGAACGCGAAATGCCCGATAGGCCAGCCTGCCTTGGAGTGACCTGAACCTGACCAGCAGGAAACGCGATCCCGTTGCCTCAGAATCGGGCAAATGATAGTCTTGCAGCCGCGCCGGCCGGCGCGGCAGAGGTATGGAGGTGCGCCATGGAAACGAGTGAGGCTGGCAGGCATATTCGCTATGCGGTGGATGAACGTCCTCCAACGCCGTTGGCATTCGGTCTCGGCCTGCAGCTGGCTCTTCTCACAATCGCCGGGATCGTGCTTACCCCGTCCATTGTGATCCGCGCCGCCGGGGAAGGCGATCCCTACCTGTCCTGGGCCGCGTTCGCGGCCGTTGCCGTCAGCGGGGCCACCACGATTGTCCAGGCGGTGCGCGTCGGTCGCTTCGGCGCGGGCTACATTCTGCTTATGGGAACGTCAGGGGCGTTCATTGCTGTCAGCATTGTGGCGATCGCGGAGGGAGGTCCGGCACTGCTTGCCACGCTCGTGGTCGTCTCGTCCCTGTTCCAGTTCCTTCTCGCCGCGCGTCTTTCCTGGGTACGTCGAATTTTCACTCCGACCGTTGCGGGCACAGTCATCATGCTTATTGCGGTGACGGTCATGCCGATCGTATTCGACATGCTGGCGCAGGTTCCGGAAGACGTCCATCAACTGGCGTCACCGCTTTCCGCATTCGCTACGATGGCGGTAATCGTCTGCATAGCGCTCACCACCACTGGTGTGTGGCGTCTCTGGGCTCCGGTGATCGGAGTCATTGTCGGTTCGCTGATCAGTTGGGCGTTCGGAATCTATGACGGGGAGCGTGTTGCACAGGCCGCTTGGATTGGGTTCCCTCAGGGTGGCTGGCCCGGCCTTGACCTAAGTTTCGGTTCGGCGTTCTGGGCGCTCCTGCCTGGATTTGTCATCGTGACCTTTGTCGGAGCGATCGAGACGGTCGGCGACTCGATGGCGATCCAGAATGTCTCCTGGCGCAGTCGCCGGGCCGTGGATTACCGGGCGGTCGAGGGTGCGATCGCCGCTGATGGGCTTGGCAACCTGCTTTCCGGCCTGTTTGGCACGATTCCGAACACGACCTATTCCACCAGCATCTCCGTAACCGAGCTAACCGGTGTAGCATCGCGGCGCGTCGGCGTCGCCGTTGGCCTGATTTTCCTCGTCATGGCTCTTCAGCCAAAATCGCTCGCGGCGATCCTGGCGATTCCAGGTCCGGTCGTAGCCGCCTATGTGGTCATACTTCTGTCGATGCTTTTTGTTGTTGGCATGAGGATGGTTGTGCAGGATGGGCTGGACTACCGCAAGGCCGTGGTGGTAGGCGTCTCTTTCTGGATTGGCGTCGGCTTCCAGAACGGCGCGATCTATCCTGAATTCTTTGCCGAGTTCGCCGGAGGCATGTTTCAGAACGGCATGACTGCCGGCGGCGCCTCCGCTATCCTCTTGACGGCAATCCTTGAAGCGGCGAAGCCTCGGCGCAGACGCATTGAAATTGCATTTGACAACTCGGCGCTTGGCCCTGTGAGCGAGTTCGTTGCAGGATTTGCCAAGGGCAGCGGATTGAGTCCGGTGATGGCTCAGCGTCTTGACGCTGTGGGCGAGGAGGTTCTACTGTCGCTTCTTGGAAAGCAGGAAGGCGCAGCCAGCGAGGGGCGGCCGCGGCGTCTCCGGGTCTCCGTCTCCCGTGAAGACGGCGGGGCAGTTCTGGAGTTTGTTGTCGCTTCCAAAGAAGAGATGAACCTTGAGGACCGCATTTCCCGGCTCGGTGAGCACACAACCGGCACGTCGCTTGAGCATGAGGCGTCGCTTCGGCTGCTGCGACATCTCGCATCGTCTGTCCATCACCAGCAGTATCATGACACGGAAGTGGTGACGGTTCGGGTCAAGGCGCCGGAACAAAGCTGATCAGGAAGCCATCCGGACTGTTCCGCAATTCGAAGCCGTCACGTCTATTTTCGGCACTGTCGCGGAAAGGTGCCCAATGGCTGTTCGGTGAGTATTTCCGTCAGGCCGACGCAGGTATCGGCCTTGAATTCTGGCACCTCATGCGTCCTGCCTTGGCAGAGCCGGCGGCCGCGGCCGTGCTGATGCAGGGACAGGAGCCGGCCGACGCCCGAATTCCGCGACTGCCAGTTGAGCAGCCAGGAAATTGCTGCCGGAATTCCCCATTGTCCTTTTTTGTGGCAATCCATAGGACACTTGTTCCATGAGGATCCTTTTTCTTGGAGATGTGGTCGGTCAGCCTGGCCGAAGGGCAATCTGCGAGCGTCTCAGGAGTCTTCGAGATTCCTGGGTTCTGGATTTTGTCGTGGTCAACGCAGAGAACGCGACCAATGGTGCAGGTCTTTCGCCCGGCCACGCGAAGGATCTTCTGGATGCCGGGGCCGACTGCCTTACATTGGGTGACCACGCCTTCGACAAACGTGACTTGCTGACCTTCATTGACCAAGAGCCACGTGTGCTGCGTCCGCTGAATTTTGCAAAGACCGCGCCTGGACAGGGTGCTCGTGTCTTCTCGGATTCACGTGGCCGCAAGATTTTGGTGGCCCAGGTTCTTGGCCAAATTTTTATGAAGCGGCCGTACAGCGATCCCTTTTCCGCGATTGACGCGGTTCTCACAAAGTATCCTCGAGGTGGCCAGGTCGTGGCTTCTTTGGTGGACATTCACTGCGAGGCGACCTCGGAAAAGGTGGCGATGGGACTATGGTGTGACGGACGAACGACGGCAGTGGTCGGTACACACACGCATATCCCCACGGCGGACGCAAGAATTCTTCCTAAAGGCACTGCATATATGACCGACGCCGGAATGTGTGGCGATTATGACTCCGTTATTGGAATGGATAAGGGCGAGCCCATGCGCCGTTTCATTACCGGAATGTCTGGCGGTCGTCTCAAGCCAGCCATGGGAGAGGCGACACTGAGCGGACTGTTCCTGGAGACGGATGACAGGACCGGAAAGGCAACGCGGGTCGCAGCCGTGCAGGATGGCGGTTCGCTTCCGCCGAGGGCGCCGTGATGCTGGAACCATGAGACAAATGCAGTAATGGAAGAAGCGGTAGGTGCCCGTGTTCGGGAGAGGGTGCTCCTGATGGCGGTGCTCATTCTTCTTGGCGCAGGGTGGGGCCTCACCCAGCCGCTTTCAAAGGTTGCCGTCAGTGAAGGTTACAGGCATTTCGGGCTGATCTTCTGGCAGCTTGCTATATCCGGCACAATACTTGGAATCCTGACATTTGCCCGTGGCCGGACTCTGCCTTTGGGGCAGTCACAGGTCAGAATGTACCTTGTCATCGCCTTGATAGGAACCGTTGTTCCCAGCAGCACATCCTACCAGGCGTTGGTCTACCTTCCATCAAGCATTCTGTCGGTTCTGCTCGCCCTCGTTCCGATATTCGCGTTTCCGATCGCGCTGGTGCTGGCGACCGACCGGTTCACCTGGCTGAGATTCGGGGGGCTGATCTGCGGCCTGCTTGGCGTCTTCTGTCTGATCTGGCCTCAGGCGAGTCTGCCGGAACGCTGGATGGTGGCGGTCATCCCGCTGGCGCTCGTGGCGCCAGTGCTCTACGGGCTCGAAGGCAATGTGGTTGCGAAGTGGGGCATGGCAGGGCTCGGTCCAATTCAGCTTCTGTTCGGTGCGTCGGTGATCGGTGCAGTGATTTCCGCACCTCTGGCGATCGGCACTGGCCACTGGATTGACCCGAGACCGCCTTGGGGCAAGCCGGACTTTGCCCTTGCGTTCAGTTCAGTCATTCACGCCGGCGTCTATTCCGCGTATGTCTGGCTTGTAGGACGGGCGGGTGCGGTGTTCGCGGCGCAGGTAAGCTATCTCGTGACCGGGTTTGGCGTCGTCTGGGCGATGCTGCTGCTAGGCGAACGCAATTCCGGATGGGTCTGGGCAGCGATGGCCGTGATGTTTGTAGGGCTGTTCCTTGTTCGGCCGCGGAGTCGGAGGCTTGAGAACGCACCCGACGGCGGTAAAGATGCAGTTGGGGAGATGTAGGCTTGGAGCGATGAGCCAGATTGCCTTGCCTCAGAACGGCGAAGCGCTGCTGGCGCTGGCTGTTGTGGCGGTCATGTTCGTCCTGTTCGTACGTGAGCGCTATCCTACGGAGGTCGTCGCGATCGCCGGTGTCGCAGTGATGCTGTGCACAGGGCTTCTTCCCTACCATGATGCGCTTCAGGTGCTCTCCAATCCGGCACCCTGGACTATCGCGGCAATGTTCATAGTGATGGGGGCCTTGTTAAGAACTGGTTCGCTGGAAGCGTTCACGCGACATGCGGAACGCCATGCCGCGACCCGGCCTGCATTGGCCCTCGCGGGACTCATGGCATTTGTTGTTCTCTCTTCGGCAATAGTTTCGAATACGCCCGTGGTTGTTGTGATGATTCCAGTGGTGGTGCAGTTCGCGCGCAAGTTGGGGGTCTACGCATCGAAATTGCTGATTCCACTTAGCTATGCCGCAATTCTCGGTGGCACCTTGACGTTGATTGGCACCTCCACCAACCTTTTGGTCGACGGAGTGGCGAGAGCTCAGGGCCTTGAGGCGTTTTCGATCTTCGAGGTCACTCCCTTGGGCCTGATTCTGGTGGCTTGGGGTGCCCTTTACCTGCGTCTGTTCGGTCCTCGCCTGCTGCCCGAACGGGAAAGCCTGGCAAGTCTCCTGGGCGACCGAAAGAACATGAAGTTTTTCACTGAAGTGATGGTCACGCATGATTCCAGCTTGATTGGAAGCCGGATTTCCGACGTGCAGATGTTCAGACGGGACGGCGTGCGCCTGATCGACGTGATTCGAAGAGATGCCTCTCTGCGGCGGAATCTGAGGGAAGTTGTGCTGCAGGCTGGCGACCTGGTGGTTCTGCGAACACGGATGACTGAACTGCTGGACCTTCAGCGCGACAGATCAATACGGTCAGTTGACCAGCTTTCGTCTGTCGAGACCGAGACCGTGGAAGTGTTGATCACGCCCGGATGCCGGATGGTCGGGCGATTGCTCGGCGACCTTCGGCTGCGCCGCCGTTATGGCGTCTATCCTTTGGCCGTGCATAGACGAAACCAGAATATCGGACGGCAGCTTGATGAGTTGGAGGTGCGTATTGGCGATACGCTGCTGCTGGAAGGTTCGGCGGAAGACATCGCACGGCTGGCGCAGGACATGGATCTCGGCGGTGTCTCGAAACCGTCGGCCCGGGCGTTTCGGCGGGGCCATGCGCCGTTTGCAGTTGGAGCTTTGCTATCGATCGTGGCGCTCGCGGCGATTGGAGTGGCGCCGATTCTTCTGCTTGCGGTGGTTGCGGTAGCGGGCGTCCTGATCGTGCGCTGCATCGACGCGGACGAGGCGTTCTCATTCATCGACGGGCGGCTGCTGGCGCTGATATTCGCCATGCTTGCGATCGGTGCGGCGCTGGATGCCTCGGGTGCCGTTCGGATGATCGTTGATCTGCTTGCTCCTTTGCTTGGGCAGCTTCCGCCGTTCCTGATCGTCTGGGCGGTCTATCTGCTGACTTCGGTTCTGACTGAACTGGTGTCCAACAATGCGGTAGCGGTTGTTGTAACGCCGATTGCGGTCGGTCTTGCCCAGGTACTGGGCATCGACCCGCGTCCGCTGGTTGTGGCGGTGATGGTCGCGGCGTCGGCCAGCTTCGCGACTCCGATCGGATATCAGACAAATATGCTTGTCTACGGCCCGGGTGGCTACAGGTTCACAGATTTCTTGCGGATCGGGATACCGCTTAACCTCAGCATCGGGCTGCTGGCATCTGCTGTGATTCCTTTCCTTTGGCCGCTGTAAATGACATCTGAAAGGTTCTGTGTCAATATTTGTAGCAACCGCTACCTGTGCGATGGCAGTTTCATGAAAGTCGACGCTAACCGTCAAGGAAAAGAAATCAGACGCCCTTCCGGTCGCTTCCCAGGCCCGGGCGGTTCGATCAGGAATAGGTCGCCGTGGCACTGCGCCTGAGCCGCAGATCGCGCTTGCTGTATGATTCGAGAAGTACATCAAGAATACAATCGGTGGACCATAAGAGAATCACTCCCCCAGTCAGCAATTCCCGGTAGGACTTTTTATTGTTTAATATCAACAGCCTGCGAAGTTTCCGCGCTTTTCTTTTCGCAGAGTTTCTGCGCCAGATCGGCTATATTCCACCAAATGTCCGAAACGGTTTTTGCCTTGTTTTCAACTGTTTCGTGCTGAAATGACTGTCTGCTGGGTAGGATCAGACTTAGCGGGAATTGCTG
>JAJEAY010000162.1 GCA_022824145.1 Rhodobacter sp. | reverse complement strand
GCACTCGCGCACCGCCCGGAGCATGCCGGGCATCGAGAGATGCCGGCGGAAGGAGTCTCTGGACATTCCGCTGCTCGGTCTTTGCCTGTTTTGCCGCAGGACAGCATATCCGGCACAAAAAGTCTACGAAAAAAAACTCATGGCAATTCCGCAACCAACTGATAATGAACGAAAAGAAAATTTACCGGGAATTGCTGGAGAAAGGAAAAACTCTCTACAGCAGAATATGGCTTACTTTTCCTTTTTTCTGCTTCCAGGACGGCTTGAACACTTGTGGTCTAGTCCAGCCCTTTATCCGCGCCGCGAATGACTTTCGATTCTCGGAAGATCTGCAACTCATTACTTCTCTATGTGAGCGTGGGCCACTATCAAAAATGATCTTTCGGCATCTTCCGTTGAATTTAATCAATCCATATCCGCACTGCCGAACGCCGGAGAGACTCGCAGATAATGTCTTAATGTCTGCACAATATTTCCCGTCTTGACTACGTATTGGGCAATCACTGTCAATGACACCATGCGCCCTCACATTATGATCATTCCTTGCAGATTTCTATGAATATTCTAACGCTCCATACGGTTCCCCTTTGCTGTATAGATTCCGGCATGCGTCTCCTGTCGATCTGACAGCTTCGTCGCTTGTGGTGCCAGACATATGTTGCAATACTCAACTTCCGAATCCTGATTGTGCTCTGGCGGCGCCGTTGAAATAAATGACGAATACGGCCAATCACTGCACGGGATACCGGAACATTCCCGTCACGACTGTTTCCCTTCTCTATCGAATATGACTGCTTTCGCCTGTCAAGAAGCTTTTGGATGTTGTCTCTGCACCTAGCGGTCGAAATGATTGCCGTCTTGCTGAATCAAGTTTGCACAGCGGCATGGACCTTGTTTCCGGTCTTGAGCACTGTGCCTGCAATATCCGAAGCTTTACCGAGGTCATCGAGAATGATTGAAGGACGGTATCCGGAAAATCGAAGTTTCCCATTTTCGCGATTTCATCTACGACGAGAACCGATGCAGGACACATATACCCGATCTGCCGCGCAGCTTCTCCTGCCTGACGAACGCCGCGATCGCCATCGTCCGCCGCGACGGTTGCTTCAGATGCATACCCGAGACCAACCGGCGCTACGCGGCTCGTGCGCAGGAAACCCTCGGCCTGATCATGGACGCGCCCGGCGCATGATTCCCCGGTCCTAATGCGTGAAGGATATGCGGCACTTGCCGCCCGATGGTGCGGAGGCGAAGCCGTGCCCGGACACACCGAAAGTCAAAATCAGAATGCTCAGGACCGCAGGCGTTGACCGTCAAAGCCGGTGCGAAGACCGCTTGGACCGCCTCAGCCATGGACGCTCACCGTCACGCAGGCCTTCTCTGAGTCGGAAATAAAAGTGTCCTGCCCCGGGTGCCTTTCGGTTGCGCTCGCGTTCGCTAACGTCTAGTGACGACCGACACATCCGCAGGGGCTCTGACCAGGAGCCGAATTGGGGGCAAAGACGGACTTGGAGCAGGGGCAGTGACGTACATACAGCAATTGTGCCAGTCCACCTGCATGGACATCTACAACCGTGTCGGCAGCGCATCTCGTAGATCCGCAAGTCGCGTGACGTAACTGAGAACAAAGGAATGGCATGGCTCGCAGGCAACAGGGTCGAGGGAAGAGACGGCGGAAGCAGAAGGTCGCGGTAGAACCGGTCGACGTGATGAACGAGGCGCGCCGGCTGCTCGGCAGGGGTGAGACACGCAATGCCCTCGGTTTCCTGAAACGGCTTCCTGTCGGCGACGACGCGCCGCCAGGCTCCGCGCTGCTTCGGTTTCGCGCCTTTTCGCAGCGTGCACGGGAACTCGCGGAACAGGGCCACCAGAGAGAGTCGGCCTCCATGCAGGCGCGAGCGCAGGACCACCGCGGGGCCATCGCGCCCGAACTGCTCGACGAGAAGGATCTGCAGGCCTTTCTCCGCCATCTCGGGCCGGCGGAAACGATCACGGCGTATGCAGCATATCTGCGCGGACGGTCGCCGCATGATGCGGTCGAACGGTATCTGGCCGATCAGTTGATGATCCACCGGTGCTGGGATGCACTGGCTGTACTCGACACGAACCACGTCCTGCAGCGGGACGCCGAGTTTGCCAGGCAGGGCCTGGATGCGATGGACGCCGGAGACTGGACGCATGCATCAGAGCTGCTGCGCGGCCTGCCGCGCAAATCGCCTTATGCGCCTTGGCTGGTGTTCTGCAAAGCCATGGCAGCGTACGGCGTTGGCGACGATGCGGCCTTGCGCAGAGCGATGTCCCTGCTTCGGGATGACTTTGTCCTTGCCGGCACCGTCGTCGAGCTGAAGCGGGCGGCGGGTGTCGACGGTAGAGACGGAAACCCCAGAATCCAGATGGCGCTGGGCACGGACAGCTTGGTGGTTCGGAGGCTTGGCGAGGATCTGCGGAGCGCTCTTCTCCGCGATGAACGCCCGCGAGGCATTGCGGCCCTAATGAGCCGGCTGGCAGATGCGCTGTGCCCCGACGATCCGGTCCCCGCCTTGATAGACCTGATCCAGATCGCGGGCTTGGCTACGGTGCGCAGCGGAAGTTCGCTGCATACGGTCGACGCGCTGGCACGGCAGCTCATGCCACCCAAGCGAGTTTCTGCACTGCTGGCACGAGTGCGAATCGCCCTTCAACAAGTGTCGACACGGAAGTGGGATCCTGCTCCGGCGGCAACCCTAATCGATCGTCTTGCCGCAGAATTCCCCGGCCCCGGGGACCAGAACCTTGCCCGCGGCAGCCTCCTGGAGGATCTTGCACGAACCGGCCATAGTTCCGGACCTGTGAAGCGCATGCCGTCCGGCATGGATAGGACGGTTTCCAATCTTTTGGGCGGCGAGCCGGTCAAGATGGCCACGGTGTACGCTGACCTTATGGAGGCAAGCCTCGACGCGGATCCCGACAACCGGGAGGGCTACCGGTTTCTTCTCGATCTTCTGGGCACTCGCCGCGAAAACAGGAACCGAAGACAGGATATCCTTGAACGGATGGCGGCCCGGTTCCCTGAAGACGCCGTGCCATGGCTGGAGCTGACCAAGCTGCATTATCTGTCCAACGCACATCGTCGCGCCGAGCGCTCCTTGGCCGAGGCACGAAGCAGGGCTCCTCACGACGAGCAAATCCTCAACATGCAGGCGATAGGCTATCTGAAGTCTGCCGACCGCAGCCGCAACAGCAGCCGGTTCGAAATCGCTGCCCGGGACATCGAGCGAGCGGCGGCGCTGCGCCAACCAAGTCTCGGCGCCATAGTGATGACGAAGCAGATCGTGCTTGAAATCGTATCAAGCGGAGGGGATGCGGGTGACGTGGCGACACCTCATCTGGAGCCGCTCTCGCCAGGCATGAAGATCCGGACGCTGGCACTTCTGGTGAAAGAGCTGGATCAGAACCGCCATGTCAAGAACGTCAAGCCTGCAATGGCAAGCCGCCTGATGGGTCTGCTGCATGCAAGGATGTCACGACTCGACGAAGTCGATGCGAACGATGTGGCGGGCATCGTCGCTCCGCTGGCCGACGATCTTGGCATTCTCTACAAGAGCCGCAAGGTGGCGATCGTGCTGTACCGCTGGTGGGGCGACATCCTGTGCCGGGCGGAGGGCGACGGGTTGCTGGATGCCTTTGACATCCTGTTGGACTGCCACGGTCACGAGGCAGTGCGCGCAGAGATCAGTCGTCGGCTGGCCGAGACGACGGCAGGCGAGCGTGACCGGAGGCTGCTGCTCTATCTCGCGGCAATACGCTACCAGACAGGACACGACCTTGACGCAAGGAGGTTCCTTGATGCGGTCGCAGGCGCTAGCGCATCCGAACGTGACAGGCTCAAGGCATGCGCGGCGCGGCTGGCGCGAGGGACGCATGGATTGCTGCGCGAGGCTCTGCTCAGCTTTGACTTCGAGCTGCTGGAGATGGATTTCGACATGATGGACGGGCTTCCAGATGACGATCTTCCGCCGCGGATAGCGAGATTGCTGGACCTCATGGATGACGATGATGCGCTTGAACAACTGGTCGAGTTTAGCGATAGAGTGCACGACGGCCTGTTGCCTGCCGATCAATTTCTGGAACGACTTAAAACCGAGATGAGGAAACTGGCGCCACACGACGGTGGCAGACAAGGGCGGTTTGAAGACGATGATATGAGCGTACTGGAACTGATCGACCGCCTCTTCGACAGCTGCGATTACCGCGGGCTGCCAGCTCCGCTGCTTGGAGCCGTGGCAGAGACGCTTTGGATGGACCCGGAGTTCACTGCCCGTCTTGAAGAGACAGCGCGAAAAGTGAAGGCTGCGGGGATCAGCGGCCAACTGTCCCGCGAAGCGCGCATCTTTCTCTTCCCAAGAACGCTCGGCCGTGAATTGTCGGAGACATAGCTGATGCTGGCCCATTATCTGGTTCTTGGACTCGCACCCACCGCGTCGCCGAAAGACATCCGGAAGCGTTACCTGGAATTGATCCGGTTGTATCCACCAAGCCGGCATCCGAAACGCAGCCAGCGGATCGTGGCGGCCTACGAGGCGCTGAAGGACGACCGTTCGCGCCTGCAGTCGTCGCTCTTCGGAGTCGGCCGATGCGGAGACTTCGATCTGGCGCTGAACGCATTGCTTGAAGCGCCCGCCAGGAAACGTTCGACCCCTGGCCTCAAAGCCCTGATTTCGTCGGAAGGCATCCTGGATGAATGATCCGGACCATGACTGGAGGGATCGGGTTCTTGAGGATTTCCGTCGCTGGATCGGCGAACTGGTCGAGACCGAACCGCCGGACAGGACCGCGCGACCCGCCGAACCGGATCTGCACGGTCTGTACGCCGAGCTTGCGGCACTGAGACAGGAGGTCCGGCTTCAGAACCGCGAGCAAGCAAGGACCGGCAAGGAACTGGCCAAAGCTGCCGATCGTTACGACGGAGCGGTGAAGTCCATGAGCCTCCGAGAACGCGATCTGGTCGCCTTCGAAAAGCGTGTGGCGCACGAAACAGAGAACCGATGCCTGCGCTCGATGCTTGACGTGCGTGACAATCTGGCGCGTGGCCATGCCGCCGCGTCGGCAATCGGCAATCGTCGCGGGTTCCTGTTGCGGCGGCCTCGGGGAATCGACAGCATTGCGGAAGGTTACGGGATCGCGCTCCGGCGCTTTGATCAAATGCTTGCCGGGTTTGGCGTCGATCGCATGAAGACCACCGGGCGACCGTTCGACCCGCGCACCATGCAGGCAACGGAGCTTCGCCGGAGTTCCGTCATTGAGGACGGTGTCGTGGTCGAGGAACTGCGAAGCGGTTTCATGCGCGGCGAGGAGCTGTTGCGTCTTGCGGAAGTTGCCGTCAATCGGATCGAAAAAGAGAAGGAGAACCGCTAATGGAACCTGACACCATCATCGGCATTGATCTTGGCACGACCAACTCGGAGGTTGCAATCATCAAGGACGGTCGACCGGAGATCGTGCGGGAGGATGGCGAAGCGATGGTGCCGTCCTGCGTCGGAGTGGATGAATCCGGCGGGATAATTGTCGGGCGTCAGGCCCGCAACCAGTGGATCGCGGCGCCCGAGAGAACTGTTCTCTCGATCAAGCGGATGATGGGTTCCGGAGAAAAGGTGAAGATGGGAAGCGGCGAGTACACGCCGCAGGAGATCTCGGCATTCATCCTGAAAGATCTGCGGGAGCGGGCATCGCGTGCGCTTGGCCACGACGTTGGCAAGGCGGTCGTCACCGTGCCAGCCTATTTCACCGACGCCCAGCGACGGGCCACGCGGGAAGCAGGCGTGATCGCCGGGCTGGACGTTGTGCGGATCATCAACGAACCGACGGCTGCGGCGCTCAGCTACGAATGCGGCGGCGAGGACACTCGGAGAATCCTGGTCTACGACCTGGGCGGCGGAACTTTCGACGTGTCCGTGGTGCTGGTCGAGGGCGGCGTGGTGGAGGTGCTCTCATCCACCGGAGACAATCATCTGGGGGGTGATGATTTTGACAGAACGATCGCCGACAGGCTGAACCGGCATATCGAGAACGAACTCGGCGTGTCCGGAGCTGATGCGGACCGGGTGCTCCAGGCGCGGCTGAAGCGCGCGGCCGAACGGGCGAAGATCGGGCTTTCGCAGCAGCCATACCTGCAGATCGAAGAGGACCATGTCGCGCAGGTCGACGGCGAGGCAAGGCATCTCTCGCATGAAATCAGTCGCGCAGAATTCGAGCAGGACATTGATGGTCTGCTTGCCGGGACGATGCGCTCCGTGACCATGGCCCTCAATGACGCCGATGTGCGCCCCAGCCAGCTTGACCGCATCTTGATGGTCGGTGGCTCGACACGCATTCCCCGCATTTCGGAGCTGCTTGCGGAACGATTGGGACAGGAACCTCACGGAGAAGTCGATCCGGATCTATGCGTGGCGCTGGGAGCGGGCGTTCAGGCCGGGATCGAGATGGGACTGGATATGAAGGCCGTGCTGGTCGACGTTACGCCCTATACGTTCGGGACGAGTTCCGTTGGGGAACTCTACGGCCAGCCCTACGCGCATCAGTTCGTGCCCATCATACGCCGGAATACGAAGCTGCCCGCGACTCAAACCGAACCGTTCTTCAAGATGTTCGACGAACAGGACGCCGTGCGTATCAAGGTCTACCAGGGAGAAGACCCCGATGCTCTGAAGAACGTCGAAATTGGATCCTTCGAGTTCGAGGGCTTGGCGTCAAGCGCATTCGCCACGGATCAGGGCCTGCTGTGCACGTATCAGCTCGATCTTGACGGGCTGCTGAAAGTGCATGTGGTGGAGCGGGCGACGGGACGGGAGATTCGCGGCGTGGTGGAAAACGCGCTCGGGCATTCGAGCGAACGCGACCTGAATGCCTCACGTGGGAAGGGGGCGGAACTCTGGGATCCGGAAGCGGATCCGGCCGGCGGCGCGGGAGCAGCGTCGCCGGACGCTTCACGGCAGATGGACGAGACGCTGGAGCGGGCGCAGGCCATTCTCGGCACGGCTCCCGTGGAGGACAGAGAGGAGATTTCCGGGCTGACAGGAGAATTGCGGCGTGCGATAGGCGAAGGTCGCACAGAGGACGCCGAGGACATCCGGCAGAATCTTGAAGAGATCCTCTTCTATCTTGAATGAGCAACAGAATGACTCAATGCCCGACATGCGGCGCGAAAGGGATCAAAAGCCCTTCGTGCCACCGGTGTCAAACGGACCTTCGCCAGGTGCAGGACGTCGAGCGTGCCGCAGAATGGTGTCGCAAGCGGGCGATCGAAGCGCTTAAGCAAGCTCACAGGCAAGAGGCAAGGGACATGGCGGATCGGGCCTGCGCCCTTCACAGGTCCGATGAGTCGCTCTCTTTGCGAGCCATCGTCGCAGTTGCGGAAGGCGAATTCGATCTGGCATTGCGGCTATGGCGGGAAACGCGAACCGGGATCTCTTTCGAGCGAGAGCAGACGCAAAATCTCGCACTTCGGCGTCTTCCTCCCAGCCAGGAGTGCGATTCCATCCTGCGACCAACGCTTTTTCGACAGTCATGACACGGTCAAGGTCGGCAACAAGGTGCTTGTGGGCGACTTTGGGGACATAGGCGAATGCGGGCCGTTTGAGGCGACGGATCTCTTCCACCCAAATTTCGCTTGCCTCGACCAAGGGCGCAACCTCAACGAAAGGCCGTGCGCGGCATCCGCGGACGACATCGCAAGTCTGGCTGAGCTCCACCACGCCATGTACTGCGTCCAGTACGACCGTGGCGCCGGCCTCGACGCCCCCTCCAACTGCCACCAATCCGTCGGCTGCCTGATCGGAGGCAGGACTATGCGGACGCAGAAGATCGGCGAAATGAACAAACTCCAATCCGACGTTCAGCGAGACATCTCCCTGACGCCAGACCTAGAGAGCGTGATCCATCTCCTTTTCGTCCTCTTCGGCCAAGGGCATGAAACGCTAGCCTGTCGGCTTGGATGTCCGCTTGCGACGGACCGCTCGCGCCATTGCTGGAATTTCTGGCCGATCCTGTTCAGCCTCCAGAAGAAGCGCGGGCGCCTGCGGCTGGCGCACGTCCCAAGCAATGCTGGAAAGGGGGATACGCTGAAGCTCCAGTTCCGGAACGCCATCTGCGC
>JAJEAY010000264.1 GCA_022824145.1 Rhodobacter sp. | reverse complement strand
TTTCAGCACGAAACAGTTGAAAACAAGGCAAAAACCGTTTCGGACATTTGGTGGAATATAGCCGATCTGGCGCAAAAACTCTGCGAAAAGAAAAGCGCGGAAACTTCGCAGCCTGTTGATATTAAACAATAAAAAATCCTACCGGGAATTGCTGTGCGGCTGGCAGGACGAGCCGAGCGGAGATCGCAACCAGGGATCCCAGCGCGTGGATCACGTCGTGGCGCGAAGAGTATCGTTCGCAAGCGGCCCGGAAGGCCAGCCAAGCCGCTGGCGGAATGAACGTTGCGGTCACGGGCTGCACCGTCCTTGCAACAGGAACGCCGTAATGCTGCGCCAGCGATATCACGGTCGCCTGCATCGCACACAGCACAAGAACCCAGGCCAGAGGCGTGTGCGCTCGTCCCGTCACCACCATGCGCAGGAACAGGAAGGCCAAAACCAGCGCGGCAAAGAGCGGAACGGGAAGGCTGGGCATCGGGCGAGGGATCTCCGTCGGTAGAAGCCGTTTCAGTCAACGTCCTTAAACCGGTTTCACACGTCCTGAAACCGGTTCGAGGACGCGCCCGGAACGCGTTCGGGGTACGCAATGCGCATCGCAACCGTAACCGGAGCATGAGTCATGAAACTGAATCCAATGATCGCTTTCGCATTCCTAGTCTTTCCAACCGTGGTAGCAGCGGACCCTCCCGGCTTCCGGCCTGTATCGGTCGAGGCCCCGCATCACGGTCGGCCCGTCACCGGCGGCTTGTGGTACCCGACCGAAGTCGTCGGCCACACAACGGTGATCGCGGAGAATCCTGTTTTCTTTGGTGTGGAGGTCATCAAGGACGCCCCGATGGCTGGCGGTCCTGCGCCCCTGGTGCTGCTGAGTCACGGATTGGGCGGAAATATGCGTTCCATGGCCTGGCTCGCCACGGGACTGGCGGAACGCGGTGCGATTGTCGTCGCCGTGAACCATCCGAACTCGACCTGGGGCGATTTCGACATGGAGGCCGGGCTGGATCACTGGACACGCGTCGCCGACTTGTCGCTGGTGCTCGACACGCTCATGGCCGACCCGGTGTTTGCCGACAGGATCGATCAGGACCGGATCATGGCATCCGGCTTTTCCTTCGGCGGCTGGACGGCGCTGTCCATGGGTGGCGTCACCGGGCGGCTCGAAGGATATGTGGCCCATTGCGATGTCTACGTCGTGTCCTCGTCCCATTGTCAGATTCTGGCACGTGGCGGGATCGACCTGCGGGACCTGGCGGCGGAGGCATGGGATGCATCCTACAAGGACTGGCGAATCACGCATATTGCCGCAATCGACCCGGGTCTGGTCTGGGGCCTGGAGAAAACGGATACCGAGGCTTTGGTCGAGAACGTGACGCTGTTCGGCCTTGGCGAGGGTCGGGACCGACTTGTCGCCGCGGACTTCGATGCCAGCGGCTTCGCTGGCCTGGTGCCGCAAGCTTCGGTCGAGCGGCTGGCCCCGGCATTTCACTTTTCCATGCTGCCGCTCTGCAAGCCAGCTGGCGCCGCAATCCTGAAGGAAGAGAACGACGATCCGGTTTGCACCGATCCGGAAGGCGCCGATCGGGCGTCGCTTCATCAGAGCGTGATCGACCGAATCGCCAATGATCTGGAGCTTTGACGCCCCGCTCGGTCCGGCGGACCGTTCCACGTGCCGGACAACAGCATTCGGATGGAGTTTTGGTGGCTGGTTCCGCTGTCAGGCGTCGGGTCGATTCCTCCACTTGTCCGTTGGCTGCGGGGACAGTGCGGGTAACTGCGTCCGGGACGTTCACGCTGCAGGTATCTTAAGGGGTCGGCCATGACCCGCGTTACGGATCTCCTGACCGTTTCGGCCCGTCTCAGGAACGGTGCCTCGATTTCCTTTCCGACCGGTTGGAAGCCGTCCATGAAACAGACGAGAGAGAGCAACGGTCAAAATTAAGAATGGTGGTGAGGCCAGACCCCGACCACTGGCGGATGTTAAGGTTGCCGTGAGCCCAAAATGAACAGGATGACCGTCACACCAGGCGTAAAAAATGAGAGCGCGTAGCCGGATCAGCGGCCTAGCGGTTGCCTGCGCCGCGCTCGCCAACTGCGCCAGCCCGAACGGCGAACCCACCGCCGTGGAAACGGTGCCAGCCGAATACGCCCGGCTTGCCACAACCTATTCCAGCGCGCTGAAAGCGGCGGCAGCACTCAACTTCAATGACATCAAACAATTCGGTCAGCAGGTCCGATCACACGTGACATGATAGCCTCCTTATCTGTGTGTGATCTGATATGGAAATTCCACATATGGGAAAGCCATCCAAACTTTAGGTCAGCTTCTTAAAAACACCGGAGCGGCGACGCATTCCAAAGCGGATAGATATCCCGGGATGGGATATTGAACAGCGAAACGTGTATTGAACTTTTGGACAGTACGCCGACATCAGCCGCCATTTTGGTCTAAGCAGCCAACGTTACGCCAATGCCACCAACCGATGCCGCCTCATTACACATGTCCCCATGACAGACATGTTCATGTGGAATCAATTTCGGCTCATGTGGGACGCGACCGACTATCGCTTTTCGGCCTTTTTCTCCCACCTTCCGCTTTCCTGACTCCAGTACTGAGCGCTGCAGCCTTCCGAGGTCAGTTTCCGCCACTGATCCCGTGCAGCCTGAACCGCCGCGGCGTCATTCCCATCAAACAGGATGCAGACCCGTTCAAGTCGCTGCACTTCTTCCGAAGTGACCTCTGCGCCATCCACGCTCATTAAGCATTCCGCGCCGTTCGGCAGACCGGAATCCGTCGTCAGCAGTATCGGCTGGGCAGAGTCGTGGGAACCTCCGGCACGCCCGTGAGGCAGAAACGATTCCTCCCGGCCAAGCCAGAGCTTTTCGTCCAGCCAGTCCATGCGGCCGGCATCAGCGCCACGCACAGCCACGCGCCATCCTGCCCCCCGGGCGCGCTCAAGAAGCGTTGGCAGGACTGCCTCAAGCGGCTGTCGGGTCAAATGATAGAAATACGCCTGGCCCATCCGTGTCAGTCCCCCGACCGCCGCTACTGCCGATCCGGCCAATAGACTGCCGAAACACCGGCAGATCCTCCTCGGTCACAGCCAGGTTCCGGTACCGACATTCCGACGCCGAGCCCGGTTCCTCCGCACGGACGCTCCGAAGCCGGGAACAGTCTGCGCAGACAGAACCGTGAGTCCATCAGACCTGGAAACAGAAAACTCATTTTACTGTTTATACCCCAGGAGGTTGCATAGGATTCTCCATCTTGGATCTACCTCGGCGCGATTTCTGCGCTGCAGCCTCAAAGAATCCGGCGCTCAGCCTTCAAAGCGGTCAGCAATCAGGCGGTTCAGCGCCAGCACACCCCAACCGGAGGCGCCCTTTGGCGCGAGCGCCGTCTCCGATTTGGTGCTGGCAACCCCGGCGATGTCGAGATGTATCCATGGTACATCGTCCTTTACAAAGCGCTTCAGGAACTGCGCGGCGGTAACGGCCCCGGCAGGCCGGCCTCCGACGTTCTTCATGTCAGCGATGTCAGACTTCAGCGCTCGGTCATAAGCCGCACCCAACGGCATGCGCCAAGCGCCTTCGCCTTCCGCTTCCGCTGCATTCAGAAATGCGCGGCAGAATCCATCGTCATTGGAAAACACGCCGGCGTTTTCATGGCCAAGGCCGATGATTATGGCTCCCGTAAGGGTTGCAAGGTCAACCATTGCCGAAGGTTTGAACCGCTCCTGCGCATACCACATGGCATCACAGAGTACGAGCCTGCCTTCGGCATCGGTGTTGATGACTTCGACAGTATCTCCCTTCATGGACCTGACCACGTCGCCGGGTCGTTGCGCGCGTCCGTCAGGCATGTTCTCGACCAGACCGACAATTCCCACGACGTTCGCCGCGGCCTTCCTCAACGCCAATGTCCTCATTACACCGGCGACTACCCCCGCGCCGCCCATGTCCATTGTCATGTCTTCCATTCCCGAAGCAGGCTTCATGCTGATTCCGCCTGTATCAAACACGACACCCTTTCCAACCAAGGCCAAAGGCGCTTCGTCACCGCCTCCTTTCCACTGCATGATGACGACTTTGGAGGGACTGTCACTGCCCTGACCGACCGCCAGAAGCGTTCGCATACCCTTCTTTTCGAGATCATCTTCATCCAGCACTTCGACGTCCAGGCCCAGTTCACCCAGCGCTTCCAGGCGCTTTGCGAATTCCACGGTGGTCAGCACGTTGGACGGAGCGTTCACCAAGTCACGGGTAAAAAAGACACCCTCCGTTAGCGACCGCACCGCCGAGGTTTTCTTCAAGGCCGTGTCCGGCCTGCTGGCCATCACCGTGATCTGGCCGTCGCGGGGCCGGGATTCGTCCGATTTATGATCGATGAAGGCATAGTCCCTGAGCATCAGGCCAAGCAGCGCGTCACCTACCGACGGCAATCCTCCGGCCAGCACCAGAAGATTCCTGCCTCTGCGCGCTTTACCGAGCGCGGCTCCTGCCCGCCGTGCATCAACGGGCTTTGCCCGGTTCGGAAGTTTGGCCACCTGAACGGATTCCGCCGCAATGCCAGAGGGCCAATCCAGCGCTACGGCTTTTCCGGTTTCGAGCTTGCCAAACGCCTCGCTGTCCAACAGCCTGGAAAGAGCGCCGCCCGTCAGGCGGTCCACCTGTTTTCCTGCTCGGTCCAGCCTGCAGTCCTCAGTCACAAACAGCGCGATGCATCCTTTCACACCTGAAATAATGTCCAGGTCGGTTCCAACGATGCTGAACTCGGTCGGAGCGGTCATAAGGCGCCTCCCATCTGCTTCGGCCTTACAGCCTGCTTATGTCGACACAATCCGATTGGCCAGTTGCCATTTTCCTGCCCGAACGTCCACTTGCAGAAATTGCCGATTTCGGTAGAATTCCAACGTTAACAACGGCAGGCGTTCTTTACGGTGTCCAGCTTCAGCAGATTTGACCGATATATTCTTGCCCGGCTGATGACTCTGTTCGGCTTTTTCGCCGTGGTACTTGTGGGAATCTACTGGATCAACCAAGCCGTACGGCTGTTCGACCAACTCATCTCTGACGGACAGTCCGCCGGCGTCGTTCTTGAGGTTACCGCGCTGACGCTTCCGAACGCGATTCGCGCAATGCTCCCGATCGCCGCCTTTGCAGCGTCCCTTTACGTCGCGAATCGCCTGACTTCGGACAGCGAGTTGGTCATTGCCCAGTCAACGGGATGGAGCAGATGGCGTCTGATGCGCCCCGCTATCGTATTTGGCGTTATTGTGGCACTGCTCATCTCAATGCTCACCCACCTGGTCGTGCCGGTGTCGGCACAGCGGCTGGCTGATCGCCAGGACGAGATTTCGGACAACATTCTGTCCCGCCTGCTAGCGGAGGGTGAGCTCCTCCATCCAACGGTTGGCGTCTCGTTCTACGTTCGGGAGATTACCGCTTCCGGAGAACTGAGCGACATCTTCCTGATGGACACACGCGACGAGGACCGGAACGTAACCTATACCGCCCGGCGGGCCTTGCTTGTGCGCCATAAAGACGGGCCGAAGCTCGCGATGTTCGATGGAATGGCGCAGGATCTCTCCCACAGCGGACGGCGGCTCGCAGTGACCCATTTCGAGCAGCTCTCATATGACATAGCGGCGCTGGTGAACCAGAATGAGCCGGGGATACGTGGAATCAGGGAGCGCACGACGCGCGAACTGCTTTGGCCGGATGAAAGTTTCGTCAGCGAAGTCGGATCGCCGGTCGCCGCTTTGATTGCGGAGGGTCACGGGCGAATCAGCCAGGCATTGCTCGGAACTGTGGCTGCACTCGCCGGGTTTGCCGCGCTTATGCTGGGATCCTTCAGCCGATTCGGTTTCCTTAAGCAGGTCATTGGTGCCGTTGTCGCCTTGATCGGGCTGAAGTTTGTTGACAATTTGATGGTCAGCGCAGCCGGTTCGGGTTCCGGTCTCTGGCCGCTGATGTACTTCGCTCCTGCCCTTGGCCTCGCGTCAATTTCGGCAGTGATTCTGATCGCAGACAGGCCAGGATCCCTCCTGCGCTGGTTAAAGGTCCAGCAGACATGATAATGGATCTGTATCTCGCGCGCCGCTTCTTTGCGACCTTCATGGCAGTATTCGGAATTTTCCTGGCATTGGTGTTCCTGATCGGAATGGTTGAGCAGATCCGGAAATTCGACGCTGGAACGATCGGATTCATTGAAATCATCAAGCTGACGCTGCTGAACACTCCATGGGAAGTCGTTCGTATCCTGCCGTTGATAATGGTCATAGCGTCCCTGACGCTGTTTCTCTCCCTGGCGCGCTCCTGTGAACTTGTCGTTGTCCGTTCAACGGGACGATCCGTATTCCGCACATTGTCCGTCCCGTTCCTGGTATCATTGCTCATTGGTGTGGTCGCAGTCGCGATACTTAATCCAATCGTCGCTTCCACGAGCAATCAATACAAGATCGTTGCCGAACGGAATGCCGGCGGTGGGTCCAACGTTCTGTCGATCAGCCGGGAAGGTCTGTGGCTCCGGCAGGGAGGGCCTGACGGGCAGACGGTAATCCACGCTGACCGCAGCAATCTGGATGGGACAGAGCTTTTTGGAGTGTCGTTCTTCGGATTCGGTCCAAGCGGCATTCCCCGCAACCGGATCGAGGCTGCCTCCGCCACACTCGTCGCGGAAGCCTGGCAACTCAGGACAGCAAAGGAATGGCGCCTTGATACGCCGGAAAATCCTGAACGCGAAGCGACGGCACATGAGGAGCTGAGCATCCCGACAAGTCTGACAGTGAACCAGATCCGTGACAGTTTCGGAGCTCCGAACTCGGTCTCGATCTGGGATCTTGCCAGCTTCATTGACCGGCTGGAACGGGCTGGACTCTCCCCGCTCAGGCATCGCGTCTGGATGAACATGGAGCTTGCGCTTCCTTTCGTGCTGGCCGCAATGGCTCTGGTGGGTGCCGGACTCTCCATGCGGCATACGAGATTCCGGAGAACCAGCACGATGGTCGTTGTTGCGCTGGGACTGGGATTCGTTTTTCATTTCATCCGTATTTTCGCGCAGATTCTCGGCGAGAACGGCCAGATCCCAGTGCTCCTCGCGGCATGGAGTCCACCTGCGGTCGCAATCATTCTTATGACAGGCATCGTTCTCAACCTGGAGGACGGATGATGCTGCGCATCCTTCTGCAGTCTGTGATACTTGCTTTGCTGCCAGTCGCAGCGGCCGCGCAGTTTCCCACGCTGGTTGCGGATTCCGTTAGCGTTTCAGCCGACGGATCTACACTTACCGCCACCGGGAATGTCGAAATCCTTTCTGACAGACGGCGGATCCGCGCCCAGGGACTGGTATTCGAACGCGAATCGGATGAGCTCACAGTCATCGGTCCACTTACGGTAATTGACGAAGACGGCTCCGTAATGGTCGGCGAAAGCGCCGAACTGACGCCCGACCTGCAGCAGGGAATCGTTCGCGGCGTAAGGATTCTTCTTAACGAGAACACACAGATTGCGGCGGCCGAAATGCATCGCGTCGACGGCCGCTATCTTCAGTTTTTCAAGGCCGTGGGTTCGTCCTGCAATGTCTGTGAGGAACGACCCGTACCTCTCTGGAGCATCAGTGCTGAACGTGTGATTCACGACGCGGTCCGCAAACAGCTATACTTCTACGACGCCCGTTTTGAAATCGCTGGAATCCCGATCTTTCGCATCCATCGGCTGCGGCTGCCCGATCCGACGCTGGACCGAGCCACCGGTTTCCTGATCCCGAGGCTCAAGACCACCACCAATCTGGGTACCGGAATCAAGATACCGTATTTCGTCACGCTCGGAGATCACGCCGACGTGCTGCTGACACCCTATCTTTCCTCCCGCACCAACACGCTGGAGGGTCGGGTACGGCGCGAGCTGTCATTCGGTTCGCTGCAGGTGCTGGGGGCAGTCACAGATGATGACCTCAGATCCCACGACGTGCGCAGCTACCTGTTCGCGGACGGCCAGTTCTTTCTTCCCCGCGACTTCAGGCTGAATCTCGATCTTGAGCTGGTGTCGGACCACGCCTACCTCTGGACCTACGGCTATTCAAACGTGGACCGCCTGAGCAGCGGAATCGAGATCACCCGTTCACGCCGCGACGAAAGCATGTCAGCGAGCATCTCGATGCTGGAAGGCGTATTCGGCACAAGAAAGCGGATCGGTGCCGACGACAAGCTGTATCTAGGCAGTGCGGCCTACCAGCGCCGGATATGGCCTGATGCCATCGGAGGCGAGGTCCGGCTTGCATTCGACGCAGAAGTCTCGAAAGGGCCGGATTCGACGCCCACCGGCAAGGACAGGACATATCGCGCCGGTGTTCGGACAGATTGGCTGAACAGCTGGGTGCTGGATCGAGGTATTGTCGCAGCGGTGAGAACCCAGATTGCCGCCGATGCCCGGATCGACAGCCCGGATACTCGGCCCGACAGCCCGGAAGAATCTCGACGCGAGTCGGAATCACGTCTGATTCCCTCCGCGGCGCTGGAGCTGCGCTGGCCGCATCTCCAGATCGCGGAAGGCCGCGGAACGAATATTCTCGAACCGGTAGTGCAGGTTGCCTGGACGGACACCGAGCCACGGCGATACGAAGCTGATGATCCCGGAGGATATGCGGAATTTGACGAAGGCAATCTGCTGGCGTTGAGTCGTTTTCAGGAATTCGACCGTTACGAGCGTGACTGGCGCGCGGCCGCCGGACTTGGCTGGACGCATCTCGCCCTTGACGGAAGCGAATATTCAATCACGGCGGGACGGCTGTTCCGGAGAAGCCGGGAAGACAGCTTCTTCCCGGGCAGCGGACTTTCCAGCGAAGGATCCGACTGGCTGCTTTCGGCTCAGGTAAGGAAAAACCGGCTAACTGTTTCCACCCGTTCCATAATTGACGATGGGACAGATTTTTTGCGTTTCGAGGCAAAATTCGCCTGGAAAGACAAATTGACGTCCGCGTCAGGCCGATATATCTGGGCATCCGGAATCCCGGAAGCTCCGGATACCGAAATGACGGATGACACAGACACTCCGGATCCCGACATCGCGAGAGACACTTCGGAGATAATTCTCGAGGCCAGCCGCGTCGTCAACCGGCACTGGGCGCTTTCGGTCGACGGCAGGTACGACGGGAGCGCCGACCGGACCACCAAGGCCGGACTCGGAGCGATCTACAAGAATGAGTGTGTAACCGTTGACATTTCCGTTTCACGTCGCTTTTCCACTTCCGAAAGCACCAGCGTGCCAGCGTCAACAGATCTCAACATCGGCGTCGAGCTAGGTGGATTCGGACGGAATGACAGTGGCTATGAACGAAGCTGCATGGTTCGGCGGTAACGTAACAAGGAGTGCAGGCCCGATGACGATGACCCGCCCGGCGATCTTCTTGGGACTTTCGCTGGCTCTTGCCCCGGTAACGGCCCATTGCGGTCCGTTTGACCCGGTGGCACGAGTCAATGGCCAGGTGATTACGCAGTACGAACTCGACCAAAGAGTGCTGTTCCTGCGCGCGATGAACATTCCAGGCGACCTCGGTGAAGATGCGCTGGACAGGCTGGTGAACGAGCGGCTCCAGTCCGACGCCGCCCGGCGCGCAGGAGTCAGCATCGGCGAAAACGATGTTCTGGCGGGTATGGAGGAATTCGCGGCCAGATCCGGCATGAGTGCCGAGCAGTTCCTCGAGGCGATTGGACGTGTGGAAATCTCCCAGGAATCCTTCGCTGACTTTGTCAGGGCGGGCTTGGCATGGCGCGGCCTCGTGCGCGGTCTTTTCAGCTCCCGAGCACAGATCAGCGAAGCTGAAGTCGACCGCGCGGTGGCGCTTGGCTCCTTCGGAAGCGGCGCGCGTATACTGGTGTCGGAGATCTTCCTGCCTGCGGACACGCCGGAGCGGCAGGTCGCCGCACGGCGGCTGGCGGAAGAAATAAGCAGGTTCAGGACGGCCTCCGAATTTGCCGCAGCGGCGCGCCGCTACTCCGTCGCGCCGTCTGCGCGACAGGGAGGACAGCAGGACTGGGTACCGATCGAGAGTCTGCCTGAAGCGTACCGCAACCAGATACTGTCACTTTCGCCCGGCCAGATAACCGAACCGATCCCGCTGCCGAACGCCATTGCGGTCTTCCAGCTCCACAGCATCGAGGAATCCAGCAGACCCGAGGAAGAGGCTCTTTCGGTTGACTACGCAAGCTATCTGATTCCCGGTGGCCGGAGCGAAACGGCTCGGGCTCAGGCTGAGGACATCATGGCCAAAGTGGACAGCTGCGACGACCTCTACGGCATTGCCGCGGGGCAGCCGGAAGACCGGCTGCGGAGGGAAGTTGTTCCGACAGCCGGGCTTCGCGGCGATATCGCAGCGGCACTGGAAGGACTTGACGAAAATGAGGTGTCAGTCAGCCTCGTATCCGAAGACGGGCGGATGCTGGTGTTCCTGATGCTGTGTGGCCGGACTTTTGCGGCGACAGAGGAAGTTGACCGCGAAGCCATACGCCAGGGCCTGTTCAACCAGCGCCTCGCCTCTTACGCCGAAAGCTATCTTGCGGAACTGCGTGCCCAAGCCGTAATTGAGATCGAATGACCGCAGCGCCCGTAGCGCTGACGCCTGGCGAGCCCGCCGGGGTCGGACCGGAGGTGACCGCTCGCGCCTGGCTTGCTCTGCGCAACGAAATCCCGTTCTTCTGGATCGGAGACCCTCGGGCGCTTCCCGAAGGGGTCGACTGGCATGAAATCGTCAAGCCTTCGGACGCCGTTTCGGTTATGCCCGATGCCCTGCCCGTCATTCGGCACGAATTCGCCGGTACGCTCTCTCCCGGAACACCCGACCCCGCCAACGCGCCATGTGTCATCGACGGAATCACCCGTGCAGCGGAATTCGCGATGTCGGGTGATGCATCGGCGGTCTGCACCTGCCCGATCAGCAAGAAAGCCCTGAAAGACGGTGCAGGATTCGCGTTTCCCGGCCATACCGAATTCCTCGCCCATCTGGGCGGCGTCGAGCGCGCTGTGATGATGCTCGCATCCGGATTGCTGCGTGTCGTGCCGACAACAATCCATATCCCGCTTGCTGACGTCCCGGCGGCACTGACGGCCGAACTTCTGGAGTTCACAATCCGCACCTGCCATGAGTGCCTTGGGCGGGATTTCGCAGTCAAGGCCCCCCGCATCGCGGTTTCGGGACTGAACCCACACGCAGGTGAAGGTGGATCCATGGGCAAAGAGGAAAGCCGGATAATCGCGCCTGTCATCGCCCGCCTTGCGGGCGAAGGCATCTCGGTGGACGGACCCCGGCCAGCCGACACGATGTTTCACGAAAGCGCCCGGTCAGGCTATGACGTGGCGGTCGCGATGTACCACGATCAGGCGCTGATTCCGATAAAGACTCTGAGTTTTGACGACGCGGTGAATGTAACGCTCGGGCTGCCATTCATCCGAACGTCACCTGATCACGGCACGGCTTTCGACATCGCGGGAAAGGACGTCGCCAGCCCGACGAGCCTTATTGAGGCGATCCGATTGGCTGACAGAATGTCAAAGGCGCGAAACCTGCCATGAACACAGTGTTCGGACATCTGGGCATCCATCGCAGTTCCGGGACGCTGGTCCGTGAACACCATCGATGATCTCCCTTCACTGCGTGAGGTCATCGCGAAACACGGTCTTCGGGCGAAACGGTCCCTTGGCCAGAATTTCATTATGGATCTCAACCTTACTGCCCGTATCGCACGCGCGGCAGGCGATCTCTCCAATTCGGACGTACTGGAGATCGGACCCGGGCCCGGCGGACTCACGCGAGGCATCCTGGCAGAAGGCGCCCGCCGCGTCCTGGTGATTGAGAAAGACACGCGATGCATTCCAGCACTGCAGGACATAGCTGCGGCAAATCCGGGACGGGTGGAGATCATCAATGGCGACGCGCTGGATTTCGATCCTATCGAGCGGTTGACGCCGCCGGTACTCGTGATTGCAAACCTACCCTATAATGTCGGCACCCGTCTTTTGCTGCATTGGCTTTCCCCGCCCTCGTGGCCTCCGGTGTGGAGCGGCCTGACCCTCATGTTCCAGCACGAGGTTGCTCGGAGGATCATCGCGAAACCCCGCAGCAAAGCCTATGGCAGACTGTCGGTCATTTCCCAGTGGCGCTGCGACACACGCATCGCCATGGCACTGCCTCCAGAGGCATTCACACCGCAGCCAAAGGTGCGTTCCGCGGTTGTGCAGCTGTCCGCCCTTGCGGAGCCGCGGTTCGAAGCCGATCCGGCCCTGCTCGAACGCTTGGTCGCTACGGCATTCGGCCAGCGCAGAAAAATGCTGCGTACCGCGCTTCGTGGCATCGCTCCAGACACTGAAGAACTGCTCGGACTGGCGGGCATCCGCCCTACCCTTCGGGCGGAAGACGTGTCCA
>JAJEAY010000182.1 GCA_022824145.1 Rhodobacter sp. | reverse complement strand
CCCCGGTACTGTTTCATTCGGCTGTCGTACGTTCCCCGCGTCTTGGTGCATATCAGCGAATGCGGGCTCCCCTTCTTTTCGGTCCGGTGTTTGATGTCGATGCCGCTTCTGTCCAGGTTGCTGGATATGTGAAGCCGAATGTCCTGCCTGACCGGAATGCGAAGTTCCGTGGCAACAGGGTCCGCACAGAACCGCACAACGTCCCGGCAGTATTCACACTTGCAGGAAAGACCCCTTGAAGAGATGACCCAGTCGCTGGGCGGACCCGGCCGGGTCCGGCTGCGGGACAGCAGAAATATCGAAGCATGCCTCCAAAGCTCATGGAACGCCCCGCTGCCGGCAGCTGTTTCCGGATGGTCTGCCGCCAGCTTCTCCAATAGCTGCGGAACCGCGCGGTCCGGTGTGGCGCGCTTCGGGCTTCCGCAGAACGCGCGGGCAACCTTGGACGCCGCCTCCTCAAGGCCGAACTGCCACGCCAGATCAAAGAGCGCGGAAAGTGTCTTGACCGACCATGGAGGCGGCAGTCTTCGATGCGACCATTCGCCGGACTTCGGAATCCTGCCTAAATCGACGGAGCAGGCGGATTCAAAGCCGGAGCAGATGGCCAGCACTGTCTCTTTCAGGCGGTCGTGCCATTCCGAACCCGGCCCGCAGTCGAGACCGTCCCTGAGAAAGCCGGCAAGCTCGACGATTTCGTCCTGCATCCTAGATGCGTAGGTATCCGCCAGTCTGTGCAGGAATCCTCCCATCTCATCCGCACCGAACTTCGCCGCTGCAGACAGAAGGGCCTGGTTCATTTCCCGGCGGTAGTTGAGGAACACGGCCTGGTCCAGAATGCGCTTGGTCGCTTGCAGGCTGCCGATTCCGCAGAGAACTTTCAGCATCCTGGCGCTGGCGGTTCCCCATTCATCTGCATGATAGGATGGCGGTTTCGGCCATGAGTCGACCGCCTGGGAGGCATATGCTTCGACGCATTCCCGCGAAGTCAGCCCGGACTCACATCTTTTCCACTCAGCTTCCATGAACGCCGCGAGCGCGCCGTAACCAGCTCTGGCCACAACGCTTGGTGTGGCGGCCCTCGGCCACAGCGCAAACGCGGCGCGGAAATAGTGCCTCTCAAGCGTTGCCCCTGCATTGCCTGTGGCCTCGGTAAGCCGCTGGGAGTCAGGCGCGTCAGGCTCAAGCCGGTCAGGTGGCATCAACTCTCCCTTTCCCAAGGGCAAGCCGCTGAATTCCGCTTCCGCGCCACCGCTTGCGATGAAATTGTCGAGCCGACAGTACAGATCGAACACTTCGTACATGTCGTAGTCGTCGGCTTCTTCGAAGTCATCGTAGGATTCATAGCCGTTGCCGACATACTCGGCGCCTCCTGACTCCTCGATATGAAGACCGGCGAGATACAGGACGCAGTCCGAACGCTCCGCCGCCGCGGCCAGAACCCGCCCAACCGCAGCATCGACGTTTTTCAGCGCATCGAACGAAAGACCTGCCGTACTGTAATCATGCTCAAGCACCCAGATCAGCTTGTCACTGCTGTCGGGATCATCGAAATAGGCCTTGATTGCGTCAGCGATCGGATAAACCGTAGAGGTGAAATCCGGAGCCTTCGCAGGCGCCTCCTGACCCGGAGTCAGCATCAGGTTGTAAACGAGGCAGATACGGTGGCCCTTCGTGACAGGCCTGATCTCGTGCTCGCAATCAGCGTAGAACGCGGCAAATGTCAGTTCGGACGGATCGTCGCTGAGCATTTCCACGACGGTCTCACGCCCGTGGTGCCGGACTGCCAGCTCCCCGCCCTCCCCGGAGGCCGGCAACGCGATCACCAATGTCGCAACCATTCCATTTGCTTTTTCGGTGTCTCGGTGCGGCGCGAAGAATCCACCTTGCTCGTAGACCAGCAGCTTGTACAATTCAGCCGTCAGCGCTTCACGCGGGCATCCGAGCCCCGTGCTGACATCATCAAGAATACCGGAAAACGTGGCGTCCCATGTTGCGCCTCCGATGCTGAGCGCTTCCGGCGCGATCTGCCAGCAGTCGCGCACATTTCGGTCGACAATGGTTTCCTCGCCTTTGCCGTAAGGAGCGCGCTCGGCCAAAGAAACCAGAATCCGGGCCTGCGAGGGCTGGAGGGGGAATGCCAGAGTGCCGGTCCTACCGGCTTCGATGCGCGGCATCGGAACGGTTCGTGAGCCATGAACGCAGTAATCGCCCGGACGGTCGATCGACAGGATCAGGTCGGAAAGCGGCGACAGCCGATCGTCAAACTTCAAGGTCTCGTCCAATGACGCCTCATAGTAGTCAGAGTAACTGTCGCTCGTCATGGTTCAGTCCTTCAAATCCAACCCCGCCCCGAAACAGCTGATCCGTCTTAATGGGTCTTGGAAACCTGGCACAAGCACATGCCGAAACCGTCCCGGAAACAGCCGGGGCGCCTGGAATGCGGCAAGTCGGTCGACCCCTTGGCAGGAATGCGCTGCGGACGGCTCCCCCTGAGGTTCTGCTCTCCGTGGCTGCCAGGCCAGCAAACACGCTCGCGTGCTAATCGACGGTGCTTCCGAAGGCAATCAGGAAGGAACGAAGTCATGCATGCACTTGGGTCCGCGCTCAGTTGTCCGGCCTCGCTACAAGATCGTACGCCTTCCGCATTACTGTTGGAAGATCCGACGGCCGAAAGTCGGCCGGATGAACGAAACCGCCGACATCCGGACGCACGTCTGTGGGAAGTTCGGCGACGCGCAGGGAAAGGTGAAGGTGAAAATGCGTGAATGTGTGGCGCACCTGAACTCCCGGGTCGCGCCAGTCAGCCTTGACCGGCGGCGCCGGCGCCGGCGAATCAGTCCAGTCACTGCACGGCCAGCCCAGCATTCCGCCAAGAAGGCCGGTATCGGGGCGACGCTCAAGCAGCCATGCTCCGTCTGTCCGGCGGCCGACATAGGCAATGCCGCGGCGCGTTGGCTTGGCCACCTTCGGAAGCTTTCGCGGAAGTTCCGCCTGCAATCCTGCCTTGCGGGCGGCACAGGAAGACATCCACGGGCAGACACCGCACGCGGGAATGCGTGGGGTGCAGACCGTGGCTCCCAGATCCATGACCGCCTGTGCATAGTCGCCCGGCCTGTGCCGCGGAGTCAGACGTTGGGCGAGATCAGCCAGGTTTCGCTTGGCCTTCGGCAATGCGGTCCGGACAAGAAAGACCCTCGCCATGACGCGTTCGACGTTCCCGTCCACCACCGTCTCCGGGCGGTCAAACGCAATGGCTGCTATCGCGGATGCCGTATACGGACCGATTCCAGGCAGAGCCTGAAGCTCCTGCCTGGAATCAGGAAACTGCCCGCCATGCTCCACCGTCACCAGTCGGGCGCATTTGGCCAAGTTTCGGGCGCGGGCATAGTAACCCAGCCCCGCCCATTCTCCCATTATGTCCTCGTCGGCAGCCGCGGCGAGATCGGAAACCGTCGGCCATCGTGCGGTAAAGCGCACAAAATATTCCCTGACCGCCGGTACCGTCGTCTGCTGAAGCATCACTTCCGAAAGCCAGACACGGTACGGGTCGGGCCTAACACCGGAACGCCTGTCAGCGGGCCCTACCCTCCAAGGCATCACACGCGCATGAGCGTCGTACCAAGCGAGGAGACTCTCGCTGAATTCCCTATCACGCAATCTTTATGCCCCTTTTGCCTGTATGCTAAGGATTTCACTGGCACGGCGTCCACTGGACCCTAGAATGACGCGGAGAGGACGAGATGCCAGTCAATTTCCGCTTCCGCAAGAAACCCGAACACCGTAAGCGCGGCTTCGAGCATGTGTCCGGTCTGCTGCGGCGCGAATTCCGAACAGTCGGCGAACAGAGCGGTTTTGCCGTGGTCCGGCTGCTGACCCACTGGACAGAGGTCGTCGGCGCTGACATCGCGCGCATCGCGCGACCGGTCAAGGTTGCTTACTCGAAGGGTAAGCTTGGCGCCACACTGACGCTGCTGACCTCTGGCCCTCAGGCCCCGATTCTGGCCATGAAACTGGACTCGGTACGGGAGAGAGTGAACGCATGTTACGGCTATTCGGCAATCTCCGACGTCGTGATTACCCAGACCACGCCCGCTGACTTCGAGCGTGGCGCACCAGCCGATAAACAGTATTCCGAACCGGATCGGGAACCTGACGCGTATACCCGGAACCTGGTTCGCACGGCAGTTGCTGATGTTTCTGACGATGGGCTGCGCCGTGCACTTGAACTTTTAGGAGAAGGCGTTCTATCCAAGCGCAGTCGAAAATGAGGCCATCACCATGAGACGCTATGCAGTGCCTGCCGCCGCGCTTTTTGTCCTTGTTCTGGGCGGAGCCTATTTCTGGCAGTATTCCAAGACATCCGACACAATGCCGCACGTCACGCTTTTGGCTGCCGAAGCGCAGGACGGCGACGCAACAATTGACAGATCTCTTGTACAGGAAATGGTTCTCGGCAGCGACGATGCGCCCCTGACGGTGATTGAATACGCCTCAAGCACCTGCCCGCACTGCAAGACCTTCCATGAGGAGACATTCAAGGACTTCAAGGCCAACTACATTGACACCGGCAAGGTCCGTTTCCTCTTCCGCGAGGTCTATTTCGACCGTTACGGACTCTGGGCCGGCATGGTGGCGAGATGCGGCGGTCCCGATCGCTATTTTGGCATTATGGACATGGTCTTCGCCCGGCAGGCTGAATGGACCAAGGCCAGTTCGGATTCGGGCATCGCGGAAAACCTTGCCAGAATCGGCCGCGCGGCGGGCCTGACCGGCGATGAAGTCAGCGCATGCCTGCGGGACCAGGCGCTTGCCCGCGCAATGGTCGCGGTCTACAAGGAAAATGCGGAAGAACACGGCATCCGCTCTACTCCCAGCTTTATGATCGACGGTGATTTGGTCACCGGTGCAATGCCTTACGACGAATTCTCCGCAATCATCGACGCCAGGCTGGGCGGCTGACCGCACCTTTGCCTGCGGGAACGGAGGCTGTCGGGTCCGGCGGGAGTCCCGCAGGACTCCATGCGGTTCGAAATTGGGAATTCATCAGAATCCCCTTTCGGGAGCGGCGACGGCCGCAGACCTGACCCGGCATTGTGCGGGCGCTATGCCGACCCCTTGCCCAGGTTATGGAGTCCCGCTCGCGACAGGACCGCATCGATTTCGTTCCAGTCGTCCAGTTCAAGCCGCACCGGAAGCGTCAGCACGTTCTGCCGAAAACTGTTCGGAAGCCTCGCTGCGTCCTTCTCTGTGGTGACGAGCTGGGCATCGAGTTTGAGTGCATCACTCCAAAGCCGATTCAGCAGGCCGCCGCCCAGAGGCTGATGGTCGTCGAGCGCTTCGGTTTGAACTACGTCTGCGCCAAGATCGCGAAGCGTGGCAAAAAACTTTTCAGGCCGCCCAATTCCAGCGAAGGCCAGAACACGCTGGCCCGACCAGTCGATGCCGGTGCGCAGAGGGCAAAGCTCGCCGCGAACGACCGGGACGGGAACGGCATGTCCCCATTCCTCAAGGAACCGCCGATGGGAGTCTTCCTTTCCGATCGATAGCAGGACATCAACTCGGGAAAGTCCGGCCGCAACCGGCTCCCTTAGTGGGCCGGCCGGGGCGACTTTCCCGTTGCCAAAGGCGACATCCGCGTCCACCACGACGATGCACGCGGATTTCTCCACGGAAGGATTCTGCATTCCGTCGTCAAGCAGAACCGCCTTTGCGCCGCTGCCTTCGGCCGAACGGACGCCTTCGTGGCGTTTGCGCGCGACCCAAACCGGGCCAAAGGACGCCAGAAGCAGAGGTTCGTCACCGACTCTGTCCGCGGTATGCCGAACGGGGTCGACCCGCACAGGGCCGGTTTCGCTTCCACCGTATCCCCGCGATACCACCTGCGCGTCGACGCCGGCGTTTCCCAGCCGTTCAAGCAAAGCAATGACCGTTGGGGTCTTGCCCGTGCCGCCCAAGCTGAGATTGCCCACACAGATCACCGGAACTGTCGCGCTGTAGCCCGGGCGGCGAACCCGTCGGGCTGTCACGCGGGCAGACAGAGCGCCTAGCGGCGACAGCAGGCGCGCACGCCAGTCAGGACGCTGCGGCGACGAATACCAGAATTCAGGCGGACGCATCAGCCATCCCCACCCCTGCCGAAGGAACCGGTACGGACTCCGCCAGCACGGCTATTCCGCAATCTGCCGGACGAAGCGAAGCGGCGGAAAGGACGCTCATGGGAGCCAGTCAGTCAGTGCTCAAGCTCCTCAGTCGATGAGGCTTCGGTTTCCTCATCCCTCAACCGGTGCAGGTGAGCTATGAAGTATCGAACATGAGCATCGTCCACCGTTCGCTGCGCCGCCTGTTTCCAGGCATCGTAAGCGGATTTGTAGTTGGGGAATATGCCAACAATATCAATTTCGTCGACGTTCCGGAAGACATTCTTGGCAGGGTCGGTCAGTTCCCCTCCAAACACCAGATGCAGACGTTGAACCATGAGACTCTCCCATGAATGGCACATGCAGGTTAAACCAAGGTATCAGACACGAAAAGGGGCGCTAAGGCGATGTCCAGGCGCCAGACACGGAACACAGGAATTGGCACAGGTCGGGATCCACCACCTCCGGCATGCGTGCGATCGCTTCAGAACTGCCGCAAAATCCCTGCGGATACGGGCAAACGACTGCGGTTCCGTTCCAGCTGCGGCATATGGCCAGTTCGTCACGGCGGGAAGCGGTGAGCGCAACGGCGCATCAAAATTACGCAATGACCCCTGCAGATCGATGCAAGCTACTCGTCCGCACACTCGTCAAGGTAACACGAAATCAACGCGCGATGCAGTGCGGGTTCAGCGGCGAACACTCCGTCAGCCTTGGCGCCGGAACTGTTCAGTAGCGGCAGGCGGCCGTTCCGGTCCGTCACCTTCGCGCCTGCCTCGCGAGCGATCAGCACACCCGCAGCAATATCCCATTCCCACGCTTCTTTCAGGGTTACAACGGCATCAAACCGACCCTCCGCCACCAAGCAGAACCTGTATGCAAGCGACGGACGCCAGTGACGGTGCAGCAGCGGTGGCTTCCGGGCCCACATCCGAGGGTTCAGGCTGGATCTCGATCCGAGAACATTTGCGCCTTCGGGACTGACCCTCCTGCCAGCAGCAACCGTCACTCCGTTCAGCTTGGCTCCCTTGCCCTTAACAGCGGTGTAGGACTTTCCGCGCGCCGGTAGATGCACAATACCAGCCACGGGATCGGAATTCCTCACCACGGCAATCGAGATCGCCCATGTTGGCTGTCCATCAAGATAGGCGCGTGTGCCATCAATTGGATCAACAACGAAAACAGTCTCGCACGAGAGACGGGACGGACTGTCTTCGCTTTCCTCTGACAGCCATCCATAGTCGGGACGCTCGGCGGTAAGGACTTCACGCAGATGGGCATCGACGGCAAAGTCGGCCTCAGACACAGGCGAGCCCCCGTCCTTGCTTTCGACCCGCATGTCGGTTTTCCAGAATTTCAGCGCAATATCCGCCGCGCTTCCGGCGGCCTGCATCAGAAGCGGAAGGTCAGCCTCCGGCAAGTGTCAGGCCTTCCACGGCAAGCGACGGAACCACGCTGCTCCGATATGTGCGGGCGTCGTTGGCCGGAACGATGGATTTGAGCATGTCGCGGAGATTTCCCGCAATCGTGCATTCATTCACCGGATAGGCAAGTTCACCACCTTCGATCCAGAAGCCCGCGGCGCCGCGTGAATAGTCTCCGGTTGTTGGATTGATCGAACTGCCCATCATCGAGGTCACGAGCAGGCCGGTACCAATCTCCGCAACAAGCTCTTCCCTGGACATCTCACCCTGTGTCAGTGCGACGTTTCCAGCCGAGGGACCTGGCGGAAACGACAGGCCGCGGGCAGCGTTTGCCGTCGAGCGCAGGCCCAGCTGCCTGGCCGTGGCAAGGTCAAGGATCCAGCTGGTCAGAATACCGTTCTCAACGATGTTGAGTTGGCGGCTTGCCAGCCCCTCGCCGTCAAATGGACGGCTTCCGATCACCCGCGGACGCAGGGAATCCTCCGTTAGGTCAAGGGCATCTGGAAGAACCTGTGTTCCCATTGCGTCCCGCAGCCAGCTGGAGCCACGAGTGATTGACGTGCCATTGACCGCCTGCAGAAGATGGCCGATCAGGCTTCCAGCGACTCGTTCGTGGTAGATTACGGGATAGGCGCCGGTTGGAGGCTTGCGGGATCCTGACCTGGCGCTGGCCCGCTCTCCAGCCTTGCGGCCGATTTCGCTGGGGCTGTCAAGGTCAACGGCATGGACTCGCCTGTCAGCGCAGTAATCGCGCTCCATCTCGGTTCCCTCACCCGAGATCGCTACGCAGGCGACCGAATGGGACGTGCGCGAATATCCACCTGAGAAACCATTGGTCGCAGCCAGGTGGAATCGGCTGCGGGCAAAGCCGGCAGAAGCGGCATCAATTTTCGTGACCCCGGAAACGGACATGGCTGCGGCCTCCGCACTGCGTGCCGACTGCTCCAAAGCTGCCGGATCAGGCTCCTGCGAAAGATCCTCCAGATCAAGAGCTTCAATATCCCATCCGTCCGCAAGCTCTTCGGGTTCGGCAAGTCCAACATATGGATCGACCGGCGCTTCGCGTGCCATGGCGACGGCACGCTCCGCCATCGACGCCAGCGTGCCGTCGCTGGTTTCAGAGGCGGAAACACATGCCTGTCGCTGCCCGACGATCACACGCAGTCCAAGATCGAGTCCCTCCGATCTCTCGGCCTGTTCAAGCCGTTCGCCGCGGACATCTATGGAAACGGATGTTCCTTCCGATACGATTGCGTCCGCGGCCTCCGCACCGGCAGAAACAGCGGCGTCTAGGAGGCGGGCGGAAAGCGATGACAGTTTTTCGGGCATGAAGACTCCATTGACCGGGACTTCAACCGGTTAGTTCGTACGACGCGATAGCGCAAGGCAGGACACTTGTCGCCGGAGATCACGGCCCCATCAGTCTTCGATCGACAGCAGGAATGGCAATTCCAGCTGAACCAATCCAGCATTTGATCCCGGTACCGTTGACTGGCAGCCGAAAATGCGCCGCCTCACCCACAAAATATCCACAGAATTTTTTCAGTCCTTTGGGATTCCGCTTTACAGAACAGACGCCACAGGTATACGATATCTAGTATATTAGGCGGCAAAAGATCGCCGAACCTGTAATACCCTACGAACTATGGTGTCAGGTTCACATAGAAAGACAATCGAGTGGCGTCCCAATTGGAGACAGGCATGTTGCTATCCGAGCGGTTTACAGTAGATGATCTGCATCCCATCGACATTGTGGAGAACGTCGCCGAGAGCCATGCATGGCAATTCGACCGAGTCGCCGACGATCAGATCGCGATGGCGGTCGAAGGTCAGTGGCGCACGTATTCGATAACGCTTGCCTGGTCCGGTTACGATGAAACTCTGCGGCTGATCTGCGCATTTGAGATGGAGCCGCCGATGGAGAGGCTTCCGCAGGTATTCGACACGCTGAACCTGGTGAACGACAAGTGCTGGACTGGAGCGTTCACATATTGGAGAGACCAGCGGCTGATGGCATTTCGCTACGGACTCGTGCTGGCAGGCGGCCAGATAGTTGTGCCTGAGCAGATCGATCAACTGATCGTTTCCGCCGTTACAGCCTCCGAGCGTTTCTACCCCGCCTTCCAGCTCGTTGCCTGGGGCGGCCATGCACCGGAGGACGCGATGGGAGTGGCCATTTCCGAGACTTACGGTCGGGCATAGGCTCGACCCGAAACGCACGGAAGCACTCCATGTTCAGGAATATCGAAAACCGTGGATTGATCCTGCTTGGCTGCGGCCGGATGGGGTCGGCAATGCTTAAAGGCTGTCTGGATGCGGGACTGCCGCCCGATGCGGTATGGGTTCTGGAACCAAGTCCTTCCGATTGGCTGAAGGATTCCGGAGTCCACGTGAACGCAGGCATTCCCCGCGACCCGGCGGTCGCGCTGGTTGCCGTCAAGCCGCAGGCAATGGCAGAAGCGCTTCCGGCACTGGCAGTTCTCGGCAATAGCCGCACACTCATCGTATCAGTTGCGGCGGGCACGCCAATCGCGGCTTTCGAGGCCAGGCTGGGACCGGAAACGCCTGTGGTCAGGGCGATGCCGAACACGCCTGCGGCAATCGGGCGAGGAATCACTGCGATCATCGGCAATGCACAGGTTGACGGCCAGACCCTTGAGTTGGCCGAGATGCTGCTCTCCTCGATAGGACAGGTGGTCCGGCTTGAAAGCGAAAGCCAGATGGACGCAGTGACTGCCGTGTCGGGGTCGGGTCCGGCATATGTGTTTCACCTTATCGAGGCCCTCGCTGCTGCAGGAACTTCGCAGGGGCTGCCATCGGAACTTGCCATGACGCTTGCCAAAGCGACGGTCGCCGGAGCGGGCGCTCTCGTCGACAGTTCCGTCGGCATTCCTCCAGCGCAGATGCGTAAGGACGTGACCAGCCCAGGTGGAACCACTGCCGCGGCGCTGGAGGTGCTGATGGACGGGAATTCAGGTTTCCCGGCGCTTCTGAGACGTGCCGTCGCTGCCGCAGCGGAGCGGTCAAGGGAACTTGGCAATGGCTGATCTGACGTTTGAGGAATTCCTGCGCGTGGACATACGCGTTGGCGTGATTCGGCGGGCCGAACCCTACCCGGAAGCCAGGAAACCTGCGATCAAGATCTGGATCGATTTTGGCCCGGAACTCGGTGAAAGGAAGAGCTCCGCCCAGATCACTAAACACTACACACCCGAGAGCCTTCCGGGGCGTCGGGTGATGGGAGTTGTGAACTTCCCGCCACGCCAGATTGGCAAGTTCATGTCCGAAGTGCTGGTGCTTGGCGTTCCGGACGAAGAAGGGGAAGTTGTCCTTCTTGTCCCAGACAAAGACGTCCCAATCGGCGGAAGGATGTTCTGACGCCACTGAGATCCGCCCGCTGCGTCAGGACCGCCGTCGCAATTCTGTTAGGTCTGGGTGATCCGGCGGATTTCGGTCGCCTACAGCTTCGCGCCAATGCCTGCGGCACAGAGATTCGTAGGTCTCGTTTCCGCCGATCTGGATCTGGGCACCGTCGACAAGAACTTTGCCGTCCGTTCCCCTACGCACGACCATTGTCCCCTTCTTGCCGCAATGGCAGATGGTCCGTGCCTCCCGCATTTCGTCGGAGAGTGCCAGCAGCGCTGCGGAGCCGGGGAACAGTTCTCCGCGGAAATCAACACGTAACCCGTAGCACATGACCGGGACACCAAGATCGTCAACGGCGCGGGCAAGCTGCCAGACCTGCCCGGCCTCCAGAAACTGGGCCTCGTCTACGAAAACGCAGTCTACGCGCTCCAGGCCGAGCCGCGTCCTGACCATCTCGAACAGGTCGTCGCCCGGGCCGAACAGATCCGCGTTCTCGCTGATTCCGATGCGGCTGGCAATTTGCCCCTGGCCGGCCCGGTCGTCGTGCCGTGCGGTCATCATGTAGGTCCGCATCCCGCGTTCGCGGTAATTGTAGGACGCCTGCAGGAGCAGAGTGGACTTGCCTGCGTTCATGGTGGAATAGTGAAAATAGAGCTTGGCCATGAACGTCTCGGTAGGCTGGGGCCGGGATGGAATTCAAGCGGTCTTTCGATTGGATCCGGGCGGCATTCCCCGGTGTTCAGATTTCCCTTCTTCGTTTCTGTAATGTGACAGTCGTAAATGTGGGTGTATTGGGTGAATGCTGGTCTCTGTCTGGCATTGCCAGAAGTGCAATTGGGAATACAGTCTTCGGTTTGCCGTCAGCCTCACTGACTCAAGCGGTAGTTCCCTGTATCCGCGCCTGCGCGGCATGGTCCCGTTCAGGCGGGCTCGGCGCGTATCTCCAGGAGGTTCCTCGCCTCGCGCCCGCAGGCGACGCCGACCAGGTGGACCGGCATGCCGCGGCCCCGGTATTTCCCGGCGTAGTCCCGGTCCCGCATCCGCTCCATCGCCGCATCCAGCGCCGCCGCC
>JAJEAY010000070.1 GCA_022824145.1 Rhodobacter sp. | reverse complement strand
TTGACTTATCGAATTCCTTCAAGTCACTTAGGTCGAAATCTGTCCCTAGCTCGCTCATCAGGCTGGCCCGGTCCCGACGTAGCTCGTCTCCATCCCTATCGGGCGATCCGAACGACAGTGCCCGTGTAATCGCGTTTGCCAACTGTTTCCGTTCGTCAGTCTCCGCCATTGCAGATGAGGCTGCAGCCAATCGTTCCAGCTGTGTCGGCTCCACTTCACGTCTGGACAGAGCCTCAGCCGCAACCGCATACATTGCTCGCCATGTCTCTCTCGTCTCCCGCATGGCGAAATCCGGTTCACCCTTATATCGTGCCCCTTCAATGGAGAATTTGTGCTTCCCCTCGACCTCTTCGACTATCTGGACCCGGAGGTCCGCCTCCGCCCGTTTCCTTGCGACTGCTTTGGCGGCTGGTTCCGCCTCTCCCCGCACTTGGTCCGATGCCTCGGCAGCTTCCGTAAGCAGCAAGAGAATCTCGGATTGCAGGTGGAGATCGTGCACCGGGCTGCTTGCCTTGACTCGTTGAGACACTAAACAGGCCATGACAAACGCTTCATCACTTCGGTGTTTGCGTTCCTCGCGTTCCCGGCGCTCCGCCAGTAGTTCTCTTTCCCGGCCCTCCCATTTATCCCAGCCCCTTTGCCGTTCAGTCTCAAACATCTGGACACGCTCGATCCGGTCGGCGCCGCGCACTCCAAACGCCGCCAAAGTCTCGTATGCGGCCTTTTCTTCAGCCTGTGGAACATCAGCAAGGATGCTTCTGACATCAGATTTCAGAATCTCCCCCTTGGTGACTTGTGACTGTTCGTCTGCCGTATTTTTGGCCCTTTCCTCGGTTTTGGCGTACAGCCCGGCAATTCGTGCGCGCGTCCCAAACAATGTGAGTCCAGCCTCAAGCTGGTCAGCGATGCCATTCTCTCCGTACATTCGGGCAACAAGCATCCACATCGCTGCTATGGACGCCTGCTTCGGAATTGCGTCGTTCGTCTCCGATCCGACGATCATCCGAGCGAAGGTGTCGGCCTGACGCGGCAGACTCTTCGGCATCTGCCTCAGAATCCGCGGCCATTCTTCGAAATCCGCAAAGGTGTTCGAGAGCATCTCGAATGCAAGCCTTTCCCGACCCGACGGTGGTTCACCGACCTTCAGCACGGAAGCGCTGAGCACATCCGCCAACACTTCGCCGGCAATTCCCGGCGGGAATGCCTCCGGTAATGCACGGTCACTGAGCCCGGCAGCCCTTCTGATCCTCGCAACTGCCTCCATGATTCCGTCGGAGCGCTGGCTGAGAATCGGTGGAGCGCCCTGCGCTGCTTCCCTGGCAGTCAATGATTGTTCAAATCCGAATACTGGCCAAATCCGCTCCGGAGTGGACCGCTTAAGTGTTTCTTCCAGATATTCCAGCTTTTCACTTATGGGCACCGGGACGACTACATTAAGGTCTTGGATGTGCATATCCATGGCGGACAGCAGGGATTGCCGCGTCATCCCGTGCGACACCAGAACATGGACGCTGGCGCGGCTGCTTGGCATCTCGCTCTCAACTGTTCCTGCAAAGGCAAACCGCCAATTGGGGACTGAGACACTCGGGGCAATTATCAGGTCCTGGGACGCTTCATCGGTCTGGAACCTGAGTTTCAGATCACCGTCCTGGTTTCGCGAATGGACTTCGGCGCTCACACCGGCACCAATTGTTTGACTGTCAGAATCTCCATACGGATCGGATCCGGCTGTTGACCGTGACAATCCCGCCATTCCGGGAAATTTTTCCATGAGTCGAATTCGATCCCCGCATCGCAGGCCCGCCAAACGACCGCCAGATTCCTTGATATACGGCCGCCTCCGAGGGTCCGAGACGTCTAATCGATCCCGAACCGCCTCGTTCATCGCATCAGCTTCTGCCTGAGAGCGCGCTACCGCGACCCTATCGAACCGTGCATCGCCCACAAAGTCCTCGGCGATCCGCTCGACAGCGCCGCGAAGATTGCCTCCTGCCCAAAGTACGTTTTCGTTATCGAGCGCTTTCAGCGCCAAGCTGCGCTTCTCGCCGCCAAGCGAGAGATCCTGAATCAGATTGGACAGGTTAGGACTCCGTCTTCCCACCGATGCGGTTCGCGTTGCTCCGAGCCGGAGCTCAAGCGCCCGGAATACCAACCCTTCTTCCAGTATCGCTGAAGATGAATCGTCGAGAAGCGCCACGAACTTGCCACCGCCAGCCATCTTGTGTTCAAGCACTTCTAACGCGTCAATGTTTCCGATGCGGCTCGCTCCATCGAGGATCACGAGCGAATTGTCGTCCTGTCCGTTTTCGCCCTGCCGAATCTGGCTGCGATAGTCTTCAACCGTCATTGGATCGTGAAGACCGGCTTCCTTCAGGGCGGAAAAGTCATTTGTTGATGGGGAGAGGCCGATTACCCTTCCTCCGGATCGCCGATGGTCTCGAACGAGTTTCGATGCAACCTCGGTCCTGCCGTAACTGTCGGAACATCGGATGAGTTGAATCCGATCAGTCATCAGCCCACAAGGAATCGCGTTCGTTGAGATATTCTCCGGCCGTTCGATAGTCTGGGGTATAGCAGACGACCCTTGAAACTCTGGTTTCTGGTTCCCTTCAGATAGCTGCAATTCAGATTCAGGAGCCGTAGTTTCGGCGAGGCTTCGGATCCTGCGCAACGCGCTGGCATCTCGCCGCAATGCGCTGCGCGTTGAGTAAAGCGGAGCACCGCTGTAGTGGTCGGAATTCGATACAGGCACGAGATCCGGGTGTGCCATCGCGTCCATAAAACGCCGAAGAAAGGCCTCTGGCGCTGCGATCTCCTCGGCGATGCACTCTGCAATGTCGTCCGCCCGGATAACAGACTCGCTCTGCAGTAGATCGTCGATGGCCAAAGTCGGATCTCTCGCGTAGCGGTGGAGACTGCCACTAAGCGAAGCAGCATCTTTTTTTGAGGATGAGGTAAGACGCTCAACGAAACGGCTGGCAACATTGATCAGTCCGCTGCTCGCCAGTGCATTGATGCCTGTTCCAAACCCTTCACGGGCGAAGGGCTCTACGAGAGGGCAAAGGTCGTGTGCTGACCGCTCCCTGACCGAGCCTTCTGTCGCCGACCGTCCTGCAGGCGACCGCACCGGAGCCTCGCGAGGAATATCCGGCAGGTCTTGATGACCAACTGTGAGGTGCCCCGGAGTCTGCGCCAGATGAATCAGGTCGGCCAAGGACTCAACATGCCCGGGTCGCCCGATAACGGTCACGCTTTCCCTATGCCGAGTGAGCGCCACGTGCATCCCATGCCGGTGCATTGATCCGTGTGGTAGAACGAATGAATGATCTGCTTTCAAACTCTCTGCGATGCGGAGGGTCATTGCATAGCCGTAGTCAACGCCCCTAAACGTCGATAGATCAAGCGATATGGCACCACTGCTGCCATCCATCAACACATCCACACTATCGCCATGCACCGCCGTCAAGGTTCCGAGTGCATACTGAGGAAGGCCCAGATCCGAATGGGGTTGCTTAAAGACTATCCGGTCTCCCGGACCAAGCACGAGCGGCACATTCCGGATCCGTGGAACAGCATCCGATCGGTCAATATGCTCAATCTCACCGTATGTCCTGACCGAACCCGCCTCCAATCGACCACTCCTTAGCGCCTCCTTACGAATCGCCTCATTAAGCTTGCGCACATCGCTGTCGGAATATCCGAGCGCGATGCGACTCTCGCCATTGTTCCCAGTGTCAAAATAAGCTGATGCCAGAGCGGCGAAGGGATCCTTTGAATGGACTCCTAACCGGATTGCGCCTTCGCGTGCGTAATATTCTATGGCAGCCTGGGCACCGCTTCCGCCCCGTTCAAGTGCCACTGTCGCCATTCGGTCTCCAGTTCGGCGCTGCTCAACTGTTCTCCCGATGCTCACTGAATCCCCGACGCCAGCCTCCAACGAATGCCAGCCAGAGCCTCCGACGCTCGGTAGCGGTCGGTTGGGTTCACGGAGTGCGATCAGCTTGCCTCCGGAGTCCGGCATCCTGTCCAGAACACGGCTCCACTGCGCTACATCGACCATACCCGCATCCGCAACGATGAACACTGTTCGCTCGGAGAGAGCGTGATATTTGCGCGACCAAAGGAATTCCCATCTCGCCAGCGGCTTGAGCCATAGTCCACCCACATTGGCTAGATTCTGCATTGACTCGCCGGTCAGTGCTGTTCCGCATAAATCGAACCCTCTCGATATCCAGAGACGGGCAGTTTGCTCAAGCGCTGCAACCATGCCGGGCTCGGGCCGGCACTGAACCAGCGTTATGCGCTCAGACGAGGCCATAGCTTCCGCTGCCGCTCTTTGATCCGGCTCGAGACTGTCCCAATGCATGGCGTCTGTCACAGAATTGAGCGAAGCGTGGTCTAGCGGCATTTCAGCCAGACTCTGTGACGCCCGCTTCAGGTCCGTAAGACCCGTGAGTCTTGCTGAGGTCATGTAAAGGGGTGACCCGTCCGGTGCGCATGGTTCCACTTGAACCAGAGCAGCTGACGCCATTGCCTGGTCACCCAGCTTCTTGAGCTCGTCGTCCGTTACACAGAGATCATCAAGGCCAGCGGCAGTCACGGACGTTTCCATCCGCTTCCTTACCTGTTGGCGTAATTCGGCTTCAGTGAAGGAGTTTTTTGAAGCCTGCAGAATATCCACAAAATGGTTTGGGTTCTTTTTCAGAAACGTCTGGTTTCGTTTCCTCGCACTGACAGCCCGTTCGCGACCGGGATTTTCGTTTCCTTCTGCTTCGGCTTCTGCTGCACTGTGCGGACTGGCGGTGTCCCTGACCAAATTGAGTCCGCGGGCGCCGTAGTTTCGGTGGTCAACCCAGTCATGGACCCTTAGGGTGCTCAGACTGACATTCGCGTGCTGCCCCCAGAGTCCTCGGCGTTCGAGCAGACCGTCCCAGTAGTTTCCGACGGGCATCCTCCCTCCCCAACCATCTGCCCCAAGGTAGCGGATTGTGTGCATTACATGGACATGTGGATGACCGTCATCCTTGTCGTGAATTACCCAATCGGCGCACATGCCGCGCTGAACGTAGGCTGAATGAACGAAGCCCCGTGTCAGCTCGATCTGCTGGCCAAGTGGCAGTTCGACCGGAATTGAGATTATCGCCGAGTTAGCGTACTTGGCGCGCATAAAGCAGCGGTTGAGATCCCGCTCAGCCAGTTCGACACTGTTCCAGAGTCGTTCGGAGCAGTTCGCCCATGCGGCCTTTATTGCCGTGTCTTGGTGTTCGCGCTCCTGAGTCGCTTCAAGAGCTGATTGGAGCGCCGGTACGCCGAAAGCTTCTGTCGCCCAGGTAGGCGCGCGTTCTGGCAGCGCGATCTCGGAATGTTTGAGCTGGCTTGCTTTTTCGACGTGATTTAAGCTGGGGCCTTCAACTTCGGACCACATTTTCGTCGCGTGGCAGTAAGCGGCGTATTTCACTGGGCTTCGGCCCTTGCCGCGGGAAACAGAGTCTTCCTTGTACATATATTGTGCCATTTGAACCACTTTGAGTCATTGCGTTTAATCCTTTCCTCCTAAGGCTCTCACGAAGAGTTTCGGGTGGTCCAAGTTGGAGTTCAACCCATTGATTCAAAATCGACTTCGATCGATACAGGATGTTTGAATGAGTGTTGCAATTTGGTCGCAGTCAGCCGATTGCGC
>JAJEAY010000032.1 GCA_022824145.1 Rhodobacter sp. | reverse complement strand
GCGAAGGCGGTCACGCCGCGGTAGCCGGCGAGCCGGGCCGCGACGGCGATCGTGAGCACGGTCCTGAGCGGATAGCGCTTGCCCCGGGCCTTGCGGCACTCGGGCACCTCGCCCAGGCACTCGAACAGGCTGCGCAGCCGGGGCGCGGCCATCGGCTCCGCGCCGTCGTGCTGCGCCGCGTTCCACGCGTCCGGGATCCCGTCCCGGCCCAGCGCCTCGGCGGCGCCGTCTGTCAGTTCGTACATGAAGATCTCCTTGGGCCGGCCGTGATGGCGGAAGCGCGCGGCGCCGCCGGACTCGCGGCCGAAGCCGCGCGTCAGGCCCAGCGAGCGCCAGTTCGACGCGCGGTAGCAGGTTCCGGCGAAGCGCGGGACGTCCACGAACGTCTCCGCAAGGAGCGCCGGGCATCCGTGCGCGGCCTGGATGTCGGCGGACAGCCGCCGGAGGCTCAGCCCCAGCACGCGGGACGCCAGGTTCGGCACCCGTTCAGGCGTGAGTATGACGAAACGGGAGTTGTTCGCGATCAGGTGCAGGCGCCGGAACTGCCGCTCCTGCGACCATCCGATCCAGCGGTCGCGCGCGGCCAGCTTGAACGCGCCCGGCTGCCAGCCGACCAGCGCGACCCAGGTCTCCCCGTGCAGCGCGACATGGCGAAGGCCCTTTCCGATGATGCCGTGGAACCGCAGGTAGCGATGCTCCTCCACAAGACGGTCCCAGAGCCGGTGCTCGCGGCCGCCGCGCGTCGGCCGCACCGTGACAGCGCTCAGGTCGATGGACGAATCAGGGGGCGCGGGAATCACCATGGAAGGCACGTTGCCACAGAGAAAACGGAATCGCCAGCCGAAAAATCACCGGGCGGACAAAAAAATAGCCCTGATCCCGCAAGGTGCAGTATTGCTTTCGCGACAGGGCCAGCGCAGGACGGAGGAGGTGTCGGACTGAAAAGGTGGACAGGAAATTGGCTGGCCGCACGGAAGCCAGTTAACCGCGCATTCCGAATCCGATGGGCGGTTGGACAATACCGCAGCTAACCGATTGAAGCGCCCGCTTTCCGATCAGTTGGCGTGACTTCAGAGACCAGGCTGTTCAACTCGGACAGAAGCTGAGCAACCTCGCGTTCAGTGTTGTAGTGACAGAGTGAAATGCGCACGCAGTCGGTAAGGCCGAGCGGCTTCAGAACATTGCCGGAGTAGTGGTCGTCCTTGCGGGTGTGGGTTCGGAATCCGCATCGGTTGAGATGCTCGACTATATCCTCGGATCCCATTCCGTCCACCGCGATCGACACCAGTCCCTCGCGGGCCGGATTGTCGGCGCCTGCCAGTATCGTGACACGCTCCATGTCGCGCAGCCCTGGCAGGTTCCCCGTGCCCTCAATCATGACCTTAGTCAGCTTGGTCTCGTAGTCATGGATCGCCTGGCCCGCCGCAATAATCCGGGCACGGCGATCCGTCTCGTTGGAGACCTCACCCCCGAGCCAGTCGAAATAGGCGACCACGTCCGAGACCGTTGCGTAAGAGCCGGTGTCGCGTGTCCCAAATTCCCAGCCTGTCGCAGGCGCGTCGATCAGCATGTCGTGCGGCAGGATGCCAAACCTGTCCGAGATCCAGGCGATTCCGTAACCGTGCCGTGAAAACACCTTGTAGGGCGAGATCGCGTAGCCATCGACATCGTACGCATCCAGATCGATTTGCCCATGAGCGGCATGCTGAATGCCGTCCACTATAATGATACAGTCGGGCGCCACGGCGCGGATGGCTTGGGAAATCGCGGCAACATCCATGCCCATGCCGGTCACTGGTGAGGCATGCAGGATCGTTGCGACCGCCACATCGGGCGTCATCAGGGCGGCGTAATCCGCAGCCCGCACAAGGCCCGCTTCACTGTCATGCGGCACGTTCACGTAATCCAGTCCGGCGATTTCGGCCCAGCGGCGCGCGGCGCTGCGGGTTGCGGGATGTTCAATGGACGAACCGATGACTCTGGCACCTTCGGGAGCGTTGACGCAGGCCGAGCGGATCAACCGGAACAAGAGTTCGGTTCCGCTTTCGCCGACAAAAAACTGGCCCGAAGCGGCGTTCATGAACACCGCAAGATCAGCCTTGGCCTTGGCAATCGTGTCGACCTGCGCCTGCCCAGCTGGATTGGCGCGGCCGGGATTGTCGGGGATTGCCGCCCAGGCGGCCGAGGTCTCGATCACGGATTTCAGGGTCAGCGCACCGCCTGCGCTTTCGAAAAACACCCGTGGCCCCTGGAAAGGGCAGCTGTCGACATGGGCGAAACGGTCGCGAACCGCAGAGATCAGGGCGGGGCTGTCTTGGATCATTCTAGGTCAGTCCTGGCAAGGCCGCCGCTTAAAGCGCACGGGAAACAATGGTCCGGCAAAGCTCGGCAATGCCGATATGGCTCTGGCGGGGAAATCCGTCGACGCTGTCATCGACGATTCCATGGGCGGAGTTAATTAGGCCGCTCGACACCATTGTGTCGAGCAGAAGGGCTTCGCGCCTTGGGCTGTGCAGCAGTTTCGGGTCGCCTGCCCGTGCCGCCATTGCCGCAGAGATCGCGGTGCAGCCCCAATTCGAACAGGCCGCCGTAACAAGGATGTTGCAGCCCGTGACTGCGCCGATACCTCCTCCGCAGCCGCATTGGCACCTGTCGCCGTATGGAACATGGGCCTTCACATGGTTCGAGACCCTGCCCATACCGATCTCATTGCCGCCGTCACCAACTGCGACCACGGGAATTCCGCGCGCAAGAGCTTCGTCAAAAAGAAAATCAACCCGCGCCCTGCCCATGCCGTAATCGATGCCTTTCATGGAGTGGTAGACGCCATATTCGTTGCGGCCAACACGCTCGGCCGAGAAGAGCAGATCGGGCTTCAGATCGTCCAGCATCCGGGTGGCCTGCGCGCGACCGGAACCGTCTTCGGTGGCGTAGGGAAGCATCACGACCGTGGCAAGGCTCCTGTCGGTACGGGCAATTGCTGCCTGTTCCAACGTCACCGAAGAGAGACCAGCTGCCTGCATCACGCTGCCGATGGCAGAAAGCAGGGATTCTTCGCAAACCATCACGCAAAGGGCGTTGCGCCCCAGCACGAGGGCCCGCGCGATCGCGGCAGCACCGGAGGGGCCGTCGTTTTCGCCCAGTCCGGGCGTGATCCAGGCGCGCGAGACGGATCCTGTGGTCAGAATCACAGTTCCGCCTTCGGGAACGGCCATCAGTGTTTCGGCTGCCGCTCCGACAAGCGATTCTCCCTGCAGATCGCGGGCAGCCTGATATAGATGCTCCACGCCACGTTCGCCCATGTCGATATTCACCAGCTGGTCGAGCCGGTTGTCGAGCCGTGTGACCAGGCAGCTCTCCGCCATCATGCCTCTCCGAACAGCACTTCGCGAAACCATCCGTCATCCTCCAGATGGTGCGCGGTTTCCCGCATGGCCGCCATCAGGCGGTCGGCAACGGCCTCCGCCCCGCCGACCCGCGCGACCGCGCCCGAGGTCGGCTTAAGTCGGATCGAAACGCGCCCGCCCGGCTGCCCATGGGTGTTGACCGTGACGATTCCATTGTCGCGCAGCATCAGCATTCCGACGGCAGCGGTCAGTTCGGCCGGAACCCTGACGGATTCGGTTCTTCCAGCCATCGCCAGCGCGATCTGAAACGCGTCCTGCTCGTCGATCTTAGGTCCGAGGGCCGAACGGCCTACACGGTCAGGGCCAAGCGTGGATTCCAGCGCATCCGCAAGATCCTGCCCGTCCTTCGCCTCCTCCACAAGAAGATCGGGGGAAAACCCTTGGAGGCTGCGCATGGCGCCCAAAGCGATCGGCGCACGGGCCTCCATCCCCAACTCGCAGGCCTTCGCCTGCGCCGGAACGAGCGCGGCAGAGTCGCCGCAAAGAACACCGGCGCGCGGGCCTGAAAGACCGGCTTTGTCAGCGTTGGTGATGACCAGATCGGCCCCGAAGGAAAGTGAGGGCGCACCGCCATGCAATACGGGTCGGACCCGGGCGCCATAAGCCTCGTCGAGCAGCACGGTGCAGCCATTGCGCCGCGCAATACGCACTGCCGCGGCGGTCAGATCATCGCAAAGCACAGCCAGTTCAGAGGTCACAGGGGTGATGATCATCAAGGAAGGATCATGCGCAGCCAGCAAACGTTCGGTCGCCGCCAGATCGCGGGCTTCGACCAAGGGTACGCCAGCAAGCCGTGCGCCGCGGATGACGGAAGCATGCGAACGGTCGCCTTCAGGCACCAGCGACAGGACCGGCCGACCCTTTGCATGAGCCAGAACCGTCGCCACGATTCCCGCCGACGTACGATTCATGACCGCGGCGTCCTCGTGTCCCTCGCCGCCCATATGAGAAACGGCGATCCGGCGCAGGTCTTCGCCAAATAGACCCGGCCCCAACCATTCTTCGCAGAGTTCCGGCAAATCCAGGGCTGACACGGGGAAGTCGCGCAGATTGCCGGTGAAAACCGCGACTCTTCCGATCCCTTCGCGCGCCACGAATTCGGCCGCGGCACGGCCGGCCTGAGCAAGGCGCCGAACCTCGTCGGCAGACCCCGCCAGCAATTGGCCGCGCGCATAGCCCACACCCGGGTCGACCGGGTTGCCAAAGCGGTCAGCGCTCACGCGGCACTCTCGATGTTGATGGTCACGCATTTGCGGTAGGTATAGGCTTCCAAGGCGCCTTCGATGGAATATTCGCTGCCCGTGCCCGACTGCTTGGTGCCGCCATAGGACATGCCAGGGATCTGGCCGCCACCCTGATTGACCTGGATCCAGCCCGCATCGATCGCACGGGTCAGCCGGGTGATGCGGCTGACGTCACGGGTGAAGAGAAAAGCCGCGAGCCCATAATGGGTGTCGTTGGCCATCCGGATCGCCTCTTCTTCGGTCTCGAAGGGAATCGCGACCATGACCGGGCCGAATACCTCCTCACGCGCAATGCGCCAGCTGTTGTCGACGCCGGTAAGAATGGTGGGGTTGGGGGTGAAGCCCGCTGGATCCTCTTCCGGCGTCCCGCCAATCAGAAAAGTCGCGCCCTTGGCCTCGGCTTCGGCCACAAAGGCGCGGATCTCGGCATAGCGCTCGGCATTGACGACCGCACCCATATCGACATCCGGATCAAGCGCGTCGCCCACGTTCAGGGCCGAGGATCTTTCGGCCACCTTAGGCATCAGGTCATCCCAGATTCCGCGGTGCACGAAGAGGCGCGAACCGGCGGTGCAACTCTGGCCCTGCCGGGCGAAACGCATGGCATTCGCGATCTGCTGCGCAGTTGCGTCGAGACGCCCGTCCGCTATCGCATCAGGGAAAACGATGGTAGGGGACTTGCCGCCCAGTTCCAGCGTGAGCTTGGCGATGCGGTCGGCCGCAGCATGGCCGATGAGTCTGCCAACTTCCGACGAGCCGGTGAACGAAACCTTGTCAACGCCAGAGTGATGGGCCAGCGCCGCGCCAGCCTCTTCGCCCAACCCGGTGACCACATTGAACACGCCCGGAGGGAACAGCCCGTCGGCCAGTTCGGCAAGTTTCAGGATCGCCAGTGGCGCGTCCTCGGCTGGTTTCAGCACCAAGCAGTTTCCGGTGGCCAGAGCCATCGAAATCTTCACGCAGCCCAGCTGCAGCGGCGAATTCCACGGGATGATCGAGCCCACCACCCCATGGGGTTCGCGGGTGGAATAACTGAACAGGCCAGGGCCAAGCGGAAGGGTTTCGCCCTTCTGTTCGACGGCAACGCCACCGTAATATTTCAGAACGCCCGCTGCGCCCATCGCCTCGCCCCGCGACTGGGTCTTGATCGCGTTTCCGGACTCAGCCGCCAGCACGCGCGCGACTTCTTCGGCGTTTTCCTCCAGGCGGCGGCCAAGCTCGGCCAGCAGCCTGCCCCGTTCGCTCGCCGCCAGCGCCCGCCATGCCGGCAAGGCTGCACGCGCGGCCTGAACCGCCAGATTCACCTCGATGCCGGTTCCCCGCCCGACCCTGCAGATCACTACGCGGCGGGACGGGTTCTCAACAGGCAGTGTGCGGCCGTCGGCGGGCCGGTGCCAGGCGCCGCCGATGAAGGATCCGGCCAGCCCGTTTTCGGGCAGTCTGTAGTCGAGCAGTGTCATGTTCAGCTGTCCTTGGTCGTGTACCGCCGAATGCGGAGATGTTCGTAATAGGACGAAAAGTCGAGGTCACCGCCTGTATCGTCCGCAAACGAGGTGAATGCCTTGGCTGCCATTTCGCCGAACGGCGTTGCCTGACCGCTGGAGTCTGACGCCAGATGCGCCAGCCTGAGATCCTTTGCCATGAGGCGCGCGGCAAATCCGGGGGCGTAGCCATTAGAAGCGGGCGCTCCAGACACAACACCGGGCACAGGGCAACGGTTTTCCAACGTCCAGCTTTGGGCAGCGGACCCGGAACAGAGCGCATGGAACTGTGACGGGTCGAGGCCCAGCGCCTCGGCCAGCGCGAATCCCTCCATCACCGCCATCGCGGTCACACCGCAAATCATGTTATGGCAGGCTTTCGCGGCCTGCCCGCTTCCCGGCGCACCAAAATGACTGATTTTTTTGGCCAGCGTTTCAAGAACATGCTGCGCCTTCCGCACATCGTCAGGATGCCCGCCCACCATCATGCTTAGCCAGCCGGCCCCGGCGGCTTCAGGGCCACCGGAGACCGGGGCGTCGATCTGCGACAGCCCGCGTCCCGACGCAGCGGCGTGGAGTCTCTTCGCGGTATCGATGTCGATCGTAGAGCATTCAATCAAAGCCGTGCCGGACTTCGCTGACGGCAGGATCCAGCGTTCGTAGGCATCCTGCACATGCTCGCCTTCCGGCAGGATCGTCACAATCGCCTCCAATGCACTGAAATCGACCTCGCTGGGCCGAAGAGCGCCTGCAAAGCGCCGCCGCGCGACTGCATCGGTGTCCACACCCGTTACGTCGAATCCCGTTCTGGCGAGATGGGTGGCCATAGGACGCCCCATCGTTCCCAGCCCGATTACAGCCAGCTTCCTCACAGCGATCCCTCACAGTCTTCCGCGCATCGCGAGCCGGGTGTCATCCAGCGCGCCTTTGAACCACCCAATCGCGATCTCGTTCCCAAAGATGGCCAACAGCAGCATGAAGCTATTCCGATCTCCTATCGCCCGCAGATACAAGCCCCGGTCGTGGGCGAAATCCCGCACCAGTTTCCCGGCATCCCGGAGGGTTCCTATGACTCACGCGTGTTTGCATTCTTCATCAGTCCGATTCTGCAGGAAACCCAAGCCTGGGCCTTCGCTGTCGCGGATGAAGACGCTGTTGCTGCCAGGTAGCACAGTCAACCCTGTCCGGCATGCTGGCGCAGGCTGGATTAGCGTGCAATGGCGAGCGAGGCTTTGCTTGATCGCGCAGGTCAAGTCGACACTCATTCCTTGGGTCTCCGAGATTGATGGCAGTGCGATTTCACAATCAACTTGGCTGAATATCAATTGCCAGCCTTCTGACTTCGTTGAAATCGATTCAGTCTGAATCTCACGAGACCCTTGCTCCGGGGATTACATACTATAGTGCCCAATACACAGAGCGGATCATGGCACGCAAGGCACCAAGCAAGCGCTGCCGCGACGGTTTCAGACCGGTAAAGCCGCTCTGGATGTTTCCCGACGATGACGCTGCGGAAAAGTGGTTTGTCGAGCAGCGTTGGCCTATAGGAGCGCCCTGCCCGCACTGCGGAATGGTTCGAGTCCAGTCCGGCGCGGCGCACAGGACCATGCCGTATCGCTGCCGCGAGCGCGAATGCCGCAAACGGTTCCCGGTCCGCACCTGGACATGCATGGAAGAGCACAATCCCGGTTTCCAGATTCGGGCAATCTCCATGTATCTCATGTCAGCAAGCCTGAAAGGCGTGTCCAGCATGAGGTTTCAACGGAACCTGGAGATCACGCGGAAATCGGCCTGGCATCTGGCAATGAGGTTGCGCAAGGCTCTTGAGAGTGATGGCGTCGACCTGCCCATCATGAGTCTGGTCTAGACAGGCGCGATGCATATAGGTGGCCTTGACAAGAACAGACGCCATGACAGCAAGCTGCAAGCCCCGGACGCGGCGGCGGCGGAAAGGCGACTGTCGCTGGCGTGAAGGATCGCGAGGCCGACAAGGCTGTGACGGACACGAAGGCTGCGATGCTGCAGTGCTTCATGGAAGGCCGCGCGGACGAAGCGGCGCAGGTTTACAAGGACGACAGACGCGGCTACATCGGGATCGACAGGGCGCACGGGAGCGTCTGCCACAGCACTGGAGATCATGTGCGTGACATGGCCCACACAAATGGCATGGAATCATTCTGCTCTATGCTGGAACGGGCGCACAATGGCGTTTTACACAAGTTCTCCGGTAAGCCTGCTGACCGTTACGTTACGGAGTCCGCCGGACGGCACAACGCCCGCGAAGCGGACACCACGGACCAGATGGAAGGGAAGGTTGCCGGAATGGCGGGCAAGCGGCTTCGTTACTGCGACCTGATTGCCGTCAGCGGATTGCCGTCAGGAGCACGGGCATGACTGCCCAGGCCGCCATTGCCCGGTTCCCTCCCTCCCGTGTTCCCGTAGTCAACGTCGCCACGGTTCCGCAGCGCAGTCCGCTCCGGTATCCGGGCGGCAAGACATGGCTGGTTCCGCATATCCGGGAATGGCTCACCAAGACAGCGCCGGACGTGCTGATCGAACCGTTCGCAGGCGGCGCGATCGTGTCCCTTACCGGAGTCATGGAAGACCTGGTTCCGTCAGCCGTGATGATCGAGATAGACCGTGACGTTGCGGCGTTCTGGCGATCCGCGTTTGAAAGCGGAGCCACGCTAAGCGAATGGATAAGGACGTTCGATCCGACCTATGAGAACCTTGCGGAACTGGCTGGCAGAATCCCGCGCACTGTAGAGGAACACGGCTTCCGAACGCTGGTTCTCAACCGGACAAGGCGTGGCGGCATCCTGGCGCCGGGTGCGTCTTTCAGCCGCCAAGGCGAAAACGGAAAGGGCGTGGCGTCCCGGTGGTACCCCGAAACCCTGGCTTCCCGGCTTTCGGCCATATCTGACTATGCCGACAGCCTGATGTTCATGGAAGGCGACGGCATGAAGATCCTGCCCGTTCTGCTGGAAGGATGGGGACGAAGAGCTGCCGTTTTCCTCGATCCGCCTTATACGGCATCGGGCGGAAAGCGGGCCGGAAACCGACTGTACCAGCACTCGGAAATCGATCACGCGGCCCTGTTCCGAATGCTCGACGAACATGACTCCAATTTCCTGATGACCTATGACGCCGCGCCGGAGATCGTGGCGCTTGTGAAGCAATACGGCTTCGAGGCAGTCAGCCTCACCATGAAGAACACGCATCACAACCGGATTCCGGAATTGGTCATTACCAGCGAACCCCTGTTCGCATGAGTTCGCGTTACGGCATTGCCGAGTGGCTTGGCCATCCGTTCAGGCTGCTTCCGCCAAGCGACAGGCAGGCATTGGCCCGAGCAGCACTGAAACTTGATCCAGCCCTGCCTTGCCCGTTTCAGCGCGGCGAACCGGCCTGCAGCAAACGTGGCGGCGTCTGCTCAATCCAGTCAGGCGACAGCCAACCCGTCATCACCTGCCCAAGTCGATTTGGAGAGGGAGACCTGCTGCCGTCTTGGCTGGCGCGGATCGTCGGGTTCCCGGATGTATACCTGGCTCCCGAAGTGCCGTTCATGCGTTCGCCGTCAACGGGACGTGCAGCGGGGCGGGTTGATCTTGTCGTGGCCAGCGACGGAAATGCCAGTTCATGGTTCGGGCTGGAAATTCAGGCGGTCTACTTCTCCGGAAACGGAATGCTGGCGGACTTTGAGTTGCTGCGGGACAGCACGGACATCGAGCCACCGGAGCCAACAGCTTTGCGTCGTCCGGACTGGCGCTCGTCCAGCGCAAAACGCCTTATGCCGCAACTTCAGGTCAAGGGACCGACGCTGCGAAGATGGGGAACCAAGCTAGCGGTTGCCGTTGACCTGCCGTTCTTCGAAGCCATTGGCGGTCCATCCGATGATCCGTCGCAAGACCTGAACGATGGCGACATCGTTTGGCTTGTCCCAAAGGTCACGGAAGATTACCAACTTGTGGAGCACCATTGGGAAGTCCTGTCGCTTGAGGCGTCAAGCGACAGGCTGCTTTCCGCCAAGGCCATCAAGCGGCAGGAATTCGAGGACGCACTGCGGACGAAACTGCAGCGGATAGGATCGACTGGAAGCCATGCCTGATGAATCCGAACGCGAAGCCAAGGAAGCCTTCTAAGATTCTGCGCTGGACAGGGCGTATCATCCGAGCAAGGAGGACATTAGCGGGAAGCGAGCGTTCCGGTCATTCCTGAACGACTGGCGCATGCGGTTCTCAAGGGCGGCGCGTCGCGCCGCGAGGATTGACGGAAAGCGATTGCGCTTGGGCACTATCGTATATAGTTCCCTTACTTGACCTGCGTCGCCTTCAGCTGATCCAGACGACCATCGAAACCAGTCGCATGTTCGATGCGAACGAAAGACTCGGCGTAGTCCCCTCGGCGCTGTCGCGAGGCCGAGCGGCGGATGGGCGTGCCGTTCTTTACCCATAAAAACAAACGGCTGCGGAAATCCACGGTCGCAGAATACACGGCAGCGGCTGCCGAGCGCTTTCTTTCCAATCTCAGCCGTGCAGAAGGGGATATCAGGCGAATAAGCGCGGACATCCAGCATGTCGTGCGCCTGTCGGCGGAGTCCTACAGCAGCTATCGCTGGCTGCTTGATTCCATCAAGCTCCTGAAATCCAGGACCAATTGCGTCGATATCCAGATCATGGCACGATCCCGAAGCGATCCGCTGCCGAGCGTTCTCAACCGCCACATCGACATTGCCGTCATGTCCGGAGAGACTGGTGGCCCCGGATCTCGGCGCCAGCGTTCTGTCTGGCTGGGCAATGCAGGCGCCATTGGCCGACGGGCGCATCGTCGGCGCGAATGACCGAAGAGGGCATCATGGTGCCATGGTGCGCGATTCCCGTCGACGGGTTCTACGTTTCCTGAGGCGGAAGCGGGTTTCACTGTCGCATCCGGGCGTTGGCCGGATCGTATAGCGCACGCAGATGGGCAACAGCGCTTACTGGACGTCCGGCAACCATGACCTGATAGGACGCCGCCGCAAGCTGTTTGAGAGTCCACTCATTTGGCCATGTGACATATCCCATCCCGACTGCGGCACCCGCGCTCCAGCCATAGCTCGCCGAAGTCAGGCGACCCACGATTTCGCCGCCGCGCAGGATGGGTTCCTTGCCGAAGACCAACGCCTCCGGGTCATCCAGCCTGAAGAGGAGCAGCCGCGACCCGACGCCATGTTCGCGGCGCGCCTCGATGGCGCCCCTGCCGGTGAAACCGGAACTGAAATCGCAAGCGAAGGTCAGACCGGACTCCACCGGGCTGTCAAAGGGGCCGATGTCGTGTCCCCAATGGCGAAATCCCTTCTCGATCCGGCAGGACTCGACCGCCATGCCGCCACAGTGGCGTGGCGCACCTTCCGCAGCCATGATCGTCTCATACAGCCGTTGGCCGAATTCGACGGGAACATGCAGCTCCCACCCGAGTTCGCCGACATAGGCAATCCGCTGCGCCCGAACCGGAACATCGCCGATATGCAGGTTCTGCCACGTTCCGAAGGGAAAGGCGTCATTTGAGAAACCGGCATCGGTGAGGCGAGAGAGGAAATCGCGCGACCGCGGCCCAGCCACCGCAAGCGTCGCCTCGCCAGAGGTCACATTTACGACACTGACGCAGTGCGCCTGAGACGTCAGCCAGCGTTCAGCCTGCGGTTCGGCTTCTGCCGAGGCCATCACCAGATACCGGGTGTCGGACAGACGGGCGACGGTGACATCGGCCTCTATTCCGCCCTTGTCATTGAACATTTGGGAATAGGCCAGCGCACCTGTCGGTACGGCCATATTCGCTCCGCACAGGCGTTGCATCTCGGACTCGGCTTCGGGCCCGTCAACGATGAAACGTCCAAAAGTCAGATCGATCAGACCCAGGTCGCTGCGAAGCGTTTCATGCTCCTCCCTCCAGGCTTCAAACCAGGGCTGGCGACCGAAACCGTCAGTTACGGCGGCGCCATAGACCAAAGGTCGCTCCCAGCCATTGGCGCTCCCGAACCGGGCGCCCGCGGCCTTGAGATGGTCATGGAATGGCGTCCGCCGCAGGTCACGCACCGCCTCCCTGCGGCGATAGGGCCAATGCATCGCATAGGCGAGAGACAGGGTTTCCGCTGCCATCGAAGACACGTAGCTGGCCGCGTTCAGGCCGGGAACGATCCGCCTTGCATCGATGTCGGTCAGATCCATGGTCATTTGACCAGCCATGATCCATTCAGCCAATGCCCTGCCCGCGCCGGGCCCGTTCTGGATCCCTGTGGAATTGAACCCGGCCGCCAGCCAGAGGCCAGGCACTTCGGCAATCGGACCCAGATAATGCCGGCCGTCAGGCGTAAAGGACTCTGGTCCGTTGAAGAATCTGCGGATTCCCGAATTCGCAAGGGCAGGCACGCGTTCCATTGCCGCTTCAAGAATAGGATGGAGATGCTCTCCGTCGCTTGGCAGTTCGTCGAACTCGAAGTCCTCCGGGATGCCGTTTGCCGGGCTCCACGCCGTCGCGTTGGGCTCGGAGCAGCCGATCAGCAGCTTTCCTGTGTCCTCCTTATAGTACGCGAACTCGTCCATCACCCGAAGCACGGGCAGGTCGCTGCCAACACCTTCGATCGGATCGGTCACGACATAATAGTGATTGGCGCAATGCAACGGGATCTGCACCCCGTGCGAAAGACCGAATTCACGCGCCCACATGCCCGTGGCGTTGACCACATGCTCGGCGCGGACAAGGCCCTGCGCCGTTTCGACACCGACGGCGCGACCGGCTTCGATCACCACGCGATTGACCTTTGTTCCTTCAAAGACCGCCGCTCCGTGCATCCGCGCGCCCTTGGCGAGCGCCATGGTGGTATCAATAGGGTTGGTGCAGCCGTCGCCTGGGAACCAGAAAGCGCCCCTCGCCCCATGGGTGGAAAGAAGAGGCCAGCGGTCCTTCGCCTCCTGCAAACCGATCTCTTCGGCGCGGAGGCCGCAGCCATGGGCGTAGTCGACCTTTCGGCGAAGCTCCTCCATGCGGGCATCGCTCAGGGCCAGCGTGAGCGAGCCGTTGCGTCTGAAACCGGTGTTCTGGCCCGTTTCCTCATCCAGGCTTTCCATCAGGTCGAGGCCATATTTTGCCAGAGCCGACATGATCGGCACGCCCTGGGTTTCGCTCACCAGCCCGGCGGCGTGCCAGGTCGTCCCGCAGGTCAGCTTCCTGCGTTCGAAAAGCGCAACCGACCAGCCCGCCTTGGCCAGATGGTAGGCCGTGGCGCAGCCGACGATTCCGCCGCCGACAATGACGGCCTGAACGTTTTCCGGAAGCGCCGTTGCCATGGGTTCAGCCTTTCAAGCGTTCGTTTTCGGGATCGTAGATGGGAACGGCAACGACAGACGCCGGCACTGGCTGGCCCAGAATCTCGATGTCAAAGACATCGCCTGGCTGAGCGGAAACCGTCAGATAGCCAAGCGCGATGCGCTTGCCGACGCGGAAGCCGGTGCCGGCCGAACTCACATAGCCCAGAGGCTTCCCCTCCCTGCAGATCGGGTCAGAAGGCAAGGCATCGGCGCCGCGGCCGTCGAGAACGAACGCGGTGAAATAGCAAGACCTGGGCTGCCCGACCTGCCGAAGAAACGCTTCACGGCCCACGAATTCCGGCTTCCTGCGGCTGACGAAGCGGTCCAGCCCGGCATCAAAAGCCGTGTACTCAATGCCGAAATCCGCACCCCAGCCGTGATAGCCCTTTTCGATCCGCATCGCGTTCAATGCGTAGGAGCCGAACTCGACCATGCCCCTTTCGGCACCCTCGTTCAGGACGGACTGATAGACGGCAGTAAGGTCGGACGAGCGCATATGCAGCTCCCACCCCAGCTCGCCGACATAGGACACCCGCAGGGCGATCACCTCGGCCCCGGCCACGGCGATCCGCCGAACGGACATCCACGGCGCGGCCTCTTTCGAAAGATCCGCATCGCTCAGCGGCTGCAGTACCTCACGCGATCTCGGCCCCATCACCATGAGCGCCGCGTCAAATTCAGATCCGCGCCGCAGCGCAACACCGGTTTCAGGCATGAACCGCGCCATCCAGTCATAGTCACGCAGATCGGCCAGTGTCGGCCCGCAAAGCAGGTATTTTTCCTCTGCCAGTCGGGCGATGGTGGCTTCGGACCAGATCCTGCCCCTGGGCGTCAGCATGTAGCTCAGTTTCACACGGCCAACGGCGGGCATCGCGCCGCAGAAGACATGGTTCAGGAAATCCGTCGCGCCGGGACCGTCGACCTCGTAGCGGGTGAAGCCGCCGTGGTCCATCACGCCGACATGGTCGCGCACCCCTTCGCATTCGGCCTTCACCGCATCATGCCAGGCTTCGTGGCGGAAGCTGAGCCTGCCGTCGTCCTTCGCCGTTTCGGTTTCGAACCAAAAGGCCCGCTCCCAGCCAGCAATCTGCCCGAACACAGCTCCCCTGGCTTCGAGCGCACCGTAGAGCGGCGTAGCCTGTACCGGACGCGCCGATTTCCAGAGCCGGTGCGGATAGGGGATGGCGTACTGGTGTTCGTATAGCTCGCAGGCGCGCTTCGCGGTGTAATCGAATGTCGCCCAGTCTCCGAACCGGCGCGGATCCCACATGGACATGTCCCATTCGGTCTCGCCCTCGGTGATCCACTCGGTGAGGGATTTGGCCGCCGCCGCCGAATGGGTGATGCCAACCGGGAAGCAGCAGGCGTGGTAGAAGTTCGGAAGGCCGACGGCGGGTCCGCAGAGCGGCGCGCCATCGGGGCTGTAGGGAATCGGGCCGTTCACAAAACGGCTGATGCCTGCCTCGCCCAGGATCGGCACATGCGTCAAAGCCGCATCCAGCACTTCGGCGATGTCATCGACTCTGTCGGGATAAAGCTGGTTGGCAAAATCTTCGGGCATTCCGTCGAGCCATGCCGGGTGGCCTTCATGGCCATAGGAGCCCAGAAGAAACCCGTTCCGCTCGCGCCGCAGGTAATACATGAGATCAGGGTCGCGGACGAGCGGGAAGCTCTCGGAACTGGCCTGCAGATCGGGCAGGCTCTCGGTGACCAGATACTGGTGTTCCAGCGTCACGACCGGAATTGACTGGCCCGCCATTTCGCCGACCGCCCGGCCGCAATAGCCGCTGGCATTCACTAGGATGTCGCAGATCACGTCGCCCCTGTCGGTGGTCACCTGCCATTCGCCTGAAGGGCGGCGGGCAATGCCGGTGACCTTGGTGAAGCGGGCGATCCGCGCACCTTGATCGCGCGCGCCCTTCGCCAGTGCCTGGGTCAGCTGGCTGGGATCCAAATCGCCCTCATAGGGGTCGTGAATGCCACCGAGAATGCTGTCGCCCGAACTGAAATAGGGATGCATTGCATCCATCTCCGCAGGCGTCAGCATTGCCAGGTCAAAGCCGAGTCCTTTCGAGATTCCGACGAGATGGCGGAAGAAGTCCATCCTGTCCTTGGTATGGGCAGGCCAGAATGCGCCCGTATGGCGATAGGTGATCGGATAGCCGACCTCCTCGCCCAGATCCCTGTAGAGCCGCCATGCGTAATTGCCCGCGCGCATTCCGGCCCAGGAATTCGCATAGGTCGGGACATTGCCCGCCGCATGCCAGGTGGAGCCGCTGGCCAGTTCGTCCTTTTCGATGAGAAGCGTATCGGACACACCTGCTCTGGCCAAGTGGTAGAGGGTGGAAACGCCGACGGCACCGCCGCCGATGATGACAACCTTTGCGTGCGTTTTCACAGACCTATTCTTTCAGATGGATGGGAAGTCGGGCCCGGATTTCGGCTTCGATTCCTGCAGGCAGATGGGCCGGACCGGGCTGCGCCTCTAATTCCGCCACGCGGTCCCTGGCTCGGTCCCAGACCGTCAGCCCGCCCGCCTGCTGCCAGTCATTCACGCTCTGCCGGTCACCCAGTTGGGGATAGACATACTCCGTGGTCATCAAGTCAAGCGTCTGCGCGGTTCCGAGGTAATGGCCGTCTCCGGTCACCACCTGCTCGATCATGTCAAGATCGATCGCGCCATCGAACATCTCGACGCCCCGAACCGAGCGCAGGATCGCGCCGCACATGTCGTTGTCAATCACAAGGGTTTCCTTGCTGGCCACCATGATCGAGCCGAGCATTCCCACGGACAGGTTGATCATGTCAGCTCCCGCCTGCGCAGCCAAAGCAACGGTGTAGCCTTTTTCGTATCCCGCCTGCGCGTCGGCGACTTTCGCGTCGGTCATCCCCGCCGACACGGTGGACGGCAGTCCGAGTTCCCTCAGCAGCTGCGCGGCGGCCGCGTTGGCCACCGCAGCCTCACCCGAGCCACCGGTCATCGCGCCGGTGCGCAGATCCGAGATGAAGGGCATGCAGGCGAGTATGCAGGGAAAGCCCGGTTTCATCATGTTGACCAGCACCAGACCCGCCAGCGACTCCGCCAGTCCCTGCGCCAGCGCTCCGGCCAGCGAGGCCGGACTGGTTGCTCCTGCCTGAGCGGCAGAGCAGATCTGCAATGGCATGCCGAGGCGCACGCATTCCACCATCACGCCGCATGCCTCCTCCGCCAGCGTCAGAGGCGGCACGACATGACAGACGGATGCAAAACAGTAAGGCTGCGCTGCGAAGGGCATATCGCCAAGCGCCGCATCCAGCATTTCGACCACCGGCGCCACATTGGCAGATCCGAAAAAGCTTGTACCGATGGGTTTCGAAGTCGCCTTCAGCGCGGCAAACGCCGTGTTGATATCCAGGTCAAACGGATCCTGCAGATCGCGCGCCACCGCAGGCCGCAAGGAATAGTGGATGCTGCTGCAGGCATCGACGATCCGCATCAGAGCGAAAAGATCTGACAGGCTGCTGTCGCGGAAGGTCCGACCGTCCTCCTCGAGAACCTGCACTGCGGCGCCACCGGTGCCGATATGAACCCGTCCGCCGCCAATCTCGATTCCACGGTCGCGCAAAAACCCGGACAATTCCACGCGTTTGCAGGCTGTGGCAACCATGTCTTCCACCAGCGGACGCGGAAAGGTGATCCGCCCGTCCGACCTGCTCCGGGCGCCCCTGTTCAGCGCAAGCGTTCGGATGTCCGGCGTCGCGCCGGCAATTCCGGTTCGCTCAAGGATGGAAAACGCGGCATTGATGACTTCGCGGGATTTGGCCGTGGTAAGCGGCCTGAAACGCCCGCCCGGCGGCGGCTGCGCCACGCCAGTCATCGCCGTCCGGCCTGCTCTGGATTTTCCTGATCGCCGCATTAGCCTCCGCATAGCTCCTGTCGATCCGTTTCGGCAGGATGTTAGCCGGATCGGAGACAAATCCAACTCAATAAGATCCCCCCCCGAAGTGCAATACCAGATGCGGTTGGGCGCCGCATTCCCATGCGCATGATGTTTCGAACCGGCCAGGAAGCGGCGACAGTCCCGGTGCTGAAATCGGGAGACCGCCGTGCCGAAGGGTCGCCGCCATCTGACCTATGGGGAAAGATGCCGGACCTCCGCGCTGAGGGAAACCGGGAAGTCCAATGGGGCAATCGTGCGCCGGCTGAGGTGGGTTCCGGCTACAGCATCGCGCGAGGCCCGGCTCGACTGAGGCTGCAGGCCAATTATTAAAATACACCTGACTCCGTGCCGGATTCCGTACGAATCACGTGGCCATGCAGATCGGAATGCGGCATATCCCGTCAGAGACAGTGGAGTGGTTCGGCGAGGCCTGCAAGGGCAGGGAATGGACGCGGATAGTGCCTGCCCGCGGGCCGTGCGGGCGCGGGAACTGGCGCAGCGGTTCCGGCAGGCTGTGCCTCGCTTCGGCACACAGGCTCCTGTCGGTCGAACCGGTGGCGGGAGCGGAGGAACTCTGCCGCTGAGAGGCGATGGTCGGGATTCACCATCCGGAAAGATGGGACCGCCCGCCGGGCGGGCAGATCTAGTACTGGGACCGTTCGGAGCGGCGCGGCTCACAGGTGATGCCGCCCTCGGCGGGCGGATTGTGCCTGCGGCGGATGCGCAGCCCCAGCGCGCTCCGCTGATTGCGTTCGCGGCGGTTGCGCTCGCGCATAGGTGCCCATCTTCACCGGATCCCGCGGGGGCTTTCCCTCGGCCCGCAAGCATGCGTCGCGGGCCCGGCTCCCTTTGTTGCGCCAAACGGCGCAAGGGTCGCAGACGCGGCGTTCATTAGTGCACTTCCGGAACCGTTCGCGGGTGCGCTGCACTTCGATGTTGCTGATTCTCAGATTGTTCTGTCGGCATTGTTCCGGATTGTCTCGGTTAGGAATTTCGATCCTGTTCCGCAATGATCTGGCCACGCCCGAAATCGCGGACAGGATAATCCGGCACAGAACCGGGCACGCAGGGCAAAGCAATGTGGGATTCAACACTTGCCATGCACATTCTCTCGGCAAGATCGGGCATAGGTTCTCGGTTTCGAGATCGGATAGAGCCTGAAAGACGATGTTCGGCAAAGCAGGTTGGCCACGGTTCTCGACAAGGTCAGCGTGTAGTCATAGGAAGTCGGCTACCATGGCTATTGGTAGGTTGCTAGTCGACGAGAAACGCCCTGCCATCAAACTCGGATCTCACCGGAAGTTCCCGATGCGGCTCTATCACTTCACATCGCAGGAGTACGGCCTTGAGGCGCTTCGCAAACAGCGCCTGAAAATTGCACGGATCGACGAGTTGAATGATCCCTTCGAGTTTCTGGGCTGGAACCTGCGGGACAGGGAAGTCAGAGCCAATCTGCAGGCATGGAAGAAGCAGCGAAACGCCGAAATCGGCATCATTTGCCTCAGCGAGAAATGGAGACACCCTCTCCTTTGGGGGCATTACGCCGACAAGCACAAAGGGATTGCCATCGGTTTCGACGTTCCTGACAACGGAACTTATCTGAAGGTCAAATACCGGGGTCAACGCGTGCAACCGCCCCAATGGCACATGCTTAATGACGCTGACCTGGAAGGCTTGCTTCTGACCAAATTTACTGCCTGGAAATACGAAATGGAGTATCGTCGCTTCTGTCGGCTGGATGACAGCTTCCAGGACGGAGACCTGTACTTCGAGCCATTCTCAGACACACTTAGACCCGCCAAAGTGATCGTCGGATACCGATCGAAGGTTACACGCACCGAACTGCAAACGGCACTAGGAAGCGACCTCTTGCATGTGATCCGCTTCAAGGCCAGACCTGCATACGGTAAATTCTCTGTCGTGAGAAATCAGAACGAAAAGCTCTGGACATGACGTGCCCGGTTGACGCGACGGGTAAATCAGCGACGGACCAGCGCACCGACTTAATGACTCGTTTCACGTTTCTCCCACAGATGGCGACGAACAGGAATCTCCTCCGTCTCAAAGACCACTCGAAGAACGAAATCCAGACGCTATCCGCCACCACACGAAGGCTGGGATCCCACCAATCTGAATCAAGATTTTCCCATATCATGTTGCGACTCTTCGAAAGCTCGCAAATCTGGTGTAGAATCGCAAGCAAAATTGACCCACCTCGGAACAGGTGGAATCGCCGGCCTCGCAGCAGGCCAGCGGGGCGGGAGAGATGGTATCAGTGGAGATGATCTACAGGATACGGCATGCTTGGCACGTTCACGGGAAGTCCATTAGAGTGATCGCGAAGTCGACGGGAGTGTCGCGCAACACGATCCGCAAGGTGCTGCGGTTGGACGTTTCGGTGCCGAAGTACCGGCGTCCGGACCAGTCTCATCCGAAGCTCGGCGGCTTCATCCCGGAACTCGAGCGGGAGATGGAGGCCAACAGGGAGAGGAAGCGGCGTGATCGCCTGAGCATGAATCGGATATGGCGGCATCCCGCGGACCAAGGATGCGGGCTACTGCGCCGTCTACCAATACGCGGCTGCTTGTAAGCAGCGCCATGGCTCCGGCGTGCCGGGCACCCACGTTGCCGTAGCGTCCGGGCCCGGCGAGGCGTTCCGGTTCGACTGGAGCCTGGAACGCGCGGCCATCGGCGGCACGACGGTGCCTCTCAGGGTGGCGCACATGCGCCTGTACCACAGCCGCATGAGCTTCGCACGGGCGTATCCACACGGGATCCGGGAGATGATCGTCGACGCCAGCAACCGGGCGTTAGGCGTGTTCGGAGGATCCTGCCAGCGCGGAATCTACGACAGCATGAAGACGGTCGTCGACGTGATCTTCGCGGGGCGGACGCCCAGGTTCAACGCCCGATTCGAGGAGATGTGCGGGCACTTCCTCGTCGAGCCGGTGGCGCGCGCCGAACGCGGCGTGGGAAAAAGGCCAGGCCGAGAACCAGGTCCGCGACGTCCGCGAGCGGCTGTTCCGCGAGCCTCGGCGTTTCGGAAGCCTCGACGACCTCAACGACTGGTTCGAGGAGAGTTGCCGCGGTCATTCGCGGGAGCATCCGCATCGCCTGAACCGCCTCCTGGGTGGCGGTGGCGTATTTCGCCTTGCGCAGATCCTTCTTTGTCAGGGAAACCTCGTCATTGCAGCGGCGGATTTCGCCGTCCAGCGTCGCACGAAACCACTCGACCACATAGGTGTCGTCGGCCAGACCGCTGCCGAAGAAATGCGTGAGGAACGTCGAGGCCATACTGCCGGGAATAGCGATCACCGTGGACATGAAGCCGTCTCCATCGTGCCGTGGCGGGAAACGGGGGCGGATGCTCTTCCGCGGACATCCAACCGCCCCACCGACGCTTGCAGATCTATAGCGGATACGCTATATGACGGGCAAGGTCTGGACGGCCGAAACCCTATCGACTGTCGACGCCGAAATCGAGGCTCTTCCGGTGGGACTCCGCGCCCGGCTGCTATGGCTGCTGGAGACGGTGGAGAATGTCGGGCTGGAGGCGCTCCGCGCGCCGCATGTCCGGCATCTCGACGGCAAGCTCTGGCAGCTTCGGGTCAGGGCCGAGGGAGGGATCGCCAGAGAACGGATGAGGCAGGTGACGCCATGACGAAACTGAAGGAACTCAAAGCGCGCTTCATGGAGGATCCGGAGTTCCGGGAGGAATACGCGCACATCGACGGGGAATATGCACTGATTGAGGCGCTGGTGCGCGCCCGCACGGCGGCGAAGCTGACGCAGGCGGAGCTTGCCAGCCGGCTTGGTACGACCCAGTCGGCGATCGCGCGGTTGGAGGGCGGGCGGGTGTCACCGTCCTTCGCGACCCTGCGTCGCTACGCCGAGGCGACGGGGACGCGGCTGACCGTCGGCCTGGTGCCGGCCAACGACTGAAACCCGGGACGCCGGCTTGCCGGCACCGCGACAAGCTGGCGACCCACCAGCTGCTGGCTGACGAGTATCGGGCGCTGGACGCTGCGGTGCTCAGGGTGGCGCAAGCCACTGGGGCAACCATCAAGGCGAGAAACGATCAAGAAGCGAACCAGGAGTGAGGCGCTTGCCTCCGCGCACGAATCGGCACTCGGATTGGCGGAGGCCTGCGTGTTGTCCAAGCGGACGATGCGGAAGTTTGACGAATTGTGCCTCATGCCGGTCGAGGAGGTGACGCCGGAGGCGATCCGTGCGCTGCGTCTGCGCGGGCACGCGATCCGAAGTGCTGAAAGATAGGATTGTACCGAAGACCGGGCCCTGGCCAAATGCCTCGTTCCGGCATCACCGACTGTCGCCTACACACGCCGTCCGTTGTTCAGGGCGTGAAGGAAACATCGCCTGCGTCCAAAGAGCAGGATCCGAACGCTGAGGCCACAGTGGTCGGTGTCGCATACGGACTTGCCGGACTGTAGGATATCGAACAGACGCCGGGTAAGTGGACGACTCACCATGGGTTCTCTCCCAAATCAGCTGCACTGGTGAGCCGGAGCACGGCCGATTGGCCGGTTCCATTTCCTGATGCGGAAGAAAAATCTTTTTATTTCCGCCTGTTGTGGCATCACAAACGCCGAATGCACGTCGAGTCATGTGGTGAACCGTCCATCCATCGGTCCTATTTCGACGACATTGCAGTAGAAGTCTTACATGGACAAGTGCGCAACAGGAATCCCACCCGGCATGCAAGCTTGATGAGTGGCTGAAATTTCAGAACAGTCGTTCATCGAAGAGGCTTGTCGGGTGTTCCGCTGTGATCGCTTCAGGCTGACCTCGAAACAGGGTTAGAGGCTCAGTAAACTGCCTCCGTCAGGCCATACCGGAGCAAGCATCTGGATTCGTTCGCATTATGTGTTTGAGCGCCTCGCGCCGACTCAGCCCGGACAGTCCGGGATTGCTTGCGACAAACTCCAGAACCCATTGCGGATCCGTCTTCGAATACTCGCGCAATGCCCAGCCGATGCCCTTGCGCAGGAAGAACTCTTCCTCGCCGATAGACGGCAGTATCGTGTCGGCAAGAAGATATGTGTCAGTGGATTGCTTCGTATGAAGCTGCGACAGTATCGCAGTCCGACGCTTCCAGATGTTTTCGTCCCTTGCCCAGCGACGAAGCAGCGGTCGTAGCGTACCCGGATGCGTGGCAAGCATGGTTCCCACAGCCCGGGCAGCGATCCCGTCCACGTAGTCCCACCACGCGCCCGTGACCACCATTTCCTCGACCATGGGAATTCTCGCGGGCTCCAGCCAGCTTTGGTAACGCCTGTAGTGCAGGAGATCGATCGCAGCATACCGCTCTTCCCGGTGGGTGGCCTCGCGCCAGAGAAGGAGGACCGACTTTTCCCATGTTCCGGCGTCCGACAACTTGTGCCGCCTGAACGCCGAGCGGGCGATCTGCCGGCAATTGGGCACCAAAACTCCGTAATATGGCATGTCGGACTTCATATATGCCTGCTGCTGTGGCGCCCTGACCGGATCCGCGGCTTCACGCAGCGCTGAAACGATGCAGTTTCGAATGTTGAATGCTTGATCGGAACTGGAGGCGCGCGCTTCTTTAGCCATCACTGTATTTTTCCCGCTCGCTCAGCAATCCTGCCACCAAGGCGGGACGAAGTGAGCGAGACCCTTGAAGGAGAAATCGCATGAATACCCATATATTGACCACTCCGCGGCTCCAGCGCGTTTATTTCAAGTCCGGGAGACTCTCAGGATTGACGAGAATCCGAATGCTCCGCGGTGTTTCAGGGATACGCTCGATCAGCTGCCTGCGGTGAAGAGTTAGAACCATTTGGTGTACTGTCGGCGGCGTGACTCCGAAGTACCGCTGCATGTCGGCCTCGGCGGGCGGGACGCGGTTGAGCATTGTGTAGGTGTGAATGAACGCCAGATACTGGCCCTGCTTTTCGGTGGGCCTGGCTTGCGGAGGGCGATTGGGATCAAGGCTCTGATTCATTGGATGCACCTAAGCTGAGCGACAGATCGACAAACGCAATAATGCCGAACTTCGTCAACCGGTATGTGACATACCGAACCTGTAATGAAGACATCGCCCGAATCGGCCAGCCGCTCGCCAAGGGGGGATGGGACGCAACACCCAACCCAGACGACTAAACCCGCCTTCCCGGCTCAGACGTCCCGCACTATGTCAAACCAGCTGTCCCGGATCGCCACGTCATCGCCATTTGGGCTTTCGAAGGAACCTACCACGACAAGTCCGCCGACAACGCAGTGCGGTTCCGGGCGCTAACGCCTTTTCCCAATCAAAGAAATACGATTCCGGTTCATCTGCCCGCCACGTTGGGTTAGTATCGATCAATGGAACCTGACCTGGCATACCATCAGGCGAGTGCGCTACTTGAGTGGCAGGTCGAGCTTGGCGTCGACGAAGCCATCTGCGAAGCCCCGGTAAATCGATATGAGCTTCCGTCAAAACCTCCGGGAAGCAGGACGGCTGCCCGGAATGCCCGACCAGCCGCTCCGGAACCCGCGCAGACTGCCGAGCCGGCAGTCGACCCGGTCCAGGAAGCACGCAGGATTGTAAAAGGAACCGACACGCTCGGCAGCCTGAGCGAAGCGGTCGCGGCCTTCCCTCACTGCGAACTAAGGCAAGGCGCGCGCAATACGGTGTTTTCCGACGGTAACCCCGCCGCGCGGGTAATGGTGATCGGTGAAGCGCCGGGACGGGACGAGGATCTCCAGGGCAAACCCTTCGTTGGCCGCGCCGGACAGCTTCTGGACCGCATGTTCGAAGCGATCGGTATGGGTCGTACCGAGACAGATCCGGATCAAGCCCTCTACATCACCAACATCCTCCCGTGGCGGCCTCCCCGGAACCGTGATCCTCAGCCGGATGAGATGGGCATGATGCTGCCATTCATTCACCGTCACATCGAACTCGCCGAACCGGAAATCGTGGTCCTTATGGGCAACATCTCATGCCAGGCGCTGCTCAGCCGCCGCGGCATCACCAGGCTGCGCGGGAACTGGGCCGACGTGCTAGGCCGTCCGGCGCTCCCGATGTTCCACCCAGCGTATCTGCTGCGCAATCCGCGGGCGAAACGGGAGGCGTGGTCCGACCTCCTGACGCTCCAGGCAAGACTGAATGGCTCCTGACATGCCGGCTCCCAGCTTCCCGCGCCTGCCGGACCCGGCGGCCGCCCCGGAGATGTCCGGTTCCAACATATCGGCCAAGGCCAGCATTGTGGACGCGCTGGGACGGTCCAAACACCGGTCGCGGCAGCGACCGCCACAGCGAACACTGAAGCTGAACCGGAACGCCAAGGAGATTGACCACGATCGGAAACGCGGCTCGGATTCCGGAATTCCGTTCCCCGATTCGGCCAAATCCTCAATGCCGCATCAAGTCCGCAGACCTGCGGCCATTCAGTTTCCTCGTTCGCAGCCGAACACACTGGACGATTGCGGTCGTCCTCATCGTTCAACTCATTCCGCCACCATCCGTGCCGCGGCCCGGTGGGGCCGCCAGCGGCCTCAGCCTTTCGGTCAGTTCACCTGTTTTATGGGGCGGGCGAAGCAGCCTGAGGCCAGCCAAGACGGCTCCGGCGCCTCCCAATCCAGGAAACGGACAGTTTGAACATGAGTGGAGTTGACGAATCCAGGGAATTCATACCGGTTCGCATCGCCGTCCTCACAGTTTCGGACACGCGGAATCTGGAGGATGACAGATCCGGTGCGACTCTGGTCAGCCGAATCACAGAGGCTGGCCACGCCATCGTTGACCGCAGGATCCTGCCCGACGACCGGGAACGCATTTCGCGGCAGCTTCGCGAATGGTGCGCTGACCCGGGAATCGATGCCGTGATTTCGACAGGCGGCACCGGCCTGACCGGCCGTGACGTCACGGTTGAGGCGCATAGAGACGTCTACGAAAAGGAAATCGACGCGTTCGGAACGGTTTTCGCGGTCATGTCAATGCAGAAGATCGGCACATCGGCTGTACAGTCCCGGGCCACGGGAGGTGTTGCCCAGGGAACCTATCTTTTCGCGCTTCCGGGTTCCCCCGGAGCCTGCCGCGACGCCTGGGACGGAATTCTCGCGCCCCAGTTCGATTACCGCCACCGTCCCTGCAACTTCGTCGAGATATTTCCGAGGCTGGAGGAACACAGGCGACGGAAATAGCATTCCCGCCCGTTTATCCATAGAGGCGGACCGCTTTTTTGCCTTTGGTTCGAGTTAGCTTATATTTAATCGTTGCTGAACAACCGGAAAAGGTTGCCACATATGCGGTTTCTGCGCCGATCGCTTGTCGGCCTGTTCCTTGCCTCGCTCGCAGTTGGCCTTTTGGCTTACGCAGGTGAGTCGATACGGGACGCGCTCCAGACCCGCTGGGCGGAGGAAAGCCGTACACGTCCAGCGCGTGAACGTGTCTTCTCAGCCAACGTTATCACTTACGAACCCGGCACCGTGATGCCAGTCATGACCGTTTTCGGGGAAGTCCGCAGTCGAAGAACACTGGAACTGCGGGTCAAGAGCGCAGGCACGGTGGTAGAGCTTGCGGATAGCTTTGAGGAAGGGGGGAGAGTCCAGTCAGGCGAACTCCTTCTCCGCGTGGATCCCTCTGACGCCCAGGCAGCGCTTGACGTTGCGATGGCAGACCTCAGCGAAGCCGAGGCCGAGTTGCGCGATGCGAAATCCGGACTGGCGCTCTCCGCCGAAGATGTGTTGGCTACGCGAGAGCAACTCGCTCTGCGGGAGCAGGCGCTGGACAGGCAGAGAAGCCTGCTGGAGCGCGGCGTGGGAACGGAATCTGCTGTTGAGACGGCAGCCCTGGCCGAGACGGCTGCGAAGCAGACAGTACTGGCGCGCCGCCAGGCTCTCGCACAGGCGGAAGCGCGCCTGGACCAAGCGTCAACCTCGCTCATCCGCCGTCGCATCGCAACAAAAGACGCGGAAAGGCGGATTGCGGAAACCAAGCTCTACGCAGAGTTCGCCGGCACGCTAGGCGAAGTGACTGCCGTTAAGGGCGGATTGGTGCAGATTAACGAGCGCGTCGCCAGACTGGTTGATCCCGAGGCACTGGAAGTCGCGTTCAGGGTTTCGATCACGGAATACGCGCGCCTGCTCGGCGAATCGGGCGCGCTTATCCCTGCGGAAGTTGAAGTTACGCTTGATGTGCTGGGTTACGACCTGACCACAACGGGCAGGATCAGCCGCGAGAGCGCAAATGTCGAACAGGGACAGACAGGACGGCTTCTGTTCGCGAAACTGGATCAGGCCACAGGCTTCCGCCCAGGGGATTTCGTGACGGTCCGGATAATGGAACCGGAACTGAGGTTCGTAGCGACCCTGCCCGCTACGGCAGTCGATTCAGCGAATACCGTTCTGGTCGTTGGCGGGGAAGACAGACTCGAGGTGAGGGAGGTAAGTCTGCTGCGCCGCCAGGGAGACGAGGTAATCGTGCGTGCCAGAGATCTGGCCGGACGCGAGATTGTCTCCGAGAGATCCCCCCTGCTTGGCGCGGGAATCCGGGTGCGGCCGATTAGGCCCGAAAACGCCCGCGTGCCGGACGAACCCGAGATGGTCGAACTGACCGACGAACGGCGTGCGAGGCTTGTGGCGTTCATCGAAGGCAACAGGCGCATGCCGGCCGAGGCCAAGGCGAGGATACTCGATCGGCTGAGCCAGAGAGAGGTTCCGGCAGACATGATCGCCCGGATCGAATCGAGGATGTGAGGGAAATGGTCATGTGCCGAAGCCGACTCCCCCCGACCAAGCCGCCAAAGTCCGAGCCTGGCCGCACAGCTGGAGTTTCCGCAACATCCCCCGGAAAACTTCATCGAAATCTGATCCAAGACCAAGGAACGGCTTCAACGGCGTTCGGGACAGCCGCTTCGAATTCCAGGTACAGGGAACACGGCCATGGATGAGCGGTTCCCCCGCGTCGGCGGTATCCTCAGCTATTTCGTGCGCCACAGAACGGCCGCAAACCTGCTGTTGGTGATACTCATCGTCGCCGGTGTAGCCGCGTTTCCGCGGATGCGGGCACAGTTCTTTCCGGATGTCATCATCGATTCCGTTCGGGTTGGCGTCACTTGGCAGGGCGCCGGAGCCGAGGATGTCGACCGGGCCATCGTGCAGCTTCTGGAGCCGGCCCTGCTGTCAGTCGAAGGAGTTGAGAGCTCGGAAGCCACCAGCCGCGAAGGTTCGGCGAACATCCAGCTCGAGTTCGAGCCGGGCTGGGATATGTCACGTGCCGTCGACGATGTACAGGTAGCCGTGGACACGGTCAGCAACCTTCCGGAAGACGCGGAAGAGCCGCAGGTGCGCCGCAGGGCGTGGCGTGACCGGGTTACGGACATAGTCATCACTGGACCGGTCGGCGTCGACCAGCTTGGCAGGTTCGCGGATGAACTTCTTGCCCGCCTGTTTGCGGCAGGCGTTACCCGAACCGCTATCCGCGGCATCGCCGCCCCGCAGACTGTCGTCGAGACACCGTCGCTGGCGCTTGTACAGAATGACATCTCGATGCGTGAAATCGCCGACGCGATCGCCGGCGAAGCGGAGGCCGATCCGGCAGGAGACGTTGACGGCGCCAACACCCGGGTCCGCACCGGAGTGGCCAAAACCCGCGCCGACGCAATTTCCGGAATCGTCCTGCGGTCCAATCCGGACGGCTCAAAGCTGACGATCGGCGACATCGGCACTGTGACCGTCGGGAACATTGACCGTGAACGCGCCTATTTCGTCGGTGAGGACGCCGCGATCTCAATACGGGTCGACCGCAGCAACCGGGGTGACGCAATTGATATCCAGCGCACCGTCGAGCGGGTCGCGGGCGAGTTTATGCTGACGCTGCCCGACTCTGTCAGCATTGAGCTGATCCGCACCCGTGCAGAAGCCATTACAGGCCGCCTCAACATCCTGCTGAAAAACGGGCTGCTCGGTCTTGGCCTCGTCGTGCTGCTGCTGTTCCTGTTCCTCAACGCCCGCACGGCATTCTGGGTGGCCGCCGGCATCCCGGTCGCAATGACCGCAGCGGTCGCGATGATGTATGCTTTCGACTTCACATTCAACATGATCTCGCTGTTCGCGCTGATCATCACGCTCGGAATTGTCGTGGACGATGCCATCGTGGTGGGCGAACATGCGGATTTCCGTGCCAGAAGGCTGGGAGAAGCCCCGGTCGTAGCGGCCGAAAACGCCGCCCGGCGCATGTTCCCGCCGGTTCTTTCGGCGACAGCAACCACAATCATCGCGTTCTTCGGGCTGGTGACGATCGGCGGCAGGTTCGGAAGTCTCATCGCCGACATTCCATTCACGGTAATCGTGGTGCTTGCGGCGTCGCTGCTGGAGTGTTTCCTGATTCTGCCGAACCATATGGCCCATTCGATCGCCCACTCAGCCAAGCGGCATTGGTACGACCTTCCCAGCCATTTCGTGAACATCGGATTCAGCTGGTTCCGCGAAACGGTTTTCCGGCCGCTGGTCCGTCTGGTGATCCTGGCGCGCTATCCGGTGCTCTCCGGCGCTGTGCTGGTTCTTGCCAGCCAGATCGCGCCGTTCATCACCGGCGATCTCCAATGGCGTTTTTTCAATGCCCCTGAACGGGGATCGGTTTCGGGCAACTTCGCCATGGCACCCTCCGCAAGCCGTGAAGACACGCTGGAGATGATGCGCGAGATGCAGCGCGCGACCGAAGCGGTGGCCAAACGTCTGGAAGATGAGCACGGCAGGAATCCTCTTGACTATGTGATCGCCGAGGTTGGCGGCAACACCGGCCGGGGTCTCAGCGGCGTCGAGAACAAGGAAAGCTACCAGCTCGGAGCCATCGGCATCGAACTCATCGATGCCGACCTGCGCCCGTATTCCTCCCTGCAGTTCGTCAGCAACCTTCAGGACGAGGTTCGCCGCCACCCATTGGTCGAGACGATCAGCTTCCGCGGCTGGCGTTCCGGCCCCGGAGGCGACGCCCTGGATGTGCAGCTCTACGGAACTGACAACGACACACTGAAAGCCGCAGCTGAAGCCCTGAAAACCGAGCTCGCGCGGTATCCGGAGGTTTCGGCACTTGAGGACTCGCTTTCCTATGACAAGGAGGAGCTTGTCCTCGAACTGACACCACAGGGCAAAGCACTGGGCTTTACCATCGACGGGCTTGGCCGGGTGCTTCGAAACCGGCTGAACGGAATAGAGGCGGCGACATATCCAGTGGGCCTGCGCAGTGCGTCGATCTGGGTGGAACTGCCTGCGGGCGAGCTGTCAGCCGATTTTCTCGATCGGACCAGAATGCGGACTCAGGTCGGCGAATACGTGCCGCTCGCGGACATCGTCAGCGTCGAGACCCGCGAGGGCTTTTCGACGGTGCGGAGGGAAAACGGCCTTAGGACCGTGTCGGTCACAGGGGACATTTCCGAAGACGATCCGGCGCGCGCCAACGAAATCGTCGAGATACTGCAGTCAGAACTGATTCCGGCCATCGAGGAGCGTTTCGGGATGACGTCGAGACTTTCCGGACTGGTTGAGCAGGGAAACGAGTTTCTGGACAACGCCCGTAACGGGTTCCTGATGTGCCTGCTTGGGATTTACCTTTGCCTTTCCTGGATATTCGCAAGCTGGATCAGGCCCCTTGTCGTGATGGCGGTCATTCCGTTTGGCCTGGCAGGCGCGTTCTGGGGGCACCTGCACTGGAATGTACCGCTCAGCATGTTTTCGGTGATCGGAATCATCGGGATGACTGGAATCATAATCAACGACTCCATCGTTCTGACCGCCACAATCGATGAATACTCGCGTGACCGCGGGCTGTTTCCGGCGATTGTCGATGGTGTCTGCGACCGGCTTCGAGCGGTACTGCTGACTACACTCACCACCGTGCTTGGCCTCTTGCCGCTGCTTTACGAGCAGTCCCAGCAGGCGCAGTTCCTGAAACCAACGGTGATCACGCTGGTCTATGGTCTTGGCTTCGGCATGCTGCTCGTACTGTTGGTGATTCCTGCGCTCATGGCGCTGCAGAAGGACATAGGCCATCAGTTCAGCGGGCTGAGGCGCGCGCTGAGATTCAGGCGGCGCGGATGGCCAGCCAGTGCGGCATCGGCATTGGCGGCGCTGGCCATTTCCGTACTGTTCGCCGGAACGCTGGGCTGGGCGAGTCTCAACGGCGCTCTGCCCTCGAGTCTCCTTGAGCGCCTTCCGGCTGTCTGGGTTGAGATGGCAGGTTCGGCCACTCTATCGTTTGCGTTCGCGCTTTTCGTCGGAGGAGCGGCCGTGCTGGTTCTGGCAGCATACCTGCTTGCCGCTGTCCTCTTGGCGGTCTTCCGCACTCTGCGAAAAGCGTGAAGGCCAGCGGAGTATTCGTAGGCCTGAAAGGCCCGGGCACTCTATCCGGCGCAGCCCTCGATGTCGACGGCACGCCCGCCGGCAAGTACCGTCATGCGAACAGTACTCCGGTTCAGAAGAAACGGCCTGCTGGACGGCGGCACCAGTTCAGTCACCGCCCTGAGTCTGTGTCCCGTCCTCTGCGCCTCGGCGTCCGCCACCCAGACAGACTGGTCCGGGAGCTCGAATACGACGACTTCGCGCGGCCCGACCTGCGGCATGTCGATGTCAGCAGTCAGGCGCAGGCCATCCGAAATCGGCTCGACTTTGCATGTGATGGCGCGAATCCCCGCATTGCCAGCGGTTTCCGGCAGGGACTCGAGTGCGGCGCGAATTCGAGGATCCCGATTTCCCGGTCCGCTGAGATCAGCGGAAATCCTGGTGTTGACCGGTATGCAGATGTCCTTGCACACGCCGAGTGCGATTTCCGAACGGAGGACTACCCGGCGGCCCTCAGCCCGCGGGGCCAGTTCAATGGGAAGTACCAGCTCGTCACTGTAACCGACGGAACGCATACCGTTCAGAAAGAACACTTCCGGAACCGGCCAGTGAAAGTCGACCGATGCAAGGTTCCTGCTGCCTGACCAGTCGAACCGCGGAGGAATGCTCGCCTCGCCCGGCACGCGCCAGTAGGTTTTCCAGCCGGGAGCAAGCTGCACATGCAGGGCCACCATATGCGTGCCGGTCTCGGTGCGCCATCCGCGCAGCACATCGAACGCGACCACATCGTCAAGCGAAAAGCGGTCGGAACCGGCCAAAGCAGCGGTGCCGGCCAGAAAGAAGCTGAGTGCCGCGGATTTCAGTACGCCTGACATTGCGGGCAATCTAGACGTTCCGGCAGGCAGGGGAAAATCACAATCGGATGATAATCTTCCGTCGGTCAGTCAGTCGCACTTGTGCATTGCCCCCAGCCCTGCGTTATGCTGCGCATATGAGTACCGATTCCACAGATCTGTCCGGAAAGCTGCTGATTGCCATGCCCGGCATGGGCGACCCGCGCTTCGAAAAGAGCGTGGTTTTTCTATGCGCGCATTCCGAAGACGGTTCGATGGGCCTCATTGTCAACAAACCCGCTCCCGAGCTGAAGCTGAAAGACCTGCTGGAACAGCTCGACATTTCTCCGGGCCACGAGAGCGGCGCCATGCCGGTTCACTTCGGAGGTCCGGTCGAGCATGGCCGGGGCTTCGTGCTGCATTCCGGAGAATACATGATCCCGAATTCGACCCTGCGCGTTGACGGCCGCTTCGGAATGACCGCGACGCTGGACATCCTGCAGGCCATGGCCAAAGGCGGGGGTCCGGAGCAGCGCATTCTGGCCCTGGGCTATGCTGGCTGGGGTTCCGGACAGCTGGAAGAAGAGATCCAGCAGAACGGATGGCTGACCTGCGAGGCGTCCCCGGACATCGTGTTTTCGTCTGATGACAAAGGAAAATGGGTGGCTGCGCTGAGATCGCTGGGAATCGATCCAATCCTGCTCAGCCCGGAGGCGGGACGGGCGTAAGGCTCCCGCCGCCCAATTCCGGACCGCCACCTGCGGGCGAAGGAAGGCGGAGTCTGCCTAGGTCAGCCGCGCGGCGCCGCCGCGCGCCTCAGCCGGTCGTTGATGGCGCGCCCCAGCCCAGTTTCGGGAATCGGCGACACGGCAATCGCAGTGCCCTTTGCATCAAGAGCATGGAGGCAGCGAAACAGATTTGCCGCTGCTTCAACCAGATCTCCGTCGGGTGAAAGGTTCAGGTCGGCTTGTACCGGACCAAAGCCGACGAAAACTTCGTTGCTGCGCTTTCGCGAAGCGTTCAGACGCAGCGGTACACTCGGCGCGTAATGCGATGCGAGCTGCCCGGGGGCGGTCGGGGTGTCCGGGTCGACATGGGCTGGAAGCCTTTCGCCGATACGGGCTTCTATCTCCTCCGTCGAAAGTCCGCCGGGCCGCAGCAGCACAGGACCGGGACCGACGATTGTGGATTCAAGTCCAATGGCACAGGGTCCATCGTCAAGGATGGCGTCTATGCGGCCGGACAGGCCGGCAGCGACATGCTGTGCCGTCGTCGGACTGACCTTGCCTGAGGGATTCGCCGACGGTGCGGCAACCGGCCTGCCGGTTCTTTGGAGGAAACTCCGGGCGACCGGATGGTCGGGCACGCGCACGGCAATGCTGTCCAGACCGGCTGAGACGAGGGACTCGATGCCCGACCCGACCCGCTTCGGCAGAACAAGGGTCAGTGCGCCGGGCCAGAAGGAGTCCGCAAGCCGTTCCGCCATGGCGTCAAACCGAACCAGGCGACGGGCATGGGCAAGATCCTGTACATGCACGATCAGCGGATTGAATGTCGGGCGGCGCTTTGCCTCGAAGATGCGCGCCACAGCTTCGCCATTCGTGGCATCCGCGCCGAGGCCATAGACGGTTTCCGTCGGAAACGCCACGAGCCCGCCTCCTTGCAGGACAGATGCGGCGCGGGCGAGTCC
>JAJEAY010000090.1 GCA_022824145.1 Rhodobacter sp. | reverse complement strand
ACCAATGCCTTCGTTCACATTCTGTCCTGCATCGCTGCCTACGTTCTGGCGCAGCCAAAGATCAAGATGGGCAAAATTGTCGTCCCAGACGTCATTCGGAGCATTACCAGTGTGACGTGAGCTTATCCGGAACTGGGGTTGAGGTAGCATTCAGTGCCAGATAGATCAACTTGGCCGCCGCCTCATCGCTGGGGAAATGGCCACGGGTTCGAACCGCGCGGCGGATCTTCGAGTTCAGCGCTTCAATGGCATTTGTCGTGTAAATCAGCCGGCGCACCTCGGGCGGATAATCAAGGAACGGAATGACTTCGTTCCAGGCCCGCCGCCAGCTCGGTGCGATGGCCGGATAGCGCTTTGACAGTTCGTTCGCTTCAAATTCGGTTAGCGCGGCTTCGGCCGCTGCGGCATCAACGGCGGTGTAAACCGCCTTCAGAGCCGCGGCGACGGCCTTGCGGTCCTTGTAGCTTGCAAAGCTCATGGAATGGCGCAGCAGATGGACAATACAGGTCTGGACCTGGGTTCGGGGGAAGGCCGCCTCGATGGCCTGGGGAAAGCCCTTGAGGCCGTCCACAACGGCAATCAGGATGTCCTGAACGCCGCGGTTGCGCAAATCGCTCAGCACCTTGGCCCAGAATTTGGCCCCTTCATTGGCCTGGAACCACAAGCCCAGAACGTCCCGTGTGCCGTCCGGCAGGATTGCCAGGGCCACGAAGACCGCCTTGTTCGAGACCGCGCCGTCGCTGCGGATGTTGACCCGGATCGCATCCATGAACACCACTGGATAGCAGGGTTCAAGCGGGCGGTTTTGCCAGGCCGTCACCTCCTGCATCACGGTGTCGGTGATGGCCGAGATCAGGCTGGGCGACGCTTCAAAGCGGTAGATCTCCTCGATGTGGCCCTGGATTTCCCGGGTCGTCATGCCGCGGGCGTACATGCTGATGATCTTGGTGTCGAACTCCGGAAAGCGGCGCTGATACTTGGCGATTAGAACCGGGTCAAAGGTCCCGTTCCGGTCGCGCGGAATGTCCAGAACCACCTTGCCGGCGTCCGTGGCCACAGTCTTCTGGCTGCTGCCATTGCGTCGATTGGCGGGCTGGTTCTGGCCTTCAGGCGGCACTTGCGCGCGCTCTTCGCTGAGATGTTCATCCAGCTCGGTGCTCAGCGCACGCTCCGCAAGCGCCTTGGTCAGTTCGGAAAGAATGCCCTCCTTGCCGAAAAGGTCGCCGGGCGAGCGCCCTTCCATCAGTCGGTCCAACAGGTCTTTGTCTATGCTCATACGTGGGTCTCCTCAAAATTGAGCTACAACGCCAGCGCACAAAATTCAGGATAGTCCCGTATCCAATCACTGACTGCAGGCGGGAGGCGATCAGAAAAGTAACGCGCCCGATGCCGCGCCCTCCTCTGCCGGAGCCGTCCTTGTTGGAAAGGCCAAAATTCAGCCAGTAGTTCCAGAAGTCGCTTGTGCGGCTGCCCAGATCGCCACTCAGGCCCCTTGAGTTGAAGTCTTCGACCAAAAGCCAGCGGACGTGTCCGTTACCCCACTCCGTTGGTATCTCCAGCCCCGCGCTTTTGCGGTGTTCTATCACCTGTTCAAGGAAGGCTCGGCGCGGGCCGATCCCGTCCGAACGGAAAGTGAAATTCACAAACACTGGCTTAGTCGGATCAAGGCGTGCATCGAGACTGTTCTGAATGGCCTCGCGCACAAAGGTCTCGTAGTAGGGAAAATCCGACCGGTCGAACATCTCCGAGTCGAGGCCCTGGTTGATTGGCGTCGCGCCAACATTCGGCCAAATCCAGCTCCAGGACTTATTAATCAGCACATTCATTACAGACGAAACCCTTCTTCGCGTGCGTCAGCATCCCCACCGAAACGGTTCTTTGCGGCATCCAGCTCTTTCTGAAGTGCCCTGAAAATCTTCCGAACATCTTCTTCGCCATATGCGTAGGCACTTCGGTTCGAAAGGTTACCGATCAGACGAATATCCTTGATCGCCCGGTTTACCCGGGACTCCGCCAGGCTTTTGAATTTTCCACGCTTGTCTCGCACAACATTTCCCGGATGAGTTGCTTCATAGGAGCTATACAACTATGTATGCCGCATACATTTGTCAAATGTTAGAAATATAGACGTAGTTTGTGAGGCTATGTTGCATGACATTCTTTAAATGCAAGCAGTCGGACGGGCCGACAGAAATTCTGATCCGGCACAAGAAGCGTTAGGGCCCGCGCGCGCATTTCAGTGGAAGAGACAAAGGCTTGTTCTTAATCCGACGTTAGAACAAAATGTGAACAAATGGCAGAAAGGGGGTTCCCAAAGTCGCTGGGACGATTTATGACATGTTGTCAATAATAGACACAGAGCGGGGGCAGGCAAATGAACGTATATCCACGAACAGAATTCGCAGAACTGATGGAGCGCGCCGGTCTCGATATCGACGCAGCGGCCGAGCTTCTGGGTGTGAGTGATCGCACCGTCAGGCGCAACATGAAGGGCGAAGGCAAGCGGATAGACCAGCTCAGACTGGAGAAGCTACGCCAGACGGCCGATGCGCGTTACACCGGCGGGCGTGCCGATGGGTTCCGTTTCATTGACCTCTTCGCGGGGGTTGGCGGACTAAGAATTCCGTTTGAGGCTATCGGCGGGCGTTGCGTCTTTACCGCCGAGTGGGATCGGTTCAGCCGGGAGACCTATAATGCCAATTTTCCGGAGCCTGCCGACAGCGATCATGTCTTCGCCGAGGATGTGCGGCCCTACGCCGACGCTCCCGAGACCATCCCGGCCCATGACGTTCTGCTGGCCGGTTTTCCATGCCAGCCGTTCTCGATTGCGGGCGTCAGCAAGAAGAACGCCCTTGGCCGTCCGCACGGCTTCCTGTGCGATACTCAAGGAACGCTGTTCTACGATTTAGCCAAGATCATCGACCATCACCGCCCGCCCGCTTTCCTGCTGGAGAACGTGAAGAACCTTGAACGCCATGATGGCGGCAAGACTTTCGCCACGATCATCCATGTGCTGGAGAACGAGCTGGGCTACCGCGTCTTTCACAAAGTCATCAGCTCGACGCCCTGGGTGCCGCAGAAGCGCGAGCGCATCTTCATTGTCGGCTTCAAGGATCACAGCATTGAGTTCGACTTTGACCAACTTGCGGTGCCGGAAGGCGACGGCCCGACCCTTGGCGCGATCCTCGATAAGAAAGTCGATCCGAAATACACTCTCACCGAACACATGTGGACCTACCTTCAGGGCTACAAGGAGAAGCACCGGAGCGCCGGAAACGGGTTCGGATTCTCGCTGTTCGGCCCAAACGACGTGGCCCGCACCCTTTCTGCCCGATACTACAAGGACGGTTCCGAAATCCTGATCGAGCAGAAAAGCAACCGACCCCGCCGCCTCACTCCGCGCGAGTGTGCCCGGCTTATGGGTTTTGAGAAGCCCGGGCAGTCCAAATGGAAGATTCCGGTTTCCGATACCCAAGCGTACCGTCAGTTTGGCAACGCGGTTGTTGTTCCTGTCGTAAATGCCGTCGCGCAGCTAATGCAGCCGCGCATCATGGACGCTATGGAACTGGACGGGCGCGAAGTTCCACAAACCCTTCAGGTGCAGCTTCCGTTGCCTGAACCGGGTATCGCGGCGGAGTAATGCCCGTCGATATCGTTCCTGCCACCGTCCGAAGCAGGATGATGTCAGGGATCAGAGGCAAGAACACCAAACCCGAGCTGGCAATCCGATCTGCGCTCCACATGCGCGGCTTCCGTTTCCGGCTGCATCGCAAAGACCTACCCGGCAAGCCTGACCTTGTGTTCCCCGGACGATCTGCCGTCCTCTTCGTGCATGGGTGTTTCTGGCATGGCCACGACTGCCATCTGTTTCGCTGGCCAAAGAGCCGGGAGGAGTTCTGGCGGGAGAAGATCGGGAAAAACATCGAGCGGGATCGGCAACAGCGTGAGGCCCTTGCCGAGGCGGGGTGGCGCACCGGAATCGTATGGGAATGTGCTCTGAAGGGAAAGACCCGCCTGCCCTTCGACAGCGTTGCCGATCAGTGCGCCATATGGTTGAAATCAGGTATAAATACGCTGGAGGTGAGCGGGGATGAAACGCGGGCAGTTATCTGATTATTTCGAGGGTGTCGGGGTCAAGCGCCTGTCCGCCGTTGATGCCGAGCCGAAGACATCGAACCAGCACGAGGTCGGAACGACCGTGAAGATGCGGGACGACTTCTTGGGCGAAACACACCAGCAGAAATTTCCGGCGATCTACATCTGGCTTGGCGGCGACCAGGAAGGTTTCACCGAAGAGAGCTGGGCCACGCACTACGATGCGCGGATCAAGAAAGAAGATCGTGCGCCGGAATGGCGGCTCTACTACCCGTCAAATCCCGTCACTGAGGCCATGCGGGCCGGAGACACCCTGTTCCTTGCCAAGGACCAGGGCGGCGTCCTGTGGTTCATCGTGGCTCCGGAGGGATCGACCAGCGAGCAGCAGCTTTTCTGGCTGTTCGGCCTGCGCCCCGAGGACAAATCCTTCGTGTCCCGCGAGTTCTCCGACGAGGAGCCGGAGCTGGATTTTGCCGCCCGCTTCATTCTGGACGAGATCGGCATCGAGTTCGAGGAGCCTGAAGCCGACAAGCTGGACAGCATCATCGAGAAATTCGGTACCACCTTCCCGAAGACAGCCGAGTTCTCCGATCTGGCCCGCCTCACCCTGCCCGAGGTCCGGGCCGAGGACGACCCGGACGGCGCGCTCATTGCATGGCTGGACCACGAGGAAGCCCTGTTTCGGCGGCTTGAGCGCAAAGTCGTGTCCTCACGGATCGAGGCCGGGTTCACTAACGAGGACCGCACGGATGTGGATGGGTTCATCAGTTTTTCCCTGAGCGTCCAGAACCGGCGCAAATCCCGCATGGGGCACTCGCTGGAGAACCATCTGGCCGCAGTTTTGCGGGCGTATGACATCCGGCACGTCCGGGGAGCCGTGACTGAGCATAACCACAAACCGGATTTCCTCTTTCCCGATCTGGAAACCTACCAGGCAGCTCCGGCCGAGGGCGATCCGCGTCTGACTATGTTGGGGGCCAAATCAACCTGCAAGGACCGCTGGCGGCAGGTTCTGGCAGAAGCCGAAAAGATCAGCCGCAAGCATCTGCTGACGCTGGAGCCCGGGATCTCAGAGCCGCAGACCAGCCAGATGGAGGCCTCCAGCCTTCAGCTCGTGGTCCCCTCCCCTGTTCACAGCAGCTACACCAACGCGCAGCGCGGCTGGCTCTGGTCTGTTGGCGATTTCATTGGTGAAGTGGCCAGACGACAACCACGGTAAATTCCTTTTGTATTGCCAATTAGCCAAGCAGTTCCTGAACCACAGATGGCTTGCGCGCAATCAATGCGAGCAGCACTTGAGCTGGCCCATTCGGCTGACGTCGTCCGTGTTCCCAGTTCAGCAACGTGCCCTTGGCAACGCCGATACTACGAGCAAACTCCGCTTGGGACAGGCCTGTCTTGGCCCGTACCTCTGCGACATTGATCTCCGGAACGGCTATCTCGTGAACACGGGCATCAGTCCCCTGCCCTTTCGAGAACGCTTTGGCTTCTTCGAGGCCCTGTTTGATGCTTTCGAACGCACTCACTGTTTGTCACTCCACATGCTGACGATCTCCTTGCTCAACTCGACGGCCGCAGTTTGCTCTTTGGGCGTTAGGTTTGCCTTTTCATTCTTGGCGAAGACCGTAACGAGGAAGATCGGCATTTGCCGACCGCCAAAGACATAGATCGTCCGAAACCCGCCGCGCTTGCCCCCGCCATCACGAGGGATACGCACCTTTCGCAATCCTCCGCCGAGCGAGGTCCCTGCCTCAGGGTTTTCGGCGATCCACACGATGGCGGCTTCGCGCTCATCATCGGACATGACTGCTTTGGCCCGGCGTTGAAATTCCGGAAGCTCTACAACCGTCTGCAACTTAGTCATCAGATATACGTCAATGGCATATAAGTCAATGGCACACTCACTTCGCTTGCCCATTTTGGTATGCGACGAGCATGTCAGCCAGCACATCATTGAGCCGCCTGCCCTCTTCGTCTCTCAGCTCGTTGAGCTGATTTCGGAGATCGGACGAGACATAGATGCGCCAGTAGGTCATATCTTCGTTCAATGGTGGCCGCCCACGCCTCGGAGTTGGCGATGGTTGCGCAGTGTCTGTAGACCGATTGAAGCCGTTTGCACGTCCTGCGGCAGCGACGGCTTCAGCGTCAGCTCTAGGACGAGAGCCTTTCTTCTTGCGCTTTAACCCTGCCCCTATCTTTGGCTCTGGGGCCTCTTCTTGGTCATCATCGCTCAGATTCAGAAACGTTCCTGCCATCATTGTGCCTCCAGTATCTCTGCCAGCTCTTTGCCAAGCCGAGCGGTATTGCTGATCGCGCTCTTCACAGACTGACTGTCTTGCAGTTCGAATAGGGTTCTGCCCTCTGCCATAACCCGTTCAAAAGGCGCTCTTCGCATGAGTTCGGTTTGCAGACGCTCCACCCCTGCCCCGTCCAGTTCGGCCAGAAGCTCTTTGTGAGATTTCGTGACGATTGCGGCATCCGTTTGCGTAATCAGGATGCGAGCTGGTACTGTCCGCCTGGCAGCACGCCCAGCGTCCCGGATCATCTTCAGAGCCGCGCCTGCGGCATCACCGTCCAAAGCACTCGGCCGCATCGGTACAATGCAGAGATCAGATGCTGAGGCCGCGTAGGACGCCATGAGGCCCGCAACACCTTCTAGGTCAACGAACACCAGGTCATGGTCATCGCCCGCCTCCTCCAGCGTGTCGAGAATGGTGCTGTCAGAGGGGTCTGAGATCACCTTGAAAGGTGCATCCCCAAGGTTTTCTTCAGTGCGCTTGCCCAACCAGACACGCGCGATGCTTTGCCGGGGATCGGCGTCAACGATGGCAATCGAGAGGCACGGCTAATTTTTTCTCTGCGGGTTTTGACGCGGTGTTTGACGTGCCGGCACGTCATCCGGGTTCGGGTTCGGCTTTTTCGGCAGTGATTGCGTGATCCCGTTTCGGCTTTGCCCGCCCTGTTGCTGATTGCAAAC
>JAJEAY010000213.1 GCA_022824145.1 Rhodobacter sp. | reverse complement strand
CATTCCGTCTAAGCTGCGCTAGCGGTCATCAGGTCAACTACCCAATGGACCGTGGCGGCGATGGACATCAAAACAAGCAGGAAGCATATCCGGTTCGCATGCAGCGCAGCTGCTTTCTGTGTAAGCATCCTTGGCTCGTCGTGCCGTAAGGACACGGTGACCGGGGGGGTGGCGAACACCAGAACCACCGCATCATCCGCGAGATGGTGCCAACGCATGAAATACCAGTAGGCATGGCACGCAAGAACCATCATGCAGATGGTGAGCGCACCCGCAGTCCCGTTGGCCTTCACCCCGAAGACCTCAAGATCCTGCGGCCCGGCCCCGGCGATGGAAGCTGCCATGACGATTCTCGCCAGAGCCAGATTGTTCCGGCGTGCGACCCGTACGCCCTCGCCAGGTGGGCGCGCCGATTTGGACCCTGAACGATCTTTGCCAAGAAACCCTACGTGAGGCAGTCCCGGCGTTGGATGCCTTTGCACCCAAGATCCCCATACATCATCCACCTGATAGAAAGGGCCTTCCGCCGCGCTGCACCAATTTTCAAATAGCTTCGAGGGCACATCTCGCATCCTTTGCGAGCACCTCGTCGGTCAGGTCGTCTTGTGTCAATAGGCGTGCAATTTTGACCCACCATCGGCGTCCAAAAGTGACCCGCCTGTTTTCTCCTTCCTTTCCCGGTAGCCTTTTTTCGTCGGACATCGGCGGGAGGGCGCGTGATGGCGGGAAGGGAACGGGAGGACCTCGCGATCACGATCCAAAGGCTGCACGGGCGTTCCCGCGTCTGCCTGGGGAAGATGCAGTGCCCGCCCCATGGCCGGGTTCAGCCATCGACGTGCGTGGCCACGCTCAGCACATCTATGCGACCGGCGACCCGTTGAGCCGGCTCGCGCAGCCGGTCCACCCTCCAGTCGGCGGCGTAGCCTTTCGTCACGTCGGACGGGCACGGTTCACCAGCCGCTTGGTCAGCGAGCGCGGCAGCATCAGCTCGCGCTCGGCCACTTTGATGAAGGCGTTGCGCAGCCCGTGGAACCGGAAGCGGGTTCCCGCCGCTTCGCCGATGCCTTCATGGCACCGGGCAACGTCCGCGGCATGGCCCGCCCGCTTCCGTTCAGACCCGGCGTTCAATGCCCCTCCGCCGGTATCGGCGGTCATTGGCGGGCGGCCGCTTTGGTGGGGTCGATCCAGCCCTTCTCTGTCAGCACATCGGCTGCCAGCCCGATCTGCCGTGGCGAGAATCTCGTCTTGCTTTCATTCCATGCGTAGGTCGAGGCGATGAGATCCTGCAGCGACTTTGGTGTGTCGCTTTCCAGAACCCAGTGCACGGTTGAGAGCAGCTCAAGACCGAAAGCCGATTCGAAGCCGTCGACGAGGTCGGCCACCTTCTCGAAACGCTCTCGCACTCTGGGCGAGCGCCGCAGGACCTTGGCGGCTTCCTCGACAGCGCCGGGCACGAGTTCCAGCAGCTTGTCCGGCCTGTCGCCACCGTCAGCGTAGCCAGAAATGTAGTGGCCCTCGACTTTATTCAGGACGTGCCGCAGGTTCTCTGCGTAAGGACCGTAGTGCGCCTTGATAAACTTCAACTTCAGCGGCTGGCCGGCGACCTGCATGAAGTACATCAGCTTGTGTACTTCCAGTAGGGTAACGAAGGGATCGAGCAAGCCTCTCAGATACCGATCCATCAAGCCTACCAGCGCGGCCCTGCCCGGAGTCATTTTCGGAACTTGGTAGCTGCACACCATTCGCTGCGGTTCCGGCGTACCTCCAGGTTCAAAGATGACAACGTCCAGGTCGTTGAAGCCGTGCAACGCCTTCTCTATGAGCGGGCGTACGTCGCTCCATTCGAGGTCGCCCAGGCCGCTGCCCAGCGGCGGCACGGCGATCGAGCGGATTTCGCGCTCCCGAACTGCCACGACAAGGTCCGTCAATCCAGCCTGAATGTCCTCGATCCGACTGTTGCCGCGCCAGTGTCGCTTGGTCGGAAAGTTGATTATGTAGCGGGGGTTTGTGAGTTGGAGCGTGTCGAACACGAACATTCGGCCGGGCCGCACCTCGCCACGCTCGCAGGCCTCCGCGTAAGCGCGGAAGTTCTCCGGGAACGCCTTCTTGAATTGTAGCGCGATCCCTCGCCCCATGACGCCGACGCAGTTGATCGTGTTGACCAAGGCCTCGGCATCTTCAGCAAGGATGTCGCCGGTCTTGACGCGAATCATCGGTGCAGCCTCCCCGCCATCAATAATACCATCCCTGCTGCCTCGTGACAGAAGGTTGATGATCAGCGATCTTCAGTACTTCCACAGCCTTGCTCTGAGTTTTCGCATTACATACTCCGATGCTGCGGATCAGGGTCCACGGGAACGAATTCTCGACGAGGAACTCCGCCTGCTTGCCTTCCTTGCAGTCGCGCCAATCAGTTGCGCGAACGGCGTCCCAGCCAATTTCACCCAGTTGCGCCAGATCGCACCTGTCACTGAAATAGCCGGGAGCCCGCGTTGGAAAGGGTGAACGCCCATCGCCGTTCCTCATGATCGGCCCATTCCACCGTCACGTGGAGGTCGGCTTCCAAGTGTACGATGGGATTCTGTCCACCTTGGCAATTGAGATCGGGGTGCTTGGCCAAGTAGACCTCCGTTCTACTATGGCGTGAATCACCAGATGCGGTCTGTTCCCGAATCCGCGATGGTCTCATGCCGCTGCGTTTACGTCCCGCGTCAGCCTGGAAAACGCGCCGGACGCTGAAAACCGGGAGGCTTTGCTGAGCGTGGCCGCCGCTCACCCGCCCGGCGAACGTGGCTTCTCCGAAGACAGGCTGAAGGATGCCCTCGGAGGTCTACCCCTGAAACCGGCCGCATGAAGCGACGCCCGGTTCCTGCAACCGAAAGTGAGATGGCGCCCAACAGAACGGGCGAATGCCCGAACCCGTATGACGGGCAAAGGATCCTTGTTGGAATAGGCCCGCTGTTTACCGCGATGGAACCAGTGATAGCATCGGAGAACGGAAATCTCGGCAAAGGGATACCGGCCGCAAGGGATGCGCCGCAGCATCCGGGTTTCCGCCCCGCGAAAAGGCCGGATGCTGCGGCACGGCCTTCGCTTCGTTCAGCATGCCGCCTTCCGGCATCCAGCTTTGAGCGGTTCGCCAATGACGCCGTGCAGTTCAATTGCCTGACAGCAGGTTCTGCAGTCGGTGGAGGCAGCCGGCATCTTTACGTCGAAGGCCCCGATCCCGACGAATTTCCCTGCGCTGGTTCCGACGCGGTGCCGATAAGCCCCAGCCAGCCCCGCATCGCGTCCCTGGCTTTACCGAAAGTCAGCCGCATCTTCGCATTCGGGTGAAGCGTGACGGCGTCAAACCCCTCCCGCAGATCCTGGGCGCTGAATCGGTTTTCCAGCGCCAGCCTGCGTATCCCGCCCACTTTGCGAAGCTCATTGTCCTCCAGCAGTTCAGGACGTAGGGCTGTAACCGTTGCGAAGTCAAACAGATCGCGTCCGGTGAAGCCCGTGGAGCGATAGTGGATTTTCTGGGCAAGTATCTCTCGGTCCGACATGACCTGCAGTGGGCCGTGTCCCGGGACATCCATCCACTCCGGTTCGACATCAATCACCGGCGCAGCGAGAAGGTAGTCGATCTCCCCAACACCGGCTATGAAACAACGAAGGTGATTGGCCTGCTCGGTGTAGCGGCTGACGGTTTCTCCAACGGCATCGTTCAGGCGCGGAGACAGGTGACTCAGATATTGAGGGTCGTCCAGGAAAAGGTCGATGTCCCGGCTCACTCGGTGCTGATGGCGAAGCATCAGCACCGTGCCTCCGCCCCAGATCCAGTTCGATCCGGCCACACCGATCCCTTCAAGATGCCTGCGGGCAAGCGTCAGAAGCTCTTGCCACGCATCTCTGTTCACTGCGGGAGTCCTTCACCGAGAAGGGCGAACGAACGCTCGTTCAGCTTCCGATGCGAAACGCCCAGTTCGGCTGCGAGATCGAAGGCGTAGCTTCCGGGCATCTCCAGGAGAGCCTGCCTTACGCGCGGCCGTTCCCCCGCTTCGGGCTGGGCGCCAAGCAGAATGAACTTCAGCCGTATGGGGCTGATCGCTCCATAGCTCACGGAACCGTGTTGCGCGTATGCTTCAAGCGCTGTCATCCTGGGGGCGGCCATCGTGCATTCTCTCAGCAGCGGATCGCGATCCGCAATACCACGGTGCCCGCAGGCCATCAACGACCTCCAGTCTTCGGATTGCCGATGCGGACGGACATCGGCATCGTCGGGACCGTTGGCCAGGGAGAACGCGGCACGACAGGAATGCCGAAACGCCTCCGCGAAGCCGGTCAGTTGGAGGTTCCGAACCGAGGAAGCCCGCATAAAGCTGAAGTCACTGTATCCATCGATTCAATGATGTCGGGAAACCAGACTATGTCGGCGTTCGGATGCTCCGGATGGCGGCTGAAGCAATCCATGCTACCTTTGCACGTCAGCAACAGAGCCTGTGTGTTGCCGCCACATTCCAGAGCAAAGATGTCATACAGAAAGGAGTTCGAGATCGCGGCGAGCGCCTTGCGGCCCCAATCCCAGTGTCCATCCTCAGCGTTGATGTCCGACGCCGACTTTCCGGACGCCCTTGCCTCTGCCCGTCGCAACTCGAACAGGGGCCGCCAACGACCTTCTACCTTCTATGTGTGACAGGTTGGTCTTATCGATGCCGTGGAACAGCTCTGCTGTTTCAAACTTCCCGGTGGTGCGGTTCAGCAAGGAGACCTTGTCGAGCAGTTCCTTCATAGGACCATGAGCTCGGCCTTCTCCGACTTGTCGGCGCTTTCGACAAGAACTTTGTCCCCACGCGACAGCCGATCATCGATCGACTTGTAGAGTCGAAGCGACTGACGTACGAGTGCTATCTTCGACAGCCCCTTCCGTTCACACATCTGCTCAACGGCGTTCATTTCAGCCTCTGTGAGGTTGAGCGTCATCGTTCGCTTCATGTCGGCCTCCCACGCTTGCCGATGAAAAATATAAGAAAGAGCGAAGCCTTGTCAATGAAAAATAGTTACGAAATAGCTAGAAAACAGCCAAAAATAATTAACTATGTGGTCAGCACGATCAAGGTCGTGTGTTGAGCGGGCAACCCAAACCGGTCGTCAGGGGCCTGACGGAATCCAGAAGGAGAATTGAAATGGCAGGCAAGAAGAGTGGCGGGAACAACCGCAGTGCGAAGTCAGGTCGGTATGTGACTAAGGGGCAAGGGAAGTCGCACCCACGGACGACCGTGAGGGAAACTCCAGGCAAAAGCGGATCGACGGGCGGCAGATATCGCAGCGCAATCAGTGGTCGGTTCGTCACCACGAAGCACGGCAAGGCAAATCCGAATACGACCGTCCGCGAAAAGTAACCGGGCACATAGCTGGCCACATCGGCCATGGATTTGTGTCCTCAGCTGAGAAGATTGCAGTATTCAGAGAAAAACCACTATATTTGGCGTCTGGCCAAAATCGAAACACCACGGTGAGTATGATAAACTCAGACTTCTGGATCCTGCTTGGCGCAATTCTGCTAGCCGTTGGTGACCCGAAATCCTTAGATGCGATGGTGCATCAGGGTGATCCTTGTGCCCGCCCAGGCTGCAAAGGAGGCTGCTAATGCCGCTAACGAATGCACAGTTGAAATACTACGATACCAATATCGTAAGGTTGCCCGACAACAAGCGCAAGGCGTACCACAAGCAGGGGGTTCGGCCCGGATTTGTAGCGGATATCCGGATCCGGTTGCCAAATGATTCGCCGCGTTCTCTTTGAATACGTGCGGAGCAGGTCTGCGGCCCAATGGCATTCGGATAAGGATTCCTGCCGTTCGGATAAGAAAACCCCCGCGCTTCGGGCGTGTGCCGGAAGCCGGGGGTCCTGTTTCGGGTCTGTCTGCGGTGTCAGGCGGCGGTCTGTCTGTTCCACTTGCTCCTTGGCTGTTTCGACCGCCTTTCGTAGCTTCTTCCCGGCCTTTCGCGCTGGACGCAGCGCGACAGGCCGGCCATGATCCGCCTGACGGATTCCGCGACCGCCTGGCTCTGCTTCAGGAACATGGCCTCGA
>JAJEAY010000138.1 GCA_022824145.1 Rhodobacter sp. | reverse complement strand
GACCCCGCCCTCTGCCGAACCCGATCCCACATGTTCTGTCGCGCAAGATGTGGATCGGAAGTCGCGTTTCATGGATGCAAGTTTCGTCATTATCCTGACTATGGCGATCATCGCCGGATTCTATATGGCATGGGCCATCGGTGCCAACGACGTGGCGAATTCGATGGGGACGTCAGTTGGATCTGGTGCAATCACGCTCGGCGCGGCCATCGTGATCGCCGCCGTGTTCGAATTCCTCGGGGCGTTTCTGGCCGGTGGCGAGGTGACTTCCACGATTCGCAAGGGCATCATCGACACCGCAGCACTTGAGCACGACCCGGATCTTCTAGTTGTCGGCATGCTGTCAGCGCTCTTCGCGGCCGCTGCCTGGCTGACGGTCGCGTCGGCGTTTGGCTGGCCGGTATCAACGACGCACTCGATAGTCGGAGCCATCATCGGATTTGCCGTGGTCGCGATCGGCTTAGATGCGGTGCACTGGTGGGATGTGGCCACCATTGCCGCAAGTTGGGTAGCTACGCCCGTTATTGCCGGAGTGATCTCGTTTTGCCTCGTGCTAAGCGTGCAGCGGCTAATCTTCGACAAGAGCGATCCAGCCTACTTTGCTTGTCGCTATGTTCCCGTCTACATCTTCGCAGCAGTGTTCATCACTTCGGCCGTGACATTCGTCAAGGGCTTGAAGCATGTCGGGCTGGACCTGAGCATGCCGGTCGCCCTATTTTACTCCATGATGGTTGCGGGCGTCGTCGCCGTGGCCGGCCGCCTGTTGGTCTATCGGCTGGGTTTCCCGAGTCTTGAGTTCCCTACAGGAAGACAGGCTCGCTTTGACGATGTGGAGAGGGTTTTTGGCATCCTGATGATCGTCACCGCATCGGGCATGGCGTTTGCCCACGGCTCCAACGATGTCGCCAACGCGATCGGACCCGTCGCGGCAATTGTCGGAGTTGTGTCGACAGGCGGAGTGGCCGCAAAGTCAGTGGTTCCGGTCTGGGTCTTGCTTCTGGGCGCGAGCGGCATCGTGGTCGGGCTGGCAACATTCGGGTACCGGGTAATGGCCACGATTGGCCGGAAGATCACCGAACTGACGCCCAGCCGCGGCTTCGCAGCCGAACTTGCGGCCGCGTCCACGGTCGTTGTGGCCAGCGGCACCGGTCTGCCAGTTTCAACGACCCAGACGCTGGTGGGCGCCGTGCTGGGAGTTGGCCTTGCGCGCGGTGTTGGCGAACTGGAATTCGGCGTGGTTCGTACAATTTTCGTGTCTTGGGTCATCACACTTCCCGTTGGTGCGGCGATCGCTGTGATGTTCTACTACATCTTGGCGGCAATGTTCCTGGGAGGTGCAGGCTGATGAGACTCGCCGAAGAATTCCTGCTTTTGCTGCGAGACGACGATGGGGCGCTTTCGCGAGCGCCTGAATGGTCTGTTCGGTACGCTTTGGGCGGCGCTGTATTGATGGATCTGGCGCTGGAACGTCGCATCGACACGGATGCTCAACGACTGTTCGTGATCGATTTCACGCCCGTTGGAGATCAACTGCTTGATCCGATGCTTGCAGAGATTGCTCGTGCCGACCGGACCTACGACGCTCTCCATTGGGTCAGACACGCCACCCGGCGTGCTGACCAAATACGGAACACGGCGTTGGCGCGGTTGATCGAAAACCGCATTCTGGAACTCAGCGACGATCGCTACTTGCGGATATTCGGGACAAGGCATTACATGCTCAAGGATGAGGCTGCGGAACGCAGGCTGACCGAGCGGATCAAGTCGGCGCTGCTTGCCGATTCGATCCCGGATCCGAAGGACGTCATGATCGTGACGCTTGCCGACGGCTGCGGACTTGTTTCTCATGTTCTGTCCACGCATGAACTGGACGCTGCGAAAGCACGCATCGAATTGTTGCGCAGGGTCGAATTGATCGGTCGGGTTTTTCTTGAGGCACTTGAGGTGGCTGTCCAGCCTGCCGCAGCCAAACTTGACAAGGAATGACCCACCACTCGTCTGCCGCGCAATGGCACGTCACTTTGTCAAAGGTCTGGGCTCAGGATTACTTGCAGCAGAAGTGCTGGCGGAGATGCGAGGCTTGACCGCACTGGTTCTGCCGCATACGCCGCATCGAGCGCGTGGTTAGGAGATGGTCAATGCCGGAAGGCGACACAGAGAGCGTTGAGCTCTGGTCAGTGGCCGAGCGTTTGGCAGATGCCGCACGAGAGGAAACCCTGCGCCATTTCCGCGCACGGAATCTGACTGTGGAGAGCAAGGGCGAACATTTCGACCCGGTTACAATTGCCGACAGGAATGCAGAATCCTCGATGCGCGCGATCCTCACAGAGCTTCGACCCGAAGATGGCGTATTTGGTGAGGAGTTCGAGAAAAAACACGGCGTTAGCGGCCTGACGTGGGTTCTTGATCCGATTGACGGCACGAGAGGGTTCATTTGCGGAACGCCAACTTGGGGCGTTTTGATTGCACTTGCTGATGACGACGGACCGCTCCTTGGGCTGATCGACCAACCTTATGTCGGTGAGCGTTTCATGGGCGGTCGAGGCAGGGCGGTTCTTGAAGGACCGCATGGCAGCCGCCCGTTGAGAGTAAGCGAAACAAAGACTCTGGATGACGCCACGTTGTTCACAACATTTCCGGAAGTCGGCACCATTGCCGAAGCGGCGGCGTTTCGACGTGTTTCCAGCAAAGTACAGCTTACCCGCTACGGTTGCGATTGCTATGCATACGCGCTGCTCGCCGCAGGCCAGATCGACCTTGTAATTGAAGCCGGCCTCAATGCCTACGACATTCAGGCGCCCATCGCCGTGATTGAGGCAGCAGGTGGAATTGTCAGCGACTGGCTAGGACAGCCGGCTCACGAAGGGGGCAGGGTGCTTGCAGCGGCCACGCCCGAATTGCACGAGGCCGCCATGGAGTTGATCGCATGATCTGTCGCCTTGGCAATCCAGTCTAGCAGTCCGTGTCAGCATGGAGCCTGGATGCATGAACTGACTCCGTGCCCTTTGTAGTCCCCTCATGATCATAGTCCGAACCCTTGGTCGGCAGCGGAGGCGGTCTGAACGGCATACCACTCATGCATGTCGGGTAATTTCCTGCCGTCTTGCCTTCCCTATCGTCTTCGCACGCACTACCGTCATTGCCGTAAGCAGTTGACCCCAGAGCCACTCGGCTGGAGACACGACAATGCAACTTGGCGCCTTCTCTATCAGCCTTGCCGTTCAGGACCTTGCAGTGTCGCGGACATTCTACGAAGAGCTCGGCTTCCAAGTGACGGGCGGCGACAAAAAGCAATACCTGATAATGGTGAACGGAACTACCGTCATCGGCCTGTTTCAGGGGCTATTCGAGAAGAACATCCTCACGTTCAATCCAGGATTGGCCCAAGACATGTCTCGCATCGCCGAATTTACCGACGTGCGCGACATCCGCGCGTCCCTCTTGGCTGGCGGGATCGAAATGGAGTCCGATACTGACCCGTCAGCGACCGGACCTGCGAGCATCATCATCAAGGATCCCGACGGAAACCCGATTCTCATAGACCAGTTCTTTCCGAAGCCGGGCAGTTGATCGCTCCCCCGGGACTGCGGCTTGGCCCCAGGCCTCCGACAATTCCTTGTTTGGCGCCAGTCGATGCCGAACTGCCGCAAACGTCGCCTTCGTAGGAGGCACGTCAAGCGTCATGAGCCGATTGCAGTCATGTCGAGGCAGACATTCCGCGGACCGCCGGTCGATGCGAACGTGAAGTCAGTGGCCATGCCGATCAGGCCGACTCGAACGCTGGGCCAACGCACATCGTCCAGCGCCTCTTGCACTCGCCCTTGGAGGCAGGCGACATTGAATCGTCTCGTGAACCGTGACGAGCATCTGAAAAGTGCGACTTGAATGCGTTGCCAACTCAGGCAAGCGAGGTCCCAGTAAATTTTTCAGGATCAAGGAGCCCGTAACGCCATCTCTTTCCGCTGATCTCTCAACCCTTGGGCGCGAAGGCCGCCAGTGCCACGACAGCGACCATCGCTGCCGCCATTCCCATGTTGATGCCTCGCTGCCACTTCGCGGGCAGCCTCATCCGCCTAATCGTGACGCCGGCACACAACCACGCAACATGAATTGAGAGCCACAGAACATTGAGAAGAAGTAACTTTACTCCGATCTCCAAAAGGGGATGTTCGGCCATGAACACAAACCCGGAAAACAATGTCGTGTTCACCACATAAGCCTTTGGATTGACCGCCTGAAGCAGGATGCCGCCCCGGATTCCGGGCGGGCTCGGCTGCTCGATAAATGCAATTCTGGTCCCGGCAAAGGCAATGCGGGAGGCCAGCCACAGCAGATAGGCCACCGACGCCATCGTCAGGCCCACTCGGATTCCGGGTTCGGCAAGCACCAGAGCCGCCAGTCCGCTGATCACGGCGAAGCACACGAGGTTTGTGCCGACAAAAAGCCCCGCCAGGTACCGGACGCCATGCGCATATCCGAATGCCGAGCCAACGCCCGCGAGAGACAGGGCACCGGGACCGGGCGTGACGATCAGGAAGAAGACAGCCAGAACGAAACTTGCCATGACCGCTCAATGCCTTGGGAATCTCGGGAAGCACAAGGCATCACTAGTTTCACGAAGGCATCCGCGCTTCATCGGGTCGGAGAGATGTGTCGAGGCTATTCGAGCGCCTTTATGTACTGTGCGATGGCAAGGCGGTCCTCGGACGAAAGTCTGCCTATTGTTGCGACAACCTCGGCCATTTCGCCACCTGCACTGTCGAAGTCCGGCGTAAATCCGGTTTCAAGGTAGTAGGCAATGTCTTCCGCACTCCAGTTCAGAGCGCTTGGCACCAGCCCGGGAATGCGTCCCTTTCCGGCAGGATGTGGCGCGCCCTCCATCCAAGCCGAAGCGAGGCTGCCTCCCAAGAAGTTCCGTGGAGTGTGGCACTCGGCGCAATGGCCCAGAGCCTCCACCAGGTAGCGCCCGCGTTCCAGTTCGGGCGTTTCTGCAGGCCGTACCCATGCCGATCCCAGGAACAGGGACTTCCAGGCCCCAAGCGAGGAGCGGACATTGAATGGGAAGGTCAGCTCGTGCGGTTGGCTTGCCATGGGCAAGGCAGGCAGGGTCTGCAAGAACGCCCAAAGATCGACCACATCCTGGTCCTTCATTCGTGCATAGGATGTGTATGGAAACGCCGGATAATAATGATGACCTTCGGGCGACGTGCCATGGAGCAGGGCAGAGGCGAATTCCACAAGTGTCCAGTCACCAATTCCGTGGGTCGGATCAGAAGAGATGTTGGGTGCGGCAAAGGTGCCGAACCGGGTCACGAAGCGCCGGCCTCCGGGCAGTGCCAAGTCGTCGTCGCTCGTTTCGGCCTTGTGGCACGACGCGCATCCACCTGCCCAGAACACCACTTCGCCCTGTGCCGCATTGCCTTGGAGCGACGCAAACCGTGTGGAATCTACGACTGCAGGACGGGTCAGCCAGAGTGCTACCGCAATGCCGAACACTCCAAGCAAGGACAGCCACGTCAGGGCACGCTTCATCGCCTCTTTCACCTTGGCCGGCAGGTCGCCTTTGTTTCGCCAAATTCAGCGCTGACGAAAACTTCTATGGCAAGCACTGCATGTGCCGCCGACACCGCGAATTGCGCCGCGCAACTCGGTTTGACCTTCTCCTGCCGCTGCAGCGAGCTGCCTTGCGGCCTCGATCAGTTGAACGCCAATTTCGTCCAAGCGCGATTCGTCCTCCCAGATCGAAGGCAGGGCCCTGGTCTCATTGCCCAATTCCGCCGTCGAAGTGCCGGGAGCCCAATAGGCGTCCTGTTTCATCATCGCGAGGGCCAGGAGATTGTTCGCAGCTGCCTGCGCCGCAACCGCATCGTAGTCGACTTCGCCCTTCGCCATGGCTCCAATCACGTCGAGGTTGAACGCATAGAGTTTCATGTGCGCTTGACGGGCATTGGCGGCGGGATTGCCGTCATGTCCGCCGGCATGTGCGAGCGTCACTCCTGCCAAAGTCAGTGCGGCCACAACGAGAGCAAATTTTCTCGTGAAATTCATCTGCATCTCCTTAGACTTGCGAAGGGCATTGTGCATCGCATGTTACCTGAAGACTCAAGGAATGCCACCGCTCGCGGGCGATGAATTCCTTGCGGGAGCGCAATCGTCCAACTCTGACTACGACCCTTCCGCCGCATCGTTGCTGATCTTGCCTTCTGCATCTGCAAGGCGAACGCGCCCGATAAATGGCAGGTTCCTGTTTCTCTGCGCGTAGTCGATTCCGTATCCGACCACGAATTCGTCCGGAATCTCGAACCCGGTCCAGGTGGCGCAAATGTCGACTTCGCGACGTGACGGCTTATCAAGAAGCGCGATCGTTTCGAGCCTTCGCGGGTTACGCGCCTGCAGGAATTTCACGACGTGGCTCAGCGTGTATCCCGTGTCCACGATGTCCTCGACCACGAGAACGTCCTCGCCCTCGATTTCGCCCCGGAGATCCTTGAGAATTCGCACCTCGTGGCTCGAAACCATCTCGTTCCCGTAGGAGGAGACTTCGAGGAAGTCGACTTCGACATTCATGTCAAGCTCGCGCACGAGATCGGCAATGAGCACGAAGGATCCGCGCAAGAGCCCGACAATTATGAGCTTGTCTGTATCGCGAAACGTCGCCTGGATTTCACGGGCGAGTTCCTCGACTCGGTTCGCAATGGCCTTTGCCGAAATCAACTCAACAATCACATATGGTCTTGTCAAAACGAGTCCCCCCTTGACCCCCGTTCCCGCTCCCTACACGTAAGGGACAGGACAATTCCAGACCCGAGCACATGCCCTCCCATACTGAATGCCGTCGCGTGCCTTACAGTGCCAGACAGATGTACGACCTTGTGGCGGATGTGGAACGCTATCCGGAGTTCTTGCCTTGGACCACTGCCGCTCGCATCCGCGAGACCCGTCACGAAGGCAGTCGCGTCGTGATGCTCGCCGACCTGGTCGTTTCCTTCAAGGTGTTCAGCGAAAAATTTGGCAGCCGGGTCACACTCTGGCCCGACTCAAACAGGATCAACACCGAGTATCTTGACGGCCCTTTCCGCCGAATGAACTCGGACTGGGAGTTCGCTGACGCAGAGGAGGGCGGATCTGATGTGAGCTTCCACGTGGACTTCGAGTTCCGGAACAGGCTTCTGCAGACCACGGCCAAACTCTTTTTCAATGAAGTGACGCAGCGTGTTGTGCAGGCTTTTGAGCGTCGTGCGGCAGATCTTTATGGGCGCGACTAGACGAGGGTCGGCGACCTTTCCCTGAATGGCGCGGTTTCTTGCGGAGCAGGCAGATGACTGGCATGCCACCGCGACGAGTGGTTACACAAAAAAAAATCATTTGTAACTGCTCACCCCTTCTTGGGGGCTTGCAGGGCGTAGTGCAACCTGATCATGTCTGCGGCGTTTCCGGCGAGCGCGATCTGGATTGCGACGAGAGGGTTGTAGCCGAGTGCCGCCATCGAGCTCAGGTAGCTTGAGATCCGGCACCATGCGTCCGCGTGGCGCCGGGTCCGGAAGCATCCGGACACCTTGATCTTGACCTTCGCCATCCGGATTTTCCGCTCTCCGGCATTGTTGGTGAAGCTGACGTCCGGGTCCCCGATGAAGCGCAGTACGGACTCCTCGTGCTTGACGAGGCGCTCGTACAGGTTGTGCGCGTCGGACTTCGCGATCCGTCCGCGTTTCCCTTTCGGTCGGGGCGGGATTTCGGGCAGTTCCCTGCCGCCCTGGGTCAGGATGGTCCGGTACCGCTTGCGCACGGTCAGGCGCTCGGCCTCGGTCAGTGTCTTGGTCGTGCTCCTGTTGACCCTGTGGCAGGCCTCGC
>JAJEAY010000241.1 GCA_022824145.1 Rhodobacter sp. | reverse complement strand
CCCGGATCGCGATCTCGATGCCGTCGAGGTCCGCGACCTCCTTGCCGCCCAGCTCGCTTTCCAGCTTCGGGACCAGGGCCGCGAACTCCGAAAGCGCCGCCGCCTCGAACGCGGCCATGGAGGGCGCCGCCTGCCCCGCGGACGGAACCTCGCGGCTTCGAACCTCGCCGCCCTCAAGCCAGTACTCCGCTGCAACACCGTCACTCTCGAAGACGATCCTGTGCGTCCCGGAACCCTTCCTGACCAGTTCCTTCAGGGACGCCACCACATCGGGATCATGAGACCCCGGCTCATTTTCACTGCCGCACATAAGTCGATTCTCCTGCTCTCATCTTCCCGGTCACGCGGCGCTGACCGGTTGATCCAGTCATTGTCGGCCGCGTCGGGCCCACGCGCGAAAGAGCACGGCAGCAGGAAAGCTTCAACCCACCGCGCGCTGCGACGTCCAACGGGGCAGGGCGAACGGATTCAGGTCAACCCAAAAAAAATGGCGTGCACCCAGACGATCCTAACAGCCCCTCAGCCACTGCAGACTACGGGATAACTTTCGCCGAGTTTCTGGTTCGAGCCAACCCAGAAAGCCGGGTATCAAAGGCCGCACGCGCGAGGCTGATAGTGTTTGCATATACGTTGTGGGACGACGTTTACCGACGAGCGATAAGGCAGGAATGTGAAGTGGATCAGGTGGACAGTGATGCATTCGGAGACTTGCGTCACTACCGAAACGCCATCCTCCACAACAAAGGTGTGCTGAAGAAAGACACCAAAGCACTGACGGTGTTCGGCAAGGGCGATGCCATAGAACCGACAATTGACGAGCTGCGCGACATTTTCAAGCAACTGGTGCTCGGACTCAACGACGTGGGATTGAGATACTACGGCGAGAATCCCGGTTTCGAGTGGGGGCGTAGATTGAACTCATAGAAGGGTTTAACGACCTTGCAGCCCAAGAGCGCCCTGGGATCAACTTGCCCCGTGAACTCGGCATTCGAAACTTCGATACAATAGGCGTGAAGAGCTACGACCACCAAACGCGGAAATTCTAAGTGACATGACCTGCATTCTCATCGTGGATGACCCGGTCGATGTCGGCCATGCGCACGATCTCGTTCGACGACACTGTCCAAAAGGCTAATTTCGCCACGATCTATGCCAAGCCTATGGGCCAACAACAGGTGGACAGGTTCATCACCTGCGCCAGTCAGGGTACCTGAATGTTTTCCCCTTGGGGCATGGGCGTTCAGTAGTCGAGTCATGCCGGGCACCGGATGAGGGCACTCGTGCGATTTCGCGATGATCAAAGGCGCTTTCTGTTCGACCGCATCACCCTGAAAGCCAGATGAACTCGAATCTGAATTTGGCGAACCTGAGATGTGCCTCGTTCAACTCGCCGGCAGACACGCTTCGCCCGACTTCAATCGTGTCAGTACATCGCAATCGAAAGTGCCAAGGAGCGAAGTTGATCGTGCGCCTCCTGGAAACGAGGACAACCAGCGATGATCCGATCGGATTGATGGGCCCATTTTTTGCAGAAGCGTGATCGTCGGCGTGGCGACTTGTCGACATTCACATACGACGGTTTGGGAGCCCTGTTTTCGCTTTTCTCAAGTGCGCACATGAACTCATTCACGAGCTCCTGTCCAGCAAGACTTTCGAAGTCGGAATGATGTGGAGAAAATGCCGCAACGCACCATGTTTCCGTCGCTTCAACCGCGGGTGCCAATACATGTCTCGAAACGTCAGCTTCGGTCATTTCCTGTGATCTGGCCGCCAGCGACAAGACAGTGTGAATTTCCTCTGCCCGATGCTCTGCGGCTGCCGGATTTGAAACGGTGTGACCATACTGTTTCGATATATAAGCATCAAAGGAATTGTTCCCAAGTATATCGCTATCCAGTTGGACCAAGATTCCATCAAGAGGCTCTTGAGCAAGTTCTCCACCGAACAAGCCCTCGGTGAAGAACTGCTGGACCCGAGTATCCGGCGGGTGGTCCTTTAGCCACAACAATACATTTGCCCAACCACCTTCGGAAGATGTTGCGTCTGGAGCAGGTTGCAGCGGGACGAATTCGACCGAAAACCCTGCGGATGACATCGAATCTTCAAAGAAGTACCTGATGGCATGCCAATCTGTAGGACCTTCACAAACTACTCCAATTCTCACTACAGGATACCCATCGCTCCCGGAATGTCTCCGTCCAGCCATACTTGGGAAAGATTCCTGCCGTTCATGGCCAACTGCCATTGTTCGCGAGACTTGCGTGGGTGCGGTTCCAGCCGGTCCACCGTCGTGTGGCCACGCTCGTTTCGGCGTACAACAAACACCCTTTGGTCTTTGCTGAACAGGTCAAACGCATCCAACGCGGTCGGATTGTGGCTGGTCAGGAAGACTTGGCGAGCCCCAAGACTGGTTTCCGTCTTGGAGGTCTTGGACACAACGCTGATGACTTGTTCCAAAAGTTTCCGTGTCAGCTTGGGATTCAGCGCGTTGTCAACGTTGTCGAGTGCGAACACTCTCGGAGCTTCAGGGTGCGAAAGAATGATCGCCACGAAGAGCAAAAACAGCGTGCCCTCGCTGCTGTCATATGCCGACAATTGATTTCGGCGTGCATGCATGAACTTGTCCACGAAAAACACTACATCCTGTGAAAGCTCTGCGACATCTCTCGAAGTCAAGGATGGATTCCCACGATGCGCGCCGAATTTCGTTGCCCAGCCCGGCAACCAGACAAGGTCAGTGCTTTCGTCCGCTATTTTCCACTCAACCCCGCCTGCCCCCTTGTGTCGCGCTTCTTTTGTTTCGAGACGGATTAGCGGAGCCAGGTAGCTGGACACGGCTTGCGGAAGCCCCTCACCGCGCAAACCTACAGGGGGAGTATCGATCTTTCCACTCTGCCTGCCCCGCAAAAAGTCCGTTTGCGGCGCATAAATCACGTATCGAGAGAATTCGGAAAACGCGTCCCTCATGTGTGACGGAATGTCGACAGCTGCCCTGACTTGATCCCAAAGCCCTCGGTGCTGTTCCAGTCGGTCAGCAAGCGAAACGCCCATCGCCTGGGCACCTCGGTTGCTTCGGCCGAATATCCGCTCACCCTTGAATTCCGCGGCCTCCGATGAGAAGCGGAGCAGCGGGTCGCTTTCCCGGCTCTGGAGCACAGCCTTGTACTCAATGCCGCCGGAGAACGTCCCGGCCAGTTGCAGTGTCCTTGGCAAGGGTTCGTTCTTGAAGGAAGACTTCATGAGTTCCGGTGGCGTGATGCGAAGACCCTTGGCGCCGATGTCGGATTCACCAAGACCTCTTCCCAGACAGGCTGAAACCAGCCCGATCGCTTCCAGCAAGTTGGACTTGCCGCTGCCATTGCCGCCGATGAAGAGGTTCACCCTGCCGAGATCAAGGGTTTGATCTCGGACGGACTTGAACCGGGCAATCTTCAGCTGTTCCAGCATGGCGCCTCTATCGGACGGATCAACCACCGATGCAAGAAGTCATATGCATGGCAAGAAAGCTGCAAATGCTCACGGTCGACGTTCGTCGGCGCCCGTTCCGGCCATGGTTGAACATGCACCCGTGAAACTCACATCGTTCCGAACGGATTCGCAAGGCCGTCTTCCGTCAGAGTCAGCGCCCCTGCGCTGGCGCCGTCGAATGGCGCTTCGGCCAGGGCTCGCTTTCGCGACTGCGTGGCCTTGATCGCCGTTTCAGCCGCGTTCTCGCTGCAATTTCGGCAGACGAAAACAGGCTTGCCCTGCCAGATCCGATGCGCACGATCCAGCCCGCCGCTCCACGGCCGGGTTCCACCAAAGGTCGCAGCCAGTCATGAAGACTGCAAACCGCTTCAGTTCACCTGAGCATCCCATGCTGTCAGGAACCTCTCCACCGTGCCCTGGTCGTCCGAACTCAATCGGCCGTCCCGAAGCACCTCGGACAGCCGTGCCCGGAAACGATCGGCATCCATCAAGGTCTCGATCCCGTCGACATGGGCCCGGTCCTGGATCTGCCAAACATGGTCGCCTGCCTGGCTGCTGCGGGACTGCCCCAGAAATGCCCGGGCAAGCCTGCCGACAGACCGGTCGTTTTCGAGAGCGGCGTTGCAGAATTCCCAGACCTCGTCCGACCCGTCTTCGGCCATGTCCAGCCACCTGAACAGCACGAAGGCCAAATCCTTCGCCTCGATTATCGAACCGTCCTTGGCAGCCTCTCGCATTCGCTGGAGGGCGACCTGGTTGATGCTCTCGGCATCATCCCTTGACATCAGGCACTCATCCTGCGGGGTAGGAGCCTTGCCCTCTTGGGGCGGCCAGTGGTCGGTGAAGACGTAATGGGCGACATGCACCAACCAGTCCAGGCAAGCGTTCTGGACCGCCTCGAACAGCATTTCAGAGCGCTCCGACAGCTCCGTGCGAATCAAGGTCATTTCCTTGGTCAGCCAGAGCAACCGATCCCTGTTATCTGTCCACGCGAAACTCCGGTCTACGTCGGAATCAACGCAAAGGTCGCTTGCGATGGAATACAGGGCTTGCAGGAAAGGGCCTGTCTTCGAGAACTCCATGTCAACGGCGTGACAGGCGAGCGCTTCGAGAAGGAACGATGCCTTCGTGCGTCCCTCCGCCAGTCGAACGCCCAAGGCATCACGGAATTTCGATGTGACAAACTCTCCATGATCCGCATTTTCGAGAAGCTCCCGGACCTCGGCCCATGGAACCGTGTATGCCGACAGCGAGAACTGGAAGTAGGTATCGAAGTGCATCGGGGAACAGGCCCTGCGAGCCCTCGTCCATTCCGTGCCACTGGCTGGATGCGTGGACGACCAGATCGATTGCAGCGCCGGAAACAGTCTTTGAAGACCGTCCTTCAGCAACGGCCGGTCGCTTTCCGGTTCTTCGCCGAGGAACAGCTGCTCGTACCGGTCAGCGACGTCGTCTTGCACGTGGCCATGCCAGTCCTGTGCCAGGCCAACCAGAACGGGCTTCCGTGAACGCAATGCCTGATAGACCTTGGGCCGGAACAGCCGCAACGATTCGAGCGCAAGGAAGTCGGTCGGGTCAACCTCGCCGCGAACGGCCTCATACGTGACCTTCAAGGCATTGGCCAGGCGCAGCACATGTCTTGGCGTCCGGATCTCGGGCGCCAAGACGGCACAGAAAATGTTGCCGTGACGGGCCTGACTGTCGCTGTCCACGTCGCCAAGAACTTCCGCGACCCGCGCCTCCAGCATCCTTATCAATTCGTGCTGGTTCGGTTCAGGGAGGTCGAAGCCCGCCTGGACGATCTTCTCCAGGTAGTGAGCGCCTTCGGAAGGGTATCTTTCCTCGACGGCCTTCTCTGTCGCGTTCCGGTCGTAGGCCAGGAGATAGATGACGTTTGGAAGCCGGCCGACCGACTTGACGAGCCGGAAGATGACCAGGGCCTCTTCGGGTGACAAACGGTCAATGTCGTCAATGACAACCAGATAGCGTCGGCCCGATGTCTTCAGCGCCGCTGCGACATCCTGTTGAAGACTCTCGTCACTCTCGTCGGTATTGATCATGTTCCCGATCAACCCTGGCACGGAGGACGCGATCCCGCCCACGAACGGGTTTCCCGTTGCGGCGCCAGCTGCGGCCCCAAGCAGCGGTCCGGACGGGGCGACACGGGAACAGAGCTTTCCCAGTGCCTTTATTGCTTTCTCGGATCTTGAAAGAACCGGGTGCAGGCCGGCATGGAGTTCCCGGAAGAATCCGACCGCCAGGGCTTCCTCCGATCGATAGAGCCAGCACTGAAACTGCAGGATCGTCAGTTCCGCGTCCTTCCCGGCAAGGTGATGCCTTACAAGATTGATCAGGCTGCTCTTGCCGGAGCCCCACCGTCCGTGAACCGCCACGACACTGCCGAGAGGCTCTTGCATGCTCAGAATGCACTTCGAAATTGCTTGTGCAAACGGGTCGATGCCAAACATGTCTTCGGCAGGGTCGGAAATTGGCGCATCGTTGAAATCTGGCATTGTCGTTCCTCAACGCACTGGTCCGGATGGCAAGGCATATTGCAAGGCGGCATCGCGCATGCAACCGGGCGTCATCAAGGATCGCTGCATGTGACGGGTTCTGGCATGGTGCTTCGGTGGGAACGGTCAAAGCGTCCGTCTCCGCCACCGATCCGATGCCGTGAATGGGAGCACGTCTGTCCGCGCGGTCAAGCTCCTGAATTCGGCGCAGAAAGGGACTTGCCGGCGGACACTCCTTGATCTGGCGAAGGAGTTCTTGCCCTGCAGAATTTGATCTCGTCGCTTTCGATGCCGAACGGGTCGGACATCGCGCCGCCAGAGAAGACCGCAGATGCCGAATTCGGTGCCCGGGCGGCCAATAGGACCCGAACGCCGTACGGATGTCACCGGCGGTCGGTCGTCAGTTCTGTCTGTCCGTCTGCATGTCGTTGGCGGACTCGTCGCCAAAGGTGCCGGAATTCGCGCCGATGGCGCAGCGACCGTCATCGACGTCGACAGGGTCTCGACTGGAAGCGGCTCATTGCGGCAGGGCGCGGCGGGAACTGTCGTCAAGCGTGCGGATTCCGCGCCCGTGACGCACGGTGCCGACGTGCCTCCGGCTCACGCCTTTCCGGCCGCGATGTCCAGGTAGCGCTTCAGCACCGCGCGCGCCCTTGCGTGGCGGCGCCTGACGCGCCCCTCCATCCAGCCTCCGGGATGCCAGTCCTCCGCGACCCGCTCCCGGCCCCAGAGCCGCAGCGCGAGGTCGCGCCGCGAGAGCCCCGCCGCCTCGCACTCCAGCGCCATGAGGAGCTCGCCGTCCCCGCCGCCCTCCGCGTCAACCCCGGAGGGGCCGGCGCGCCGGGCCAGAGATCTTCTACGACCGTGACCTGGCGCATCAGCAGGAGCCCCGCGTCCTCCGGGAACCCGCCGCCG
>JAJEAY010000229.1 GCA_022824145.1 Rhodobacter sp. | reverse complement strand
TCAACAAACTCGATGATGGCCATCGGAGCCATGTCGCCATAGCGAAAGCCCGCTTTCAGAACGCGAACGTAACCACCGTTCCGATCCTGATAGCGCGGGCCTAGAACATCAAACAGCTTGGTTACATACCGGTCCTGCTTGAGTCGGCTGGCAGCCTGGCGCCGGGCATGAAGATCCCCTCGCTTTCCAAGCGTTATCAGCTTGTCGACCACTCGCCGCAGCTCCTTCGCCTTGGGCAAAGTCGTCCGGATCTGTTCGTGCTCGATCAACGAACCCGCCATGTTGGCGAAGAGTGCCTTTCGATGCTCATGGGTTCGGTTCAGGCGGCGATATCCACGTGCATGGCGCATGTTCTCGATCCTCTGTCGTTCTACGTTTCGTCAACCACGCGCCCCGCCGTCACTCATTGGCATTTACGGGCCCGCCCTAGCCACAACGCGGTTTCGGCACCAAGCACTGCCATTGACCGCAGCTGTGAGAAACCTTGGGGCGAACTGGACGTGGGGTTACCAATCAGAAGTGGTCCTCGAACCTCTTGGAAAGATCCTCAATGTTCTCGGGCGGCCATTCCTCGACGTCCATGCCAAGGTGCAGCCCCATTCCAGACAGCACTTCCTTGATCTCGTTGAGGGACTTCCGTCCGAAATTCGGTGTTCGCAGCATCTCGGTCTCGGTTTTCTGGACCAGATCACCGATATACACGATGTTATCGTTCTTCAAACAGTTGGCGGAACGAACGCTGAGCTCAAGTTCCTCTACCTTCCTCAGGTACTGAGGATTGATCGCCATACCGTCATCTTCCTCCTGACGGCGAACCTGCTCAGGCTCGTCGAAATTGACGAAGATCGACAGTTGGTCCTGAATGATCCGTGCGGCAAATGCGAGGGCATCGTCCGGAGTCAGGGTTCCATCTGTCTCAAGCTTGAGAGTCAGCTTGTCATAGTCCAGCACCTGTCCCTCGCGGGTGGACTGAACCTCATAGCTGACCTTCCTTACCGGAGAATAGATCGCATCGACCGGGACAAGACCGATCGGCGCGTCCTCCGGCCGGTTTCTGTCCGCAGCGACATAGCCCTTGCCGGTGTTAACCACCAGTTCCATGAACAGGTCCGCCCCCTCATCAAGATGGCAGATGACGTGGTCCTTGTTGAGAATCTCAACACCGGCGCTTTCGCTGATGTCTCCAGCAGTAACAACACCGGGGCCACTCCCCGAAACCGACAGCCTTTTGGGACCGTCGACCCTCATTCTGATCGCGACACCCTTCAGGTTCAGCACAATGTCAGTGACGTCCTCACGCACGCCGGCCACCGACGAAAACTCGTGAAGCACATTGTCTATCTGCACGGCAGTGATCGCGGCGCCCTGCAGCGAGGACAGCAGCACGCGCCGCAGCGCGTTGCCCAATGTGAGGCCGAATCCGCGCTCGAGCGGTTCCGCAACAAAAGTAGCCTGCCGCGAGGGATCGTTGCCTTGCGCCACCGCAAGCTGGTTGGGCTTGATCAGTTCCTGCCAGTTTTTTTGGATCATATTGTGTCTCCAAATACTGTCCGCTGCCTCAGGTCCAGTCGGCAAGGGACATTCGAAGTAATCGAATCTGCACGTGCAGACTGCCGGACGGCGGCCTGCGGCGGAATTGGGTCAGACCCTACGGCGCTTTGGCGGACGGCAGCCGTTATGGGCGATCGGCGTGACATCGCGGATTGACGTGATGTTGAAGCCGACGGCAGCGAGTGCGCGCAGAGCGCTTTCCCGACCGGATCCCGGCCCCTGAACCTCGACCTCCAGAGTTTTCACCCCATGCTCCTGCGCCTTTCGGCCAGCGTCCTCGGCCGCCATCTGCGCCGCGTAAGGCGTCGACTTCCGCGACCCCTTGAAGCCCATTGTGCCAGCGGAACTCCAAGCGATCGCGTTGCCCTGAACATCGGAAATAAGGATCTTTGTGTTGTTGAAGGAACTGCTCACATGCGCCACTCCTGCGGCGATGTTCTTGCGTTCCTTCCGCTTCACACGTGTTCGGTCACGAGCCACAGCCTGCGCCCTCCCCTACTTCTTCTTGCCGGCGATCGGCTTTGCAGGCCCCTTGCGGGTACGTGCGTTGGTATGGGTGCGCTGGCCACGTACCGGAAGATTCCGCCGGTGCCGCAGTCCGCGGTAGCATCCCAGGTCCATCAGGTGCTTTATGTTCATCTGCACTTCGCGGCGCAGGTCACCCTCAACACTCAGATTCGCGTCGATGAACTCCCGGATCCTGAGAACGTCGGCATCCGACAGATCATTCACCCGGCGAGCCTGATCCACGCCAACAGCTTCGCAGATCCTGCGGGCGGTTGTGTGGCCTATTCCATGGATATAGGTCAGCGCGATCGGTACGCGCTTCGAAGTGGGGATGTTAACCCCTGCGATGCGAGCCAATTGGATAGATCCTTTCACGTTGCGGTTCCGTAGTTCCAGAACCTTTTTTCACAACCTGAGCCCAAGGAAGAAGTCCTCGGGGTCTGTTTGAATCGCCCAAAGCCTTTGCCTGGTCCGGCACCGCCGGGGCATGGGCCGATTCCTGTTCGGGAAGGCGATGGATACCGGTCTGCCCGACCCGTGTCAACGCAATTGAACTGACGGCAGTGGTCTCCCCAAAACAGCCGAAGATCGCATCTCCGATCGGCAACGCGGATTCTCGGATCGAAACGCCATATATTGTGAATATCCCGGCCCTGACCCGGGTTTTCTGCGAGTCCAGCGAATCTTCGCGCGGCAGGCATTGGGAAAAGACCGGGCTGGCAATTGCGTCTTGCGACGATTTGCCCCATCCGGACACAGTCGATGCATCGCCGAGATCAAGGCGGGAGCCGACATTCCCCAACCGGAATTCCAGAAACAGGTCAGCTTCTCCTGTTCGTCGCTGAATTCCCCATGCGGCGCCTGCCGGCGATGGAATCCGCTCATATTCGCTCTCGCGGCACGGCGCTACCGAGCCCATGACTCGGCCGGGAACGCTCGTGCGGTTCTGCCGACCCCACAATCGCTTGACATCGAACGAAAGGAATTTCCGGCCGGAACAGTTCAGGAATGTCTCTCCAGCCTGCCAGCCATCTTGAGCCGCTCTCTGCAGGGATCCCGCAGAAAAATCCGCCCGAACAGCACCTTCAAAGCCGAAAGGAGGAATGCAAAGGTCACAATGGCGGGTTCCGCCTCATCCGCATATGCCCGGATCGGGTGACTGATCAGCCAAGCGCAGACCGGATCTCCGCCGCGACGTCCTGAATCTCGCCCAGACCGTTGACCGAGCTCAGCACACCCTTGGCATGGTAATATCCGATCAACGGTGAAGTCTGTTTGTAATAGGCCATCAAGCGGGTCCGGAGGCTGTTTTCGTTGTCGTCAGCGCGTCGCTGGAAGTCGGTCCCCCCACAGACCGAGCACTTGCCATCCGCCGGAATCGGTTTCGTCAGGTCGTTGTAGACCTCACCGCATCCGCTGCAGGTCGAGCGGGCAGTGATTCGGGTCACAAGCGCATCATCATCGACCTGCATCTCAATGACGGCATCAAGTCGGACGTCGAGATCGTCAAGCAGTGCCCCTAGCGCATCGGCTTGGGCAAGCGTTCGCGGAAAACCGTCAAAAATATAGCCACCCGGACTGTCCGCGGATTCCAGCCTTTCCCGAATGAGATCAATGACAATCTCGTCGGTCACCAGATCGCCTCTGTCCATGACCTCCGCGACCGTTCGGCCAATTGCGGATCCGCTTCTTCGGGCTTCGCGCAGCATGTCGCCGGTCGACAGCTGCGCCATTTTGCGCTCCTCCACCAGAATCCGCGCCTGCGTTCCCTTACCGGCCCCCGGTGGACCAAGCACAATTAAGTTCATGGCAATCGTTCCTCCATTGCAGGTTACCGAGCGCCTGCGCTCGGTATCGGGGCTAGCGCCTGACGGGGGTCCGCTTGCGACGGCGCTGTTTGCCTCGAAGCTGCGACTTTTCGATCAGCCCCTCGTATTGGTGCGCCAGAAGGTGGCTCTGCACCTGCTGGATCGTGTCCATCGTCACCGAGACCACGATCAACACCGACGTCCCACCAAAATAAAAGGGAATTGCCAGCTGGCTGCGCAGAATTTCCGGAAGAAGACAGACGGCTGCAAGGTATGACGAACCAAGCACCAGAATCCGCGTGACAACGTAGTCAAGGTATTCTTCCGTCTTTTTGCCGGGACGGATACCCGGAACAAAGCCATTCTGGTTCTTCAGGTTCTCCGCCACATCCTCGGTCTTGAAGCTGACATTGAACGTGTAGAAAAACGTGAAAAACACGATCATCGCCGTAAAAAACCCGAGATAAAGCGGCTGGCCCGGACCGAAATAGGCCAGTATCGTCGCCATGACCGGCCCTGACTGCGCCTCGCTGAAAGTCGAGACCGTGACCGGCAGCAGCAGTAGCGAACTGGCGAAAATCGCGGGGATGACGCCAGCCGGATTGACCTTGATCGGAAGATGGCTGGAGCCGCCCTCATACATCTTCATCCCGGCCTGGCGGCGCGGGTACTGAATATGGATCTTCCTGAGCGACCGTTCCATGAAGACGACAAATCCAATCACCGCCACGACCATCAGTATGACGCCAACGATGACGGCCGGGCTGAGCGCGCCGGAACGGCCGGACGCAAAGAACTGTGCCAGGGCGGCTGGAACCTCTGCTATGATCCCGACAAAGATGATCAGCGAGATGCCGTTGCCGATGCCACGGGCGGTGATCTGCTCGCCAAGCCACATCAGGAACATAGTGCCGCCCACGAGCGTGATGACGGTCGCCGCCCTGAAATACCAGCCCGGATCCGTCGCCAGGTCGCCCGCTTCCAGCGAAACCGCCAGGCCGTAAGCCTGAAAGGTCGACAGAAACACAGTACCGTACCGGGTATACTGGTTGATCTTCTTGCGCCCCCGCTCGCCTTCTTTCTTGAGCTGCTCAAGCTGCGGAACCATCGCCGTGAGCAGCTGAACGATGATCGCCGCGGAAATGTACGGCATGATGCCGAGCGCGAATATTCCCATACGGGAGATCGCGCCGCCGGTGAACATGTTCAGAACTCCGCCCAGGCCGGTCGCGGCCTGGTCCATGAACTCACGAAGGGCGTCAGCGTCTATTCCCGGAACCGGAATGTACGTTCCGATGCGGTAGACGATCAGGATTCCCAGAGTGAAAACGATTCGCTGCCTGAGTTCGGTGGCCTTGCCGAAGACCCCCCAGTTCAGGTTGGCGGCCATTTGCTCCGCTGCAGATGCCATTCAGAGGCCTCTCCCGTTCGGGCACCGCCCTTTGGCTTCCCCGGGCGGAGCGTGGAAAACCAGATGTATGTAGGCAGTGCAAGCGCTGCCCACAACCACTTATTCCGCCGCGTGACCTGTCGCGACCGTCAGTGACCCGCCTGCGTCTTCAACTGCCTTCCGGGCCGCGGCGCTGGCACCTGTCACATTCAGGTCAACTTTCGACGAGAATCCGCCCTTGGCCAGCACCCGAACGCCATCAAGCCGACGGCGGACGAGACCGCTGTCGACCAGAACGTCCTCGGTAACCGCCTCGTCGATGCATATCTTTCCTGCATCGATGAATTTCTGCAGAATGCCAAGGTTGATTACTGCGTATTTCTTGCGGTTGGGCTTGTTGAAGCCGCGTTTCGGAAGACGCTGGTAGAGCGGCATCTGCCCGCCTTCGAATCCATTGATCGCGACTCCGGACCGGGATTTCTGTCCCTTCATGCCGCGTCCCGCCGTCTTTCCCTTTCCAGAGCCGACACCGCGGCCAACGCGCTTGGCTTTTTTTGCGGCGCCGGGATTGTCCCTGAGGTCGTGCAGTCTCATGTCGCTTCTCCTTGCCGGATACCACCCCGCAAGCGAAACGGGGCAACCTCGGCCATTTAAATCGGTCTTTGTCTTTACGCCGAACGGATCAACCCACCAGCGTACTGTTCAGAGCCCTCAGCGCGAAAGAAGAGCCAAACGCGGATTGCGACCGTGAAGCTGGTTTCCGGTCACTCAGCCGCGCTCCTCGACGATTTCAACAAGATGGGGGATCTTTGCGACCATCCCGCGGACAGCGGGGGTATCCTCAAGCTCCCTGGTCCTGTGCATCCTGTTGAGCCCCAGCCCCACAAGGGTCTGGCGCTGCTTGGCAGGCCGGCGGATCGGTGAGCCGATCTGCCTTACGATTATGGTTTTCCCGGACATCGCTTTTCTCCTCAGGCGCCCGCTGCCGCCTCGGCAGCACCAGAACCCTCCGGAAGTCCGCTCCGCACCGACTCCCCGGATCTAGGGGACGGCTCGTCACGTCTCGGCAGGATATCAGTCACTTTCTTGCCGCGGCGGGCGGCCACCATGCGCGGGCTGGTTTCCTTCCGGAGCCCGTCGATCGTGGCCCGGATCATGTTATAGGGATTCTGCGATCCAACTGATTTGGCGACCACATCCTGCACGCCAAGCATTTCAAACACGGCGCGCATGGGGCCACCGGCAATGATGCCGGTACCGGCCGGTGCGGATCGCATCACCACCTTTCCAGCGCCGTGCCGGCCAGCAATGTCGTGATGCAGGGTCCGGCCTTCACGAAGCGGAACTCGGATCATCTGGCGCTTGGCCTGCTCGGTTGCCTTGCGGATCGCCTCAGGTACCTCTTTGGCCTTGCCCTTTCCGTAGCCGACCCGTCCCTTCTGGTCGCCAACCACGACAAGCGCAGCGAAACCAAATCGCTTGCCCCCCTTCACGGTCTTCGAAACCCGGTTGATCGCCACAAGACGATCTACGAACTCGGGAGCGTCATCCCGATCCCTGCGGCCGCTTCGGCGGCCTTCACGTTCTGCCATAGGGCTTCCCTTCATCGTTAGGCGCATGGCGCCGAATCGTCCAATCCAAACAGGGGACGCCGGAACGGCGCGCAAAGACCGTGAGGTCAGACATTCAGGCCACCTTCCCGCGCGGCTTCGGCCAACGCCTTCACCCTCCCATGAAACAGGTAACCTCCACGGTCAAAACAGGCGTCTTTCACGCCTGCCTCGACGGCGCGCTCGGCAAGTTTCGACCCGACCTTCGCCGCCGCTTCCACACCGCTCCCGTTCTCCAGTTCCAGCACCTTCTCCAACGAGGAAGCGCTTGCCAGAGTAACGCCTCTGGCGTCGTCGATCAGCTGGGCGCTGATGTTTCGGTTCGAACGGTGAACGGTCAGGCGCACCCGGCCAGCGTTCACTTTGCGAAGCCTGTTCCGAACACGCCGACGGCGCTTGAGAAACAGATCCCGTTTGCTGTTTGCCATGTCGCAGATCCCTATTTCTTCTTGCCTTCCTTGCGGAAGATATACTCACCTTTGTACCGGATCCCCTTGCCTTTGTACGGTTCCGGCCTGCGCCATTTGCGGATCTGCGCCGCAACCTCGCCGACCTGCTGCTGGTCAATGCCCTCCACAACGATTTCGGTCTGTCTCGGACAGGTCACGGTCACTCCGTCCGGCACGTCAAAGGCAACGTCGTGGGAAAGGCCAAGATTGAGGACCAGCTTTCCGTTCTGCAGCATCGCGCGGTATCCGACACCGCTGATCTCAAGCTCTTTCCGGAATCCCTCGGTCACACCCTTGACGCAGTTCGCAATCTGGGTTCTTGACATGCCCCACTGCTGGCGTACGCGCTTGGACTGTCCGCGTGGCGCAACTGTAATGGCGTTGCCTTCGACCGTGATCGAAACGTCGTCGGTAGAGGTAAAGCTGCGGGAACCTTTTGGTCCCTTCACCTCAACAGTCCGGCCAGCGATGGAGGCGGTGACCCCTGAGGGCAGTTCTACCGGAATACGGCCAATCCGTGACATGAGCCTCTCCTAGAACACCGTGCACAGCACTTCGCCACCTACATTGGCGGCGCGTGCGCTGGCATCTGACATAACGCCCTTAGGTGTCGATATGATCGACACACCAAGACCCTGGCGAACCTCAGGGAGTTCCCGGACTCCCTTATAGACTCGGCGTCCGGGTTTCGAGATCCGTTTGAGTTCCCTGATCACCGGATCGCCTTCGTAATACTTCAGGCTGATCTCGATGGCCGGATGGCCATCAATACCGGTGGTGCTCTCATAGCCGCGGATGTAGCCCTCGTCGGCCAGCACATCGAGCACCCATGCTCGCAGCTTGGACGCAGGCGTCATCACCTTGGACTTGCCACGCATCTGCGCGTTGCGGATGCGGGCCAGCATGTCGCCGATGGGATCGTTCATACCATGCGCTCCTTACCAGCTTGACTTCACGAGGCCTGGAATCTGACCCATCGCTCCCAGCTCGCGCAGCGCGATCCGGCTGATCTTCAGCTTCCGGTAATAGCCATGCGGACGTCCGGTAAGCTGACAGCGGTTATGCAGGCGTGTGGGCGAGGAATTGCGCGGCAGCTTGGCCAGTTTAAGGCGCGCCTTGAACCGTTCCTCTATCGGGCGTTCCTGGTCATTGGCGATTTCCTTCAGCGCCGCGCGCCTCGCCGCATATTTTTTGACCAGCTTCTGGCGCTTGAGCTCACGCTCGACCATTGCTTTCTTTGCCATTTATTGGTTCTCCCAGGCTCAGCCGCTGAACGGCATATTGAAATGCCCCAGCAGCGCCTTGGCTTCCGCGTCGCTGCTCGCAGTAGTGCAGATGACAATGTCCATTCCCCAGACTTCGTCAACTTTGTCGTAGTCAATCTCGGGGAAGACGATGTGTTCCTTCAGGCCCATGGCAAAGTTGCCGCGGCCGTCAAACGCGCCAGTTCTCACCCCACGGAAGTCCCTGACTCGCGGAAGGGCAATGGTGATCAGACGGTCCAGGAAATCGTACATCCGGTCGCCGCGCAGAGTGACCTTCGCCCCTATGGGCATTCCCTCACGGACACGGAAGGAGGCGATCGACTTCCTTGCGCGGTTTATGACGGCTTTCTGGCCCGCGATCGCCGTCAGGTCGTCACGCGCCGAACCTGCCTTCTTTGAGTCCCGAACGGCTTCGGCACCGCAGCCAATGTTCAGAACGATTTTCCCAAGCTTGGGAATCTGCATGTCATTGAGGTATCCGAATTCGTCCTTCATCGCAGACCGGATACGTTCACGGTACTCCGACTTCAGACGCGGAACATAACCAGCGGCATCAAGCATCGATCACGTCCCCCGTCGTCTTGGCGTAACGCACCTTCCTGTCACCCTCCATCCTGAAGCCGACCCGAGTCGGTTTCCCGTTGGCGTCCAGATAGGCGAGATTCGAAAGATCGATGGGCATCGCCTTCGGAACGCGTCCCCCTGGACCGCGCTGGGTCTGGCGTTCGTGACGGATGGCAAGATTGACGCCCTCGACAACCGCCTTTCCGGCTTTCGGATTCACGCTGGAGATCTGGCCCTGGGCTCCCAGGTCCTTGCCAGCGATGACGACAACCCTGTCGCCCTTTTTGAGCTTTGCAGCCATCAAAGCACCTCCGGAGCCAGCGAAATAATCTTCATGAAGTTCTTTCCGCGCAGCTCCCGCACCACCGGCCCGAAAATGCGTGTTCCGATCGGCTCGTTGTTGTTGTTGAGAATGACGGCAGCGTTCCGGTCAAAACGAATCGCCGTTCCGTCTTCGCGACGCACTTCCTTTGCGGTCCTTACAACAACCGCACGCCTGACATCGCCCTTCCGGACCCGGCCCCGCGGAATGGCTTCCTTGACGCTGACAACGATTATGTCACCAACCGATGCGTATTTCCGCTTGGATCCGCCCAGAACCTTGATGCACTGCACCCGGCGCGCACCGGAATTGTCAGCGACATCCAGATTGGTCTGCATCTGGATCATTTCGTTTCTCCCGACCTTTGGAACCGAACTCCAGCCGCGGCTCCAGGGTTTCGCTCAGACAGGCGTGGCGGGTGCCGTCAGTCGACGATCACCTCCCAGCGTTTTGATTTCGAGACAGGCGCGCATTCCCGGATGCGTACCTTGTCACCGGCCTTGAACCGGTTGTCGGCGTCATGCGCCGCGAATTTCTTGGACCTGCGCACCGTCTTCTGAAGCAGGGGATGCTTGAACGTGCGTTCCACCAGAACGGTGACCGTCCGGTCGTTGCGGTCACTGGTGACCGTGCCGCGCAGAATTCTCTTTGGCATCGTTCAGCTCTCCTGCGCGGCCTTTGCCGCTCTTTCGTTCAGGACCGTCAGGACACGCGCGGCGTTGCGCCGAACGACACGCATCCGGGCGGTGTTCTCCAGCTGGCCGGACGCCTTCTGGAATCGGAGGTTGAATGCCTCCTTCTTGAGCTCAGCCAACTGGTCACGCAGCTGATCGGGCGTCCTGTCACGCAGTTCCCGGGCGTTCATGCCCCTCTCCTCGTTTCACATCGCCGGAAGCCTCTCAGGCGTTCACCAGCACCAATCCATCGTACCGCCTCCCGAAAACCATTCCGGAGGCGGATGTTTCCTACCAGTCCTCCCGCTGGACCACCCGGCATTTCACCGGAAGCTTCATCGCGGCAAGCCGAAGTGCCTCCCTTGCCACAGAATCGCTTACCCCGTCAATCTCGAACATGATTCTTCCGGGCTTGATCTTGGCCGCCCAGAAATCCACGGAACCCTTGCCCTTTCCCATCCGGACCTCGGTCGGCTTCGACGTAACAGGTGTGTCCGGGAATATCCGGATCCAGACACGGCCCTGGCGTTTCATATGCCGCGTCATGGCCCGGCGCGCGGCTTCGATCTGGCGGGCCGTAATGCGTTCGGGTTCGATTGACTTCAGGCCATAGGAACCGAAGTTCAGTGTCGAGCCGCCCTTGGCTTCGCCATGAATCCGTCCCTTATGCAACTTGCGAAACTTGGTTCGCTTAGGCTGCAGCATCTCGAGTCCTCCCTATCGGCGCCCGCCGACGGCGCGCGGCGCAGGTCCGTCCTGCAGTTCCTGCTGGCGGCGGTCCCGGGCGCTCGGATCGTGTTCCATGATCTCGCCCCGGAAAATCCAGACCTTGATTCCAATGATTCCATAGGGCGTCGAGGCTTCGCAGGTCGAATAATCTATGTCGGAGCGAAGAGTGTGCAGCGGAACGCGGCCCTCCCGATACCATTCTGTCCGGGCGATCTCGGCACCTCCGAGACGACCTGAGACATTGACCCTAATGCCAAGGGCTCCCATGCGCATTGAATTCTGGACCGCCCGTTTCATGGCGCGCCGGAACGAAACCCTGCGCTCTAGCTGCTGGGCGATTCCTTCGGCTACAAGCCGCGCGTCAAGTTCGGCCCTGCGAACCTCCACGATGTTGAGATGCAGTTCGCTGTCGGTCATGTTCGCCAGCTTCCTGCGCAGCGCCTCGATGTCAGCACCCTTCTTTCCGATGATGACGCCGGGCCGGGCGGTGTGGATGGTGACCCGGCACTTCCGGTGCGGGCGCTCGATGATCACCCTGCTCACCCCGGCCTGCCTGCATTCCTTCTCAATGAAACCGCGGATGCGGAGATCCTCCAGAAGCAGGTTTCCGTAATCTTTGGTATTTGCGTACCAGCGGCTGTCCCAGGTGCGGTTGACCTGAAGGCGCATTCCGACCGGATTGGTCTTGTTGCCCATACGGCTTACTCCTCGATCTCGCGGACCTTGATGGTGATTTCCGAAAACGGCTTGGCGATGCGGCCGAACCTGCCGCGGGCACGCGCGCGTATGCGCTTCATGGTCAGGTTCTTGCCGACATATGCTTCGGCGACCAAAAGAGAGTCCACGTCCAGCCCATGATTGTTTTCCGCATTGGCGACGGCGGACTGAAGGCACTTGCTCACGTCGGCCGCGATCCGCTTGCGGCTGAAGGCGAGATCATTCAGCGCCCGGTGAACGCTTTTGCCCCGAATCATCGCCGCCACCAGATTCAGCTTCTGGGGCGAAACACGCAGCATGCGCGCTTTGGCCATTGCCTCGTTTTCTTCTACGCGGCGCGGATTCGGCGACTTGCCCATGGCCTATCTCCTCTTCGCTTTCTTGTCTCCCGCATGACCGTAAAAGGTGCGGGTCGGGCTGTACTCGCCGAACTTCTGGCCTATCATGTCCTCGGTCACGCTAACGGGGATGTGCTTGCGGCCGTTGTAAACGCCGAAGGTCAGTCCAACGAACTGCGGAAGGATGGTTGAGCGCCGAGACCAGATCTTAATGACCTCGTTTCGGCCCGACTCACGGACTCTTTCGGCCTTCTTCAGCACGTAGCTGTCAACAAAAGGACCTTTCCAGACAGAACGGGCCATCTTCTAGCGCCCTTTCTTTCTGGCGTGACGCGAACGTATGATCATTTTCGACGACGCCTTGTTCTTGTTACGGGTACGCTTGCCCTTGGTTGGCACGCCCCATGGTGTCACTGGATGGCGGCCTCCTGAACTACGGCCTTCCCCGCCGCCATGTGGATGGTCAACGGGATTCATGACCACGCCGCGAACCGACGGCCGTCGGCCGAGATGCCGGCTTCGGCCTGCCTTTCCCAGATTCTGGTTCGAGTTGTCCGGATTTGAAACCGCGCCGACCGTTGCCATGCATTCCTGGCGGACCATTCGGAGTTCACCTGACGAAAGGCGGATCTGGGCGTAGCCGTTGCCACGGCCTACGAACTGAGCATAGGCGCCGGCGGCGCGCGCGATCTGGCCCCCGCGGCCTGGCTTGAGTTCCACATTGTGGACGATTGTTCCGATCGGCATTCCCGAAAACGGCATTGCGTTGCCGGGCTTTATGTCAGCCCTGGATGAAGAGACCACCTGATCGCCAACAGCAAGGCGCTGCGGGGCCAGGATATAGGCCTGTTCGCCGTCCTCATACCTTACCAGCGCAATGAACGCCGTTCGGTTCGGGTCATACTCGATCCGCTGTACAGTTCCCGGAACGTCGAACTTACGGCGCCGGAAATCCACGATTCGATAGAGACGCTTCGCACCGCCTCCGCGGCGGCGCATCGTGATCCGTCCGGCGTTGTTCCGACCGCCCTTTTTTCCTAAGCCCTCGACCAAGGCTTTTGCCGGACGGCCTTTCCAAAGCTCCGAACGGTCGATCAGAACCAGCCCCCGCTGGCCTGGCGTCGTCGGTTTGAACGACTTGAGTGCCATGCTTTTCCGTCTTCCGTCTGCTTCGCCGGCGGGAAACCCGCCGTGGTTGAATTCATGCCAGAAGCCCGAAACCGGGATCCTGGCGCCATGCCGGTCAGAGACCGGTCGTTACGTCGATCGTGTTGCCTTCCTCAAGCGCGACATAGGCTTTCTTGATGTCTTTCCGTCGGCCCGGGCGACCTCGGAATCGCGTGGTCTTCCCCTTGATGACCGCTGTGTTGACCGACTTGACACTGACACCGAAAAGCGCTTCCACCGCTTCCTTTATCTGCGGTTTGGAAGAATTGACCGCCACCTCGAAAACCACCGTACCCGCCTCTGATGCGAGCGTCGCCTTTTCGGTGATCAACGGGCCGCGGATCACATCGTAATGTTCGGGTTTCGCTTTCATTTCAAACGAGCCTCCAGAGCCTCAAGGCCCGCTTTCGTTAGCACAAGCGTGTCACGCCTGAGGATATCCAGAACGTTTGCGCCCATTGAGGGCAAGACATCCAGCCCAGGTATGTTCGCCGCAGCGCGGGCGAATCCCTCATGAACGTTCGCTCCGTCGATAACCAGCGCCCGCTTCCAGCCCAGGTTCCTCACCTGCTTCGCGAGCGCTGCGGTCTTTCCGTCAGCCTCGGCCGCGTCCAGGATCACAAGCTCGCCAGCCTTTGCTTTCGCGCTGAGCGCATGCCGCAGGCCGAGCTTGCGCAGCTGCTTTGGAAGTCCATGGGCATGGCTGCGCGGAGTTGGCCCCTTGTAGATTCCGCCCCCGCGGAACACCGGCGCGTTTCTGTCTCCATGGCGGGCGCCACCGGTGCCTTTCTGACGGTAAATCTTGCGTCCGGAATACGAAGTCTCCGACCGTGTCTTGACTTTGTGCGTGCCCGCCTGAGCGCGCGCGCGCTGCCAACGGACGACACGGTGAAGAATGTCGGGACGTGGCTCCAATCCGAAAACCCCGTCGTCAAGTTCCACAGAGCCGGCTGTTTCTCCGTCCAGGCTTATGGCATCAGCTTTCATCGCCTTCGCCTCCTTGCACGGCGGAACTGTCCGCCTCGGCATTCTCGGCCACAGTTCCCAACGCTGTCTCCACGTCCCCGGACGGGCGCACGGCGGCGGGCAGAACCGCCTCGGAGGGAAACGGCTTCTTGACTGCGTCCTTTATCGTTACCCAGCCGCCTTTCGATCCCGGGACAGCGCCCTTGACCATGATCAGCCCGCGTTCCGCATCGGTCCTGACAACCTGCAGATTCTGGGTGGTCACACGGGCCGCACCCATGTGGCCAGCCATTTTCTTTCCCTTGAACACGCGGCCGGGCTCCTGGCACTGACCGGTGGATCCATGTGAGCGGTGGCTGATCGACACGCCATGGCTGGCCCGCAGGCCGCTGAAGTTATGGCGCTTCATTGCCCCCGCGAACCCTTTGCCGATCGACGTCCCGGAAACGTCGACATACTGGCCCTCGAAATAGTGGTCGGCGGTGATTTCCGCCCCCACGTCAATCATGTTTTCGGGCGCGACGCGGAACTCGGCTACCTTTCGCTTGGGACTCACCCTTGCGGCGGCGAAATGGCCCCGCATAGGCTTCGATGTCCGCTTTGCCCTGGCGGATCCCGAGCCAAGCTGGACGGCGGTGTAGCCGTCCCTTTCGGCAGTTCGCTGGGCAACGACCTGGCAGCCGTCCAGCTGAAGCACGGTGACAGGAATCTGCCTTCCATCCTCCATGAACAGCCGGGTCATCCCAACTTTTCTTGCGATCACTCCGGAGCGCATCATTCCCTTGCCCTCCCTCAGACCGAGATCTGCACGTCGACGCCAGCGGCGAGGTCGAGCTTCATCAATGCGTCGACGGTCTGCGGGGTCGGATCAACGATGTCGAGAAGGCGCTTGTGAGTGCGGATCTCCCACTGGTCGCGGCTCTTCTTGTCGATGTGCGGGCTGCGGAGAACCGTAAACTTCTCGATCTTGTT
>JAJEAY010000093.1 GCA_022824145.1 Rhodobacter sp. | reverse complement strand
GGGTGAGGCAATCCTCTCGCTGCGAGCGTTGGTCATGTCAGACCGCTTCGATGCGGCGTGGAAGATTCTGGGCCCGTACTGGCAAAATCACGACGGTGGAGAGAACCCCGAAAATGTCCCCATATGAGAATCGGTCCCATGCCGAACATGCCTGTGGTTCGAAAGCAAGGGGGAAGAAGCGGCTGAGGCGTATGTTGCTTTGCTCCCTGACAGCCGAATCGACACCGTCTTTCGTCCCGACCCGAACGGACCGGCATTGGTCATTGAATTTACCTTGGCAGGCGCTCCGTACCAGATACTGAATGGCGGGCCTCACTACAAACTCTCGCCAGCTGTTTCGATCGCCGTTACAACCGAGGATCAGGCCGAGACTGACCGGTTATGGGAAGCATTGACAGCCGACGGAGGTTCCGAAAGCAGATGCGGCTGGCTGATTGACCGCTTCGGGGTGTCGTGGCAGATCGTCCCGCGGGAACTTCCGGTGCTCCTCGGCCATTCGAACCGCGAGGCAGCGGCGCGGGCGCAGGCAGCGATGATGGACATGCGGAAAATTGACATCGAGGCGTTGAGAACGGCTTTCAACGGCGGTTCCTGATCGCCTGCATCGCTTTCCCTTCGCTTGGAAGAACGGGCAGTGGTGCTTCGCGCGCGGTCACCGTAATGGAAACGAACTGGCTTAACTTGAACTGCACCGGTGTTCGGCTAGCGCCAAGGATACTGTTCCACACCTTCGGCCGGAAGCAGCGCACGTCTCGGATCGGCTTGTTCACCCGTTAAAATCAGCATCCTCTCGGCTGCTTCAAATATGTGCAGGACGCGGTGTATCGAAGTGATTGCATTCGCAAGTGAATGCTCTCAGGATGGTCCGCTGGACATTCCCGAAATGGAGGGATCACATGGCCGCAGCGGCACTGGCCGGTTTCGCGCTCGGTCTTAGTCTGATCCTGGTGATCGGCGCGCAGAACGCGTTCGTACTGCGACAGGGTCTGCGAGGCGCGCATGTCTTTCCTATCTGCCTGGTGTGCGCGCTTTCCGACGCCGTTTTGATCGCCGTCGGAGTCGCGGGATTCTCTGCAGTCGCCGAGGCAGTTCCGCAGATTGTGCCTGTCATGCGTTGGGGCGGTGTGGCATTTCTGATGGTCTATGGCGCAATGTCGTTCAGGTCGGCACTTGGGCCGGCGGCCGTCCTTGAACCGGCAAGAGCTGGATCAGTGTCCTTGGCCACGGCACTGGCGACCTGTTTGGCGCTGACCTGGCTCAATCCACACGTTTACCTGGACACAGTGATTCTGCTCGGCTCAGTTTCCACACAGTGGGAGGGCGCGCGGGTTGCGTTCGGCGGCGGTGCGGTAACCGCGTCCTTTGTGTTCTTTTTCTCGCTCGGCTACGGAGCCAGGCTTCTGCGACCGTTTTTTTCCCATCCCGCATCCTGGAGGGTTCTGGAAACGGTGATTGGCTGCACCATGTGGGTGATAGCCGCCAAGCTGATTTTCAGTGCGTAGTATAACGTTTCGGTTCCGCCAGTCGCAAACATCGCCTGAGCGCTGCGCGTCGCGGCAATGCTGGGTCGGATTGCTTCCATGTTAGGTGGTAAGCTCGGTCGTTTGTCTTCCGAGCTTTCCAGGAAACCGGTTGGGATTCCACACATTGCCTTCGATATCCCGGATCCTTGCCGGCGTGCTGGATACGTTCGGTCGCGGGTGCGTGAGCGGCCCTTGATCCGACCGAGTCCCTGCGATTTCTGCTTCATCGTCAACGACCCCATACCCTATTGAAGTCTCCCGATTCAGGGAATGCGGACCTCAGCCCGATTGCATGGGTTCAGTTCACGCGCAAATGTCGAGTTGAGCGCAAGAACGTCATTTCCTTGATTTCGGGGAATGGCCAAAGAAATCCCTAGCGGATTCATCCGGTGTCGTCAGAAGTCCGGAGACTTTCCGCAGCATCCAGCGCGTGACGTCCGGTAACGTATGGAAGCAGATGCTGACCCTCGGAACGGTTCCGGACCAACCGGAACGGAACTTGCCGAACCTCCTTTCGGTTTGACTCTCAGTGCCATTCGAATTCAAATCCCGCTGGCTGCGTGCTCCTATGCATCGCATTCACACAAACAATGAAACCCATGGAGGAAGACAATGCGAAAACACCTTCTATCCGCAATTGCTTCGTCGGCTGTACTTGTGTCCGGCGGCGCGGCTCAGGCGGATATGGCAGCTGCGGAAAAATGGATCGACGAAGAATTCCAGCCATCGGCGCTGTCTCGGGATGAACAGCTGGCCGAAATGGAATGGTTCATCAAGGCAGCGGAACCCTATGCTGGCATGGAAATAAACGTGCTGTCAGAGACCATCCCGACCCACTCCTATGAGTCCGAGACGCTGACCAAGGCGTTCGAGGAAATCACCGGCATCAAGGTCAACCACCAGCTTCTGGGTGAAGGGGAGGTCGTTCAGGCCGTCCAGACCCAGATGCAGACCCAGCGAAACCTGTACGACGGCTACGTAAACGACTCCGATCTGATCGGAACGCACGCGCGGCTGCAGCTGGCCTACAACCTTTCAGACCAGATGGCTGGCGACTGGGCGGCCACAACCAATCCGGGCCTGGATCTCGACGACTTCATCGGCGCTTCGTTCACTACCGGTCCGGACGGCAAACTCTACCAGTTGCCCGACCAGCAGTTCGCGAACCTTTACTGGTTCCGCAAGGACTGGTTCGACCGGGAAGATCTGCAGGCTCAGTTCAAGGAACGCTACGGCTATGATCTGGGAGTGCCAGTTAACTGGTCGGCTTATGAAGACATCGCCGAGTTCTTCAGCGTGCACGTCCAGGAAATCGATGGGGTTCGTGTTTACGGCCACATGGACTACGGCAAGCGCGCGCCCGACCTCGGGTGGCGCATGACCGATGCATGGCTCTCCATGGCCGGTGCCGGCGATGTGGGCGAGCCGAACGGCATCCCGGTCGACGAATGGGGAATCCGCATGGAAGCGGGCTCGTGCAATCCGGCTGGCGCAAGCGTAAGCCGTGGCGGAGCCGCGAATGGTCCCGCAGCGGTCTATGCGATCCGCAAATGGGACGAGTGGCTGAGGAACTATGCTCCTCCGGGAGCCGCGTCCTATGACTTCTACCAGTCTTTGCCGGCGCTTTCCCAAGGCAACGTGGCCCAGCAGATCTTCTGGTATACCGCCTTCACCGCCGACATGGTGAAGTCGCAGTCTGACGGAAACAACACCGTCGATGCCGACGGAACCCCGCTTTGGCGGATGGCCCCAAGCCCGCATGGCCCGTACTGGACCGAAGGTCAGAAGGTCGGCTATCAGGACGCGGGTTCCTGGACGTTCCTCAACTCCACGCCGTCGGATCGGGCACAGGCCGCCTGGCTCTATGCGCAGTTCGTCACTTCGAAGACCGTAGATACCCGGAAGTCCCATGTGGGCCTGACCTTCATCCGCAACTCGACGGCGAATCACGAGAGCTTCACCGAGCGCGCGCCGAAACTGGGTGGCTTGGTCGAGTTCTACCGCTCGCCCGACCGCGTGGCTTGGTCACCAACCGGCATCAACGTTCCGGACTATCCAAAGCTTGCCCAGATCTGGTGGCAGCAGATCGGCGACGTGAACTCGGGTGCGTTCACGCCACAGGAGGCGATGGATCGCCTCGCTGCCGAGATGGACACGACCATGGCGCGTATGCAGGCTGCTGACGAAGCCGCCAACGTGTACGGCGGCTGCGGTCCGAGGCTCAACGAGGAAAGCGATCCTGAACATTGGCTGAGCCAGCCAGGAGCGCCCAAGGCAAAGCTCGACAACGAGAAGCCGCAGGGCGAGACGGTCAAGTACGAAGAGATCGTCGCTCGCTGGAACCAGTGAACCAAACTGGCGGAGCGCAGAACAGCGCTCCGCCAGCCCCTAACAGCATGAGCCGCAGCTTGGCCGTGCACCCCGGCAGGGAATCCAATGGCGCTGGAACTTAGAAACGTCACAAAAAAAGTCGGCGCAGAGATCCATATCTATGAGACGTCGCTGAAGTTCGAGCCGGGTGGATTCAATATCCTTCTGGGTGCGACGAATGCGGGGAAGAGCACGCTGATCAAATTGATGGCGGGCCTGGATCGCCCGTCGCTCGGAGAAGTCTGGGTGGATGGGCAGAATGTAACCGGGCAGAATCCACAAAGGCGAAGAATCGCCTTGGTGCACCAGTTTTTCATCAATTACCCGCACATGACGGTTTACGAGAACATCGCGTCACCGCTGCGGGTCACTGGCGTCGATAGATCCGACATCGACCGCCGCGTGCATGAGGCGGCGGATGTGCTGCAGCTTGGGCCCGAGCTGCACCGCCGTCCGCAGGAGCTTTCAGGCGGTCAGCAGCAGCGTACGGCGCTGGCTCGCGCGATCGTAAAGGAATCAACGGCAATTTTTCTGGACGAGCCGCTGGCAAATCTCGACTACAAACTGCGGGAAGAACTGCGGGAGCAGCTTCCGGAGATTCTTGGCGAACGGGGAACGGTGGTAGTTTACGCGACCTCTGATCCGACGGAAGCGCTGTTATTGGGTGGACACACGGCATTGATACACGAAGGCCGGGTTACCCAGTTCGGACGAACCACAGAAATTTACCGTTCGCCTGCCGATCTGATCTCGGCGCGGGTGTTCTCGGACCCACCGATCAATCTTGCGCAGGTCCGGAAACTCGGGGATCAGATCCAGCTGGATGACCACGGTTGGCAGGCTCAAGGCGAGGTGCTGGAACTTGCCGACGGAACCTATACCTTGGGAGTACGTCCCCACCACATTACCCCGACGCCGCCAGGGGTGCCGTCGGTCCCGATCGAGGACCGGGTGGAAATCACCGAGCTCAGCGGCTCCGAAAGCGTCGCGTATTTCTCATTGGGCGGCCGGAACTGGGTCAGCCTGGCTGCGGGAACCCATCCTTACCGCGTTGGCGAGACACATCGGTTTCATCTTCTGCCCGAGCAGTGCTTCTATTTCGATGGGGAAGGGGCGCTCGTGGCGAAGGGAATTGCCCATGGCTAGGATAACGCTTGACAGACTGCGCCACAGTTACCTTCCTGACCCTTCGTCTTCTGAGGACTACGCGCTCAAGGAAATCGACCTTGAGTGGGACGATGGCGGCGCCTATGCATTGCTCGGACCTTCAGGATGCGGGAAGTCTACGCTTCTGAACATAATTTCAGGATTGCTGCACCCCAGCGAGGGGCGGGTGCTGTTTGACGGAGCCGACGTCAATTCCCTGCCGCCTGACAGGCGCAACATCGCGCAGGTGTTCCAGTTTCCCGTGATCTACGACACCATGACTGTCTACGACAATCTCGCGTTTCCGCTTCGCAATCGGGGAATGGATTCCGGCCAGGTGGACGCACGGGTGCGCGAGATCGCCAGGATGCTGGAACTCGAGGCCTGGCTTTCGACACGTGCATCCAACCTGATGCCGGACAGCAAGCAGAAGATCTCCATGGGTCGCGGGCTGGTTCGGGACGACGTCAATGTCATCATGTTTGACGAACCGCTTACGGTGATCGACCCTGAACTCAAGTGGAAGCTGCGCTCGAAACTCAAGGAACTGCACCAGAAGATTGCTGTCACCATGATATATGTCACCCATGACCAGACCGAGGCGCTGACCTTCGCAGACCAGGTCGTGGTGATGCAGGAGGGAAGGATTGTCCAGATTGGCACTCCCGTTGAGCTGTTTGAACGTCCCCGGCACACTTTCGTCGGGCATTTCATCGGGTCTCCCGGTATGAACATTCTTCCCGTGGAAGTCTCAGATGACGTGGCACGCTTCCGTGGCCGTCCGGTTGAGCTGGAAGGGGCGATCGCGGTCGATCAGGGCAGGACCGAGATCGGGATTCGTCCGGAGTACGTTCGACTCGGAACTTCCGGTATTCCCGCTACCGTGCGCAAGGCGGCTGACATTGGGCGCCATACGGTTGTCGAAGCGATGGCGGGCGATACTGTTGTGACTGCGATCACCAACGGTCAGCCGCCCGAAACGGGAACGGAGGTGAATCTCGAATTCCATCCCGGACAGACCCGGCTATATGCCGATGGCTGGATCGCAACCGAAGCGGGGCACGCATGAGAACCGAAAACCAGCGGGGCTGGCTTTTCGTTCTTCCGGTCCTTGTGCTCGTCGCGTTTAACGCACTTGTTCCGCTGATGACCGTGGTGAACTACTCGGTACAGGAGACGTTCGGGAACAATCAGTTTTTCTGGGCCGGCCTTAGATGGTTCGAGGAAATCCTTCGTTCCGAACGCTTTCATGCGTCGCTTGGCCGACAGCTTCTCTTCACTGTCACGATCCTCATCATTGAGGTTCCGCTGGGCGTTGCGATCGCACTTGCCATGCCGCGCCAAGGGCTATGGGTTCCCGTCTGCCTGGTGCTGATGGCTCTGCCGCTCCTGATTCCATGGAATGTCGTCGGGGCCATGTGGAACATCTTTACGCTGCCGGATATCGGGCTGCTGGGATACGCCCTGAACAACACCCTGGGCATCGACTACAACATGACCCAAAGTCCGGTTGCCGCCTGGATCACAGTGATCGTGATGGATGTTTGGCACTGGACATCGCTTGTGGTGCTGCTGGCCTATGCCGGTTTGATCTCGATCCCTGAAGCCTACTACCAGGCGGCCAAGATCGACGGCGCGTCCAACTGGTCGGTTTTCCGGTATATCCAGCTACCGAAGATGAAACGCGTGCTGACGATCGCGATTCTGCTGCGTTTCATGGACAGCTTCAACATCTACACCGAACCCTTCGTACTGACAGGAGGCGGTCCGGGCAATTCCACCACGTTGCTGTCCATCGACCTCGTGAAAGTGGCTCTCGGCCAGTTCGACCTTGGACCCGCTGCTGCGATGAGCCTGATCTACTTCGCCATCACGCTTGCGGTGTCATGGCTCTTCTACACGCTGATGACGAGGGACGACCAATGAGACCCCGCAGCCTGGTTCCAATCCTGTACATTCTGTTCCTGCTGCTGCCGATCTATTGGCTAGTTGCGATGAGCTTCAAGACGACCAACGAGATCCTTGGTGGCTTTTCGCTGTTTCCGCAGGAATTCACTCTCGACAACTATACGGCGATTTTCACGGATCCGTCCTGGTACTGGGGATACATCAATTCCATCATCTATGTGTCGCTGAATACCGTGATCTCGCTGGCTGCGGCCCTTCCTGCGGCCTACGCCTTCTCGCGTTACCGCTTCATCGGCGACAAGCACCTGTTCTTCTGGCTGCTGACCAACCGCATGGCGCCGGCGGCAGTCTTCGCGCTGCCCTTCTTTCAGCTCTATTCATCCGTTGGTCTCTTCGACACACATCTTGCTGTGGCACTGGCCCATTGCCTGTTCAACATCCCGTTGGCCGTCTGGATCCTGGAAGGCTTCATGTCAGGCGTACCAAAGGAGCTTGACGAAACAGCTTACGTGGACGGCTATTCCTTCCCCCGCTTCTTCATCACGATTTTCATTCCGGCGATCAAGGCAGGTGTGGGCGTCGCGGCCTTCTTCTGCTTCATGTTTTCATGGGTGGAACTGCTTCTGGCCAAGACACTCACGGCAGTCGAGGCCAAGCCCATCGCGGCTACCATGACCCGGACGGCCTCTTCGGCAGGCTACGAACTGGGGCTCTTGGCTGCTGCCGGAGTTCTGACGATCATTCCAGGCGCGATCGTCATTTACTTTGTGCGCAACTACATTGCCAAGGGCTTTGCCCTGGGGAGGGTCTGATGCGCAAGCTGGCTTATTTGGTCGCAACTCTGCCCGCGGTCGCCTTGGCCCAGGGATGGGGCAATGTTGGCAAACCGAAGGAAGAGGTGTTCACTTGGGCGAAATGGTGGTCTGAGCCTCTCTTTTCGGGTTTCTGGATGGCCTGGACCCGGGCGACTCTGGCGTTTTTCCTGTTCATTTTCGGCTTCATCGCGATCCTGACGCTCATTGAGCTGCGTTGGCCTGGCGGAAACGAGAGAGATGGAATCCTGGGCCTCACGACGACCCGCGGTGACCGGCTGTTCATCGGGCTTCTGGGAACGGCCTATATTTTTCTTGCGTGGATCGGAGTGTTTGGAACAACGCTTTGGATTCCACTTGGAGTTGCTGTCGTTTGGCTCAGCTTCAGCTTCTGGAAGATATAATCTTCTGCAGCAGTGAAAGATCGCTTGTGGTGGACTGAAGAGGCGGCAATTGCTGGGTGTGTTCGGGTGCCGTAATTCTCCGGTGAATGTCAGACACGCGAATTGGCCGGATCCACCAATTTTCGTTTGACTCTCTATCGAGGTTTTACCCGGCCTGCAGTCGATCATGTCTCGGGCTGGATCTGGAGAGCATCCAGAAAGCAGGGCAGGACTTCGCTGGAGCGAAGGCGAAGATGCAAGATGCGAGGCATAGAGCGGGTACTTGTGCCAGGCGCCCGGAATCCGAGGCCATTCCTTGACCTACCCCGGGCGCATACCAAGGGCTGAGACGGTACCGGGACTTTCACGGCGGAGTCTGAAAGTGCCACCGATAGATTGCAGGCGCGAGATGAAGATTGCCAGGGGTGATTCCCGAATTTGCGGAATCCCAGTCGCTTGTACGCTTCTCACTGTGCTTCGAACCGACAGAATAAGATCAGATACCCGCCATTGAGCTCTTATTCGCCTCGGCAAATGTCCGAAGCCGCGTTCAGGGATTGTGTTATGCCGTTCTTGCTACAGCGAAGAACAATGGCCTGTTGAAACTCATTTCGCCGCGATCACTACCGCCATGAGATGAATCGCCGTCGCAATGCCCTCGTCCGTTCTGTCCTACCGTGTCGTCACCGCCCGGGCCTCTTTTAATTTCAAGAAAAAGTTCTCTGTCCGGTGCCGCAGCCGGCACATCTCCGTCTCCTGCTCCCGCCGTTCCTTCCGGTTCGCCTTCGTAGAAGGAACCGCCCTCCGCTCCGCGCCCAGCGACTTCGTCAAGCAGCCAGTCCGCGTCGAACGCTTCGTCCCCGACGAGATCCCTGAGCGGGAGATCCCCGGGAAAGTCCGGCACCACAGCGAGATGTTGCGGCTGGCCTGCTAGGACCACGAACCGCTCGAGGTATCCCAGCACGTCCGCGTTCGCCACGGTTCTGCTGCTCAGGCTGCTTCTGGAACGGCCGGTTCCTTGCCTGCAGATCCCCGTTCCGCGCCCGCCGCCTTCCGGTGAGCTTGGACGACCGTGCCGTCGATGAACACGTACTCAAGGCGAAAATCCTCCCACAGGACTTTGAAAACATGCGTGAAAACGTCCGAGGGAACCTAGCGGCGGAAGCACGTGAAGACGTTGCTGCAGTTGCCGAACTGCTCCGGAAGGCCGCGTCAGGGCGATTCCGTCCGGGGCCGCCAGACTTTCAACTGGACACAGTTGACTCGATGTCCCCACTTTGCACATGGGCAGGCCGAACTGAATGAAGCGGCCTGACACCGCCGAATTGGCCCAAACGGTCAAGGAAATTGCGGTCGGCACCGCGCATCTCGCCGACTTCCTGTCGTCAAAACGCCAACCTATACCGAAATTCGTGAGCTCCGGAAGGGATTCCTGATCCTATCGCCCTTCCCCGAAAACAAGCGGGCCATGTGCGGCCACGCCACCGTGGAGTCAACAGTGTCCCATTGAATGGCCGCCAGAGCGCCGCCTTGACAAAACGCTGGCTGTTTGCCGCCGTAACGCCGGGATCGGTCGCCTTGCCGGGCAGCATGTCCTTGATCTGCGCCCGCATGGCATCGGTCAGAACCGTTCTGTCATCGTTCATTTTTTCGCCTGCCCGTTTTGCCTGAAGTTGCCTGCGCCGCCGTTCCGGCGGTCATTGGGGCACCTGACGACATGTATCCGCCCGATTGTCAACTGACCCTGTCTATCGGCGCAATGCTGAAGTTGATACCTTCTCACGCGTTTTGTTGGGTATCCGAAAATGGGAAATGGCGGTCAGACTCGTTCTTCGCAATGCTGTCTCCTTGCAATTTGCCTTTTGGCAAGGCATTCAGTGCGGTAGGCAAGAGGACTGCGACCGCTCTGATGTTCGGATTTGCTGTGAAAATCGACGAGGCAATTGACCGTTCCCAAGGCGGATTGCAAAGCGCTCCAGATCATAATCGGAGTCCGTATACGTTACACGATATTCGGAAAATTCGGGGTGAAAACACTGCAGAGCTATGTTCGCATTCACTTGTTTGACGCTTGGAATTTCACATGCAGAGAGATCTTGGTGAGACTATTGCCGATCCAGAGCCGGGCTTGCGGACCTTCTCGCAGCCTAGTTGCGACCACTTTTAAGGTGTGTGCCGCCACTGAAGAAATCCACTTGAAGTTTGCCGATGACATGATCCGGGCGGTTGACCATTACCGTGGTGGTTCGCTGGACTATGCCGACCAGATGATCGTCGCCACCCACCTTTCACCGCAGGTACACATATGACCGCGAATGACATGCCGATCAAGGATCGCTCTCTTACGACATCGCACACGAGCGTGCCAACGCCCGCGATGTCGTACATCGCCACTGAGCACAGTTGTCGCCGTAGCTCCGAAATGCCATTCCAGACCGCTCCCAAAGACATCCTTGATTTTATCCGACAGCAGATTCAGCAGGAATACGCGGAACCTCACGGCAAGCCTTGGATCATCGGATTCTCCGGCGGCAAAGACAGTACACTCGTCGCGCACCTCGTCGTCGAACATCTGATCTCCTTGCCACGCAGCGAGAGAACGCGGGTCGTCCATATAGTGGCGAACGACACGCTCGTTGAAAGTCCGTTGGTCATGAAACATGTTCGGATCAGCCTAACGGAGATCCAGAAAGCGGCGCATGCATTCGATCTGCCTATTGTCGTCGCCACGACCGCACCCGAACCGAATCAGACGTTCTGGGTCAATCTCATCGGTCGCGGATATCCGTCACCCAACCGCAACTTCCGCTGGTGCACTGATCGAATGAAGATCCAACCAACCAGCAACTACATTCGGGACCAAGCGAGCATCTCAGGCGAAGTCATACTTCTTCTTGGCGTGCGCAGAAGCGAGAGCGCCACTCGAGCCGGTGCAGCCGCGCGCTATGACAACGGTTCAAGACTGAACCGGCACAACGACCTTCCCGGCTGTCTGGTGTTTCGACCAATCCTCGAACTGGACACCGACGATGTCTGGGAGATTCTCGCAGAGAACAAGCCTCCCTGGGGAGGCAGCCATGATCGGTTGATCCAGCTATACCGTGACGCGGGCGGGGGCGAATGCCCTGTCGTGACTTCGAAGTCCGACGCTCCGTCGTGTGGCACGAGATCTTCTCGATTCGGGTGCTGGACGTGCACAGTTGTGGAAAAGGACAAGAGTCTTGCAGGATTCGTCGACTCCGGCTTCGATCAATTCATGCCGCTGCTCGAGTTTCGTGACTGGCTTGTGGAAATTCGCAACGATCCCAAGCGCCGACTTGCCAGGCGCCGCAATGGACGCGTTACGATCACCAAGAAGGGTGTATTCGTGCCCGGCCCGTTCAATATGGCTACCAGACGCGAAATTCTGGACCGACTGTTGACCCTTCAAGCACAATCAGAAATGGTTCTCATTGCACACCCGGAAATCGAACGCATACGGGAGCTTTGGGTGGAAGATGTGATCGTCAGTGCGGAGCGAAATGTGCAAGCTCAGCGCACTTTGGCCACAGGGGACGCGTGATGGCGAACGGCCATGTCGTACTACTTCGCAGCGAAGCGGGCCGCAAGTTGGTCAACTCGAAGTGCAAGGAAGCGGAACTCGACCCAGGTGTGCTGGAACAGCTCATCGCCGTTGAAATGGATCAGCAGGGCAAACTCCGAAAGCGGGGGATAACGGAGGCATTCAACGAGATTTTTGACAGCATCGAGATCGGAGCGGACGAATAATGCATCTCCGTACGGTCGAATTGATAAACTGGCGCTCCTACAGGCACGCCCGTTTCGAGTTTCCAACACCACATGGCCACCGGAATGTCATCCTCATCAGGGCACCCAACGAGTACGGTAAGACCTCGTTCTTCGAAGCACTTACGCTGGGATTGTTTGGCCGGGAAGGACTGGTTCTTGTCCCACGTGCCCGAGCTGTCGCCGATGGTGACGCTGTTGACCGATTCAAAGCCAGCTATAGCCAGTTCCTGAGCAACACACTTCACCATCGAGCCACGGAGACCGGTCCGGCAAAGTGCTATGTGTCAATCGAGGTCGAAGACGACAACGGTGACCCGATCGAGCTCACACGAACATGGCACTTTCGGCAGAACCGTCAGCACAAGCCCGGTGACGATGACCTCGCGATATTTCACGGTCTGGCCAGAGAACCCGTAACTCCCCCATCCGGAGTTGAAAATCGTGACGAGTGGTTCCGGGACTGGATAGCCCAACGCTTCCTTCATCCGAGCCTCGCCGAGTTCTTTCTCTTCGACGGCGAACAGGTGCAGCGTTACGCAAATCGCGAAATGGGCGAACAGGTCCGCCGAGGCATCGAGGGCTTGCTGGGTCTCCCGATCTTGAAAAGCCTGAGATCCTCACTCGCAACCTATGCTCAACAACGGCGCACTTCGGCAGCTGCACCGACTGACAGCACAGTCAAGAAGGTGCAGGCTGAAATCGCCACCATTTCAGAATCCATAGTCGGAGAGAAGGGACGACTCAATGAAGCGGTTGCGGTTCTGCCGGGACTCGCGGCCGAAGTCGACGACTTGACCCAAGCCCTCGGTGGTCGTGGCGAAGGTACGACGGCAATGGTCGGAAGGCTCATGCAAGCAGAGCAACGGCATCGGGACGAAGCGCAACGCGCCATGGACGCTCTGCTAGCGCTTATCCAAGAAGACGTCGCTTTGGCGATTGCAGGTTCCGATCTGCGGAGCCGCACACGCGAAAGACTCGAAGCTGAAGAAAGGCTCGAGCGATGGGAATCAGGCCGTAACGAAGGCGCTCAGAACCTTGACCGCTTCGCCCTCGAACTTGGACGCCGTGTCTCCGCGCTTGACCCACCACTCGATGAAGATCGACGCCAGGCCGTTGTCGAAGCCGGAAAGGCGGCTTGGGACGCCCTATGGCATCCAGCCCCCGAAGGCTGTCCCGAGGAATATCGGCATCCGTCCCTCAGTGGCACGACGCGCGCCCAAGCGATCAAACGCCTGCTGTCGCTGGACAATCACACTGAAGGAGAAGTCGCTGGCCACGAGGAAAGATTCCGTATCGCAGTCGAACGGGCCGATACGATCAAACGGGAATGGCAGGATCTCGAATCGACAGCACCGGAAGTGGAGCAGCTTACGTCGAAATTGAGGCAACTGTCCGAACAGTTGGGTCACTACAAATCCCAAAGAAATGAGGCTGAACGCACGATTCAGGGTAAGGAAGCGGAACTTGCCCAAAAGCGGGCGGAGCTCGGGCGCTACATGACACGCCAGGGTGCTGGTGCTCCCGCCTTAAGGCGGGCCGAATTCGCGGATCGCTACGCTGGCCTCATCCAGGAGCTCCTCAAAGACGCGTTGCCAAGTGAAGTTGGCGAGGTTGCCGAGGAGATGACGCGAGCCTGGAAGGCAATGGCTCATCTGTCCGATCGAGTGGACCGAATTGAGATCACCCCGGACTGCGAAGTTAGAATGCTGACCGCAGATGGCGAGGATCTGCACGGAATCGACAAGTCCGCCGGCGCCAGCCAGGTGTTCACCCAGGCTCTGATCACCGCGATCACCAGAGTCAGCGGCCGGACGTTTCCATTCGTAGTCGATACACCATTGGCCAGGCTGAGCCGCGCTCAGAGAATTGGCGTTCTAAAGACGTTCACGGACCGGGCTGGCCAGGTAATTCTCTTGTCCACTGACGAAGAAGTTGTGGACGACAAACTCGACGCTGTCAGAGAGCGTTTGGTGGCCGTCTTCGAACTGAGGATCCGCAGCGACAAAGGTGTAGCCGTTACAAGTGTCCACAAACTCGATCCAGAGGAGCTCTAGACATGGTTGTCAGCATTCCGGATCTCGGAACATCCACGTTTCGGACGACCCGTTCCGCGGACGACATTTGCGCCAGCCTCACTGCGAAGCTGGGGTGGAAGCATAGATATGTCGCCGCCCGACTTTCAGTGGGCAGATCACTTTCCCTCCCTGACCAACCGCCTGAACTGAATGACGAAGACAGCGAGAACATGGCAATCCCGTTGCGCGGAATGCAGCTCTTCGGGGAGGATTCTCACTCTGCCACGTGGTTGGCTCTCATCACGCAGCATAGCGGCGACGCTGAAATGACGAAGAAGGGCTTGCAGGGATTGGTCACACGCCACTGGCATAGAGGCGCATTTCTTCTCAAGCAGGATTGGGATGACGGTGGTCAGCAGATGCATGGCTTCGTCGCACATCTGTCCGAACTTGCTGGCTTTGCTGGAGACGGCGACCGACACGAAGATACCCCGCCGATCGCCGCCGCCGCCACCTTCCCTGGAGAAGTCCGATTGCCGGTAGGCGAAATCGCGCGCGACCTAAAGTCGAACGAGCATGTCACATTTTCGGTGAATGGGGCAGGCGGTAGCCCTCACATGGCCATTATCGGCGGCGTTGGATCAGGCAAGACCAGAACCGCACTGCATATGCTCCGCACCTTGCGCCAAAACTGCGAGCTTCCGCTTCTAGCGTTCGACTTCAAGGGCGACCTCACAGACAGCTTTTCACGAAGCTTCGGAGCCACGTCGATTACCCCTCCGGAAATGGCAATCCCATTGGACGTGCTGCATGTTCCGTCCAGTGACGACACGTCGATCAAGACCGCCGCCGCACGTATTCGAGACTCGATCGCCTCGGTCAAAGCGCGCAAGCCCAGCGGCGTCCAGTCAGAGGCACTGAGGGAAGCCGTTGCATCTGTCCTTCGCCAAAGTTCCCCGGATGCACCGGCAAGCCTTCCGGATGTCGCCTCGGCGCTAGAATCCGAATACGACGACCGTGGACGTAAGCCCGATGAACTGACGGCAACGTTTAACGAACTGACTCAATTCTTCCTCTTCAAACCCAAACTTTCTCCTGCAGAATTCTTCGCAAGGAGCTGGATCATCCAGCTTCCACAAGACGGATCGATGGAAATGCGACGAATGATAATAAATCTGACCCTCGACGCCTTGGACCGCTGGATCAACTCTCAGCCGGATGCGCCAACCGACGAACAAGGCACTCGCAACCTTCGCCATCTGACCATGCTCGACGAAGCCCATGTGATCCTTTCGACAAGACTGCCGGCTCTTGCAAACCTCCTACGAATGAGCCGATCAAAAGGCGGTTCCCTTATGCTCATATCGCAGTCACCAGATGACTTCGAGAACACAGAGGACGGCTACTTGGACAACATGGGCATGACGCTTGCCTTCAATACACAAGCCAAACCCGGACCAACGAGGCGCATCTTCGGGGGCACTGTGTCGCTGGCTACCTTGCAAATTGGAGAAGCCCTATGCAGAATTCGCTCCGAAGCAAGAACCCAAAAAGTCATATGCTGGAATAACACCTGACAAGCAAATAACTCCCGACCGGCTGTATCTTGTAATGATGCCTGGTTGTGCGTTAGAACGCATGAAGCCGTCGAAAAGTTTAAGCAAGAAATGAGCATAGGTTCTTTTTTCGCGGAAGTCGCTAAGGACAAATTGAGAGTAGTACATACTCAGCTCTTTCCAGACTGCCGGATTCAATTTTCAAGAACTACGGCCTCGTTTGGTGATAGATCCGATTAGAGCGTGAGCGTGTATAATTGATAAGCAGTAATCTAGGCTTATAATGCTTTCACGTCGACCGTGACTTGATTTGTCTGCCCCCTCCGGAGATCTCTCGACGGCTAACGTACGCACGCTAGGAAGTTACTGTCGCAAGTGCTTTTGGGAAAAGCATTCCACTGCAGGATGGCAATATGTTCGAATTTTCTGCTGGCTTTCGATGGTGATTTGACACTCCGTTAGCCCGAAGTATATATTAAAAACTTCGACCTCAAGACTTTGGAGAAAGACTGCAATGACGTATTTATGCATTTATGCATTTATGCATTTGTGCAGCGTCGCGAACTTCGCGCAGTAATAAAGTCGGGAACAAAAGTATAGCAATGATAGGCTCCAAATTTTTCCTGCCCTTCAAGCACAATTTGGAGACTGTGTCTGTTTTACGAATTCAAGGACCGAATCGGATTCCCGCACAAATATCGTCGTAGCGAACGTCTCGGAGAACTGACCGGGCATCAGTTCTAGGATCCAAGACCGGGTAAGCAAAATCGCTCTACTGCTATCGCGGACTACTTGCAAGTGAA
>JAJEAY010000013.1 GCA_022824145.1 Rhodobacter sp. | reverse complement strand
TAAGCGATGCTGGGGACGGGATGGTTGCCCCCGGTCCTGATCGACGCCGTTGCGTCCTGCGCCTGCACCTCGGCCGAAAGACCGGCGAGCAGCGGCAGGCACAGCAGCGCCGCGAGCAGGCCGCCCCGCAGGCTTCGGACAGAATGACGAACGCCCGCAACGGCGCGGGCGGAAGAAGAGGCGAGACTGTCAGGGGAAGATGCGGACCGGCGGGATGCGGAAGCGCGGCCGGCAGAAGCGGAAGACTCGGACGGGGAGGCAGGCGGGCGGGAACGGTTCCATGCAGACGCGCTCATGGCCGAAGCCCGGACGCAGATGTGGCGGCTCGGCTCGGCTCGGCTCGGCTCGGCTCGGCGTACTTGAGGGGAGACGGGCAGGCTTGTCAACACCCGGCTGCCGGCTGCGGAAGATGTCCCGGACGCCGTTTGCTGCGCGCGAAAGGATTCCCCCAGCTGTCTCGGGCGTCGCGGACGAGGACGTCCCGACGGCTGCATGGACCGGCTTCAGCATTGGCTCACTCCTGCTTCCGGCAAGTCCCGGAACGGCCGCAAGGACGCGGCGGGGGACCCGCATGGTCGTCTTCCGTGATGGTTCGCCGTTGCGCACGGTCTGTCAAGCATGCGGGAGCGAGCGGGGAGCAGGAGTGCTTTCCTGCCGGATTCCAGTGCCTTGCGCGGCGTCTGGGGTCGAGAACCGTGTCCGCGCGTCCTGACGTAACGTCGCCGCCAGACGGCGAATCGCGGCGCCATGCGCCGCCTGGTTGCAAGACGTGCCATGCGGGATGCGACGGGCGACGTTCCGGTCCCCCGATGCCTGTCCGCGCCGCCCGGGACAGGACCTGGCGACCGCCCGGACCCGCGTGCGGAACCCATGGTGGCCATGCGCCGCCAGAGAACGCCCGGAGCCTGAATTCGCTTGCTTCCCACGTGAATCCCCTCGGCCCTCGGTCGCGGAATCCGGGCGGAAGCGCCGCCGACCGGGCGGTCCGCAGCCTCAGACGTTTCCGCCTCTTGCGCCATCTTCCTCCAGGCAGACGACATCCAGATTGCGGGCCTGAAGGTCCTTGCATTGTCCCAAGGGTTGCGAAATTCCTTTTCAATGCTGGCTACGCGTTTGCGGTAGCACGGGAGGTGCGGCTGGAGCATGCCAAGACTCCACCAGCGGCGATGCTTGGCACGCATTCTGTTCTCACCGTCGGCAACCTGACACGACCCACGGGAGCATTTCCAATTGATCGTTGCCTTCATTGACCGTACAATCTCTAGCAGCAAATGGAAACGGCAATGGCAATCCCCTTCAAGAGGATCGAATCATGGCCCAAAAGCTCGGTCTTTGTATTGGTATAAACGATTATCCTGGCACTGGTAGCGATCTTTTCGGCTGTATCAACGACGCCAATGATTGGGCCAATGCCCTCCGAGCCCGCGGCTTCACTTGCAACCGCCTTATTGACTCGGAAGCGACGAGAGAGCGTATCTGCAAGGAGATGCTGGCAATCACCAAAATGGCCAAGGATGGCGATATTGTTGTGGTTTTTTTCGCCGGGCACGGATCCGTAGTGCCAGATGCTGATGGTGACGAGGCTGACGGACAGGATGAGTGCTGGTGTCCCTATGACGTGCGTGCGAACGGTGTCATTACTGATGACGAGTTAAACCAGATCTATCAAAAGCGCCGCCAAGGCGTTCGTTGGGTGGTAATTTCGGACTCATGCAACTCCGGGACGGTCTCGCGTGTATCCCGACTGGATGCTGAATTGCTCGATGAAATGTCTCCCAGACCGACGGCGCGATTTTTGGCACCCAGTCTATTTGTCAAGGAACTGCAGAAAAGCCAATTAGCTGCACAGACTGTCAGCCGGTTTTCCGCCAGCGCGCCTGGCAGGAATGGCCCGCTGCTCCTGGCGGCATGTCAAGAAGATCAGGAAAGCACAGACGCATATTTTAATGGTCGACCGAACGGAGCGTTTTCTTATGTCGCGCTACGGACGCTGGAAACATTGCCCATTGATGCAGATTATGCGACGTGGTTCGACCGTATACGCGAATATCTTCCATCGACGAAGTACCCGCAAGAGCCCAACCTCTATGACGTCAGCAACAAGCGTAAGCATTGGAAAGTGCTGGCGGCGGAGAACGAGATCCCGCAACCGACCTCAGAACGCTTGCCGAACGTTGGGATTGACGACGAACATGCCCTTTTGATCGGGCGCGAAATGGCAACAAGTTCATTTTCCCGAGTCCTTCGCAGCCGAGAGCGGACGCGACCAGCGAGGAAATTTCTGATCGCAGAAGGAGATTCCTGGTTCAAGATTCCCTTCTGGACCGATCTCGTGGACGAACTCGAGGAAATGAACTTCGACGTCACGAACGTTGCGAACCCTGGGCACCTCTTGGAAAACATGGCCTTCAATCCAAAACAGAAAACCGGGTTGGCACGGGCGTTTGCAAAGATGGTCGACCGCAATGAGCCACCTGCTGCCGTTCTGCTGTCCGGTGGAGGAAACGACGTTGCCGGCGAGCAATTCCGGTTCATGATCAACCCGAAAAAGGGATTGCGTCCCGGACTAAATCGCGTGATCGTCGACGAGATGATCAACATCCGGCTTAGGGAAGCTTATCTGACGCTGATCGGCGCGGTCAACGCCATGTCGGACCATTTCCTGAAAAAGCCGATCCCCATTGTGCTGCACGGTTATTGCGCTGGCGTGCCCGATGGACGCGGCTACGGTTGGATCAATCTCGCCGGTCCGTGGCTAAAGCCCTGCTTTGACAGTTTAGGTTATCGCGACATCGATGAAACAACTGAAATTGTGGAAGAGCTTCTGGATTCATTCAACAAGATGCTGCGTTCAATAGCTCAGTCTCCCAGACTTCGGCATGTTCATTATGTCAATTTCCTAGACGTTCTTCCGAACGATACCAATTACAAGAATTGGTGGAACGACGAACTGCACCCGACGGACAGGGGGTTCAAACTCTTGGCAACAATAATGGCGAAGGAACTGTCCAAGATAATTTAGAAATTTGCTTGGAATTCGAACTGCTCGGCTCTCCACCAGAATCCCCGTTCAGCCCTGCTCCCGGCATGGAGACCGGGCCAACAATCGGCGGGAATCCTGCGCAATCCGCCGAACCCAAATACCGGGACACCATTCCTGAACGTCCAGATTGCGGGCCTGAGGGTCCTGAGCCTGAGCCACTGTCAATTCTCTGTTGTGCTGCCCACACCTGATCGTCGTCGAGCAGGCCAGGATCTGGATTTCAGTTCGGGACTTGTCCTTGACTTCATGACTCGGCGAATTCATCCTGCCGCCATGAAATGGCAGGTTGCGTTCCATGACGAGTTCTTGCCGGAGTTTCGCAATCTGCCCGAGCCGGTGCAGGATGAGGTCTATGCAATCGGTCGATTGCTAGAACAGTTCGGGCCTCAACTGGGTCGGCCGCAGGTGGATACACTGAACGGCTCGGAGCACGCGAACATGAAGGAGATGCGGTTCAGTGCGTCGGACGGAGAATGGCGGGTTGCCTTTGCCTTCGATCCCGCGCGCGAGGCCATCCTGCTGGTAGCCGGCGACAAATCGGGCGGCAGCGAGCGGCGGTTCTACCGCGCGCTTATTCGCAAGGCCGACGGGCGGTTCGACCGGCACCTTGCCTGGCTTGCCGATGAAGGAGGAACGCAATGACCGTGAGCCTTGACGAGATGATGGCGGAACTGCGGCCTGAGCGGCGGCGGCGGGTCGAGGAGCGGACGACCGAGTTGATCGCCGAGGAAATGACGTTGCGCGAACTGCGCAAGGCCCGCGAACTCGCCCAAGCAAGCGTCGCGCGCGAACTTGGCATCGGCCAGGACGCGGTTTCGCGTTTGGAGCAGCGCAGCGACCTGTTGCTGTCCACGCTGCGCAAGTCGGTCGAGGCGATGGGCGGCAGCCTTTCGCTCGTCGCCCGCTTTCCCGACCGGCCCCCGATTGAACTCTCAGGCTTTGCCGGGCGCGAGACCGGAGGGTGATACACCTCCGAAGCCGTCAAGGACCGGCTGTGATGCTGACTCTGTTATGCTGCGGAGAACGATCTCGTCGGGAATTTTGCGGTCATCGAAAATACTCTTAAGTTGCCGGGTGCAAAATCATGCCTGCGGACAATAACGCCAGCTTCTCCAAGAGACTACTTGATCGTCTGGAGTGTATTTCGCGATCACGTGCATTCCGCGTACTTCGCCGTCTTCAACCTGCCTTTGTTATCATCCCCTTAGTCGGTGTCATCATCGCATTCCTTTCTTTTTGCAGCACATCACCACCTCCTCCTACATGCAGCAAGACCGAAATCCAGAGAGAAATAGAGTTTCGACTCAAGCAAGTTGACGAAGTAATGGGTGGACGATTTACGATAGAAAATCAGGATCCATCGGATTCCTGTGCTCGAGCAACAACCATTTTTGTTATATCGCAACTCGGTGGTATTGCTAAGCGACCTCCGCCCAAGGAAGACGAGACAGTCTCGATAGGGAACTCGGGTTACGGATATCGGCACACTCCGTCCAAGACCGGAACAAGATCCGATAAATTCTCTAGCTTCAGTTTGTCGGAACTCGTCTCCGACTACTTGTCATGTGCTGCCAAGCAACAGCCGAGGGCCGAGGAGAGGCTAAGGTCCGAAATCGCGACATTCGCAGCGAACACGGAATCGCATTTGGAAAAAGTACAATCGTGTGATCAAAAATGGATCGATGATGCCGCAAAATCTTGGGAAAATCTACGTAACACCGCGAGAACACTCGCTGAAATTGACGACTGAGCAATGCAGACGAGAGCGCTGTCGGCGGACCGAACAGGTGACGGGCATGGACATCGCCGAGAACACCATAGTGGCCGCGCTTCGCCAACTCATCGAACTGCCGAACCCGTTCACCAGCTGGCATGTCGAGGCCGGCTCCGGCTCGACCGACGATCGCGCCGTATGGGTGTGGGCAATGCGGACGATGCCGTGCCAAATCTGAACGTCTTCTTCACCCTTAACATTCGGGAGGCTGTCATGAGGGTTGAACGAAGCATCTGATCAAGCTATCCGGCGGGGTCGGCGCGGTTCGCGATGACTTGTTTGATTGACAGACCGAGGAGGCGTCCCATGAAATTCCGCATCGCCCAATTGGCATTGTGTCTTGCCGCCTGGGCGGCATCGGCAACCAGTCTTCATGCGCGCGGGCCTGAAAGCGCGGACGAAGATTCATGCTATCGGACCATCCCCGATTGCCTGACAACGCAGAGCGTCTTGAAGGACGACTCCGAGTTTCTCATCAAGATCACCAACGATTGCGGTGGCGCGGTGTATCTTCGATACTGCCTGGAGCGGACCGACAAGGAACCGCATTGCGGGGCAACCGGACTGGGGGCAGGCAAGAGCACATGGCCCGCCGTCACGTCCACCCACAACGGCACCGGCCAGTTTCATTTGCAATGGGTAGGAGTGCTCAAGGGGTCAATGGCTTGGGTCTGCGCTGGCAAAGTGCCGACTTGGCACGATCCCCCGACATTCCACAATTGACGCCTTGAAATCGGCGTAGCAAGCTCCGTGCCCGCGGGTCGCGGCTTTGGTGGCAGTCACAGCGGCATCTTGCCGCGATCCGTCAAACATGGGAGGAAATCATGAAACGACACCTGCTTGCACTTTCGGCCTGCGTCCTGCTGGTTGGTTGTGAAGATCACAAGTCAGCGACAGCATGCCCAACCGGGAACAGACAGCGTGACGAATGAACCACTGCCTGACGAGCGCCCAAATGCTGGCATGTGCTCGCTGGCCAATGCGGTGTAGCGGAAAACAGTTCTTGAATGAGGCGAAACCATGAAAGCGGCTTTGACATTTCTCTGTGCATGTTTTTTGTGCGGCACGGCAGCCGCCCAGGACCTGCCTCCTGATATTTTGGCCGATCAGTACCTCCTGGAGGCAACAAAAGCGCTCGAAAGCGGGGATGCGCAGGAAGCCATACAGGCATTCCGAAAGATCGAGGCGCTGGATACGGACCCGCCCCCTGCATTTCTGTTCTTCTATGGCAAGTTGCTGGTGGAGAACGGAACCACCATCAGTGACTTTCGCAAGGGTCAGCAACTGCTGAAATCATACGTCATTCATCTGCCCAAGGATTCCGAGCATTACGTGCCGACTTTGGAGTTGCTGTCAGATGTGAGCAGAAGTCTGGAAAAAATGGCACGGGAAGCCGAGGAACAACAGCAGGCACGGGAAGCCGAGGAACAACGGCAGGCACGGGAAGCCGAGGAACAACTGCGGGCAATAATGGAGGTTCAGGACGAAGACGGCTTCACCCCCCTCTTCAACGCGGTCAGAAAGGGCAAAGTCGAAGTTGTAGCATCCTTGGCGAAAGCCGGGGTCGAGGTCAACTCTAGAGGAGGAAAATACGGCGGAACCCCATTACACTACGCAGCCAGCAACGGCAGAGCCGAAACGGCCGCGGTTCTGCTGAATGCCGGGGCCGAGGTCGATGCTAGAAGCCATCATGGGGGAACCCCCTTAGAATGGGCGGCAGCGTACGGCAAGGCCGAAGCGGCCGCAGTCCTGCTGAATGCCGGGGCGGATCCGAATGCACGGAACGACGACGATTGGACCCCGCTGTACAATGCGACCGAAAAGTGCGATGCCGAAACGGTCGCAGTCCTGCTGAGTGCCGGGGCTGATGTCAACGCTAGACACGGAACGGGCCGCTGGACCGCCTTGTACAAGGCGGCCGAAAAGTGCGACGCCGAATTGGTCGCAGTCCTGCTGAATGCCGGGGCTGATGTCAACGCTGGACAAGGAAAATACGGCATGACCGCCTTGCACCGCGCGGCCGTGGAGGGCAAAGTCGAAGTTGTAGCATCCTTGGTGAAAGCCGGGGCCGAGGTCAACTCTAGAGGAGGAAAATACGGCGAATCCCCCTTACACTACGCAGCCAGCAACGGCAGAGCCGAATCGGCCGCAGTTCTGCTGAATGCCGGGGCGGACCCGAATGAACGAGACGGCGACGGTTCGACACCATTGCACTACGCGGCCCTAGAGGGCGACGCCGAAATGGTCGCAGCACTGCTGAAAGCCGGGGCGGACCCGAAGGCACGGGAAATCGGCGGCCGGACACCGTATGACTTTGCGACCAACGCGGCAACAGAGGACATTCTCAGGCGCCACTGCAAGAACTGTTGAGGTCATGCAATGATGAAAATTCGCGGGGGGCCGTCTTGCATTGCATTCGTGATGTTCCTCACAGTGTCCCTGTCCCTGATTGCAGGCTCCGTGCCAGTGTCAGCATGTACAGTCGCGCCTCACGAAGCGAGTGCGCTCGATCTGCGGAGTTCAGCTTCCTTGCTGTTGGAAAGGGCGCAGGACGCGCACAGCGCACACGCACGGCTGCTTGCGAACGCGAAACCTGGCGACCCTTGGACTTCAGTTGTGGCCGATGACTTGGACGCGCTCGATTCGCGTCTTTTTGAGGCTTGGTCCGCTCTCGACAGAAATGAACTGGATTGGCGCGCAGATCAGGAATTTGGCGAGCGATCCGACCTTGGAGACTGTGCGCAAACAAAGTTCCGCAACTACATAATCCCATCGTCCTGCAGCGAACAATTTGCGGATTATCACCAGACAATCACGGAATTGACCCGTCTGATCGACAACCTGATGCAGGGAATTTCACTCGCATACCATAGAAACAACGTTAGCTTGCCCACAAGCACGGTTCGGATCGATGTCTGGACAGAGGATCTGGACCAGCTCGGACGACAGCTTTCTGATGCGAAGAGCGCGGGCGCCCTACTTGCTGCGGCACTGCCGGAGGAATTGGAGGCGCGAAATCGGCTGTACAACTGCATTCAAGGTATGGAAGCAACTTCCAGCCTTCTCCTGTTGATTGACGTGAGCGGCAGCATGCAGGGGTCGAAACTGGCGTCGGCGAAGAAAGCCGCAATCGACACGATACGGAACGCGCTCAAGAGCAAGACCGAGGTGGCCGTTCTGGCCTATGAGGGAGATTGCAACCGGCCGATACATGGCTCGGTCGGATTTTCGCGCAGTGAAGGTGAGCTGATCGATTTCGTGAATGGTCTCACGGCTGATGGAGGCACCCCCTTGGCCAGTGCATTGGAAGTGACAAACAGGTTCATGCAGCAAAACAGGTCCTCTGGAAGCACGACCCAAATGATTCTGCTGCTTGCCGATGGTGACGACGACTGCGGCGGCTTGAGTTCGGTTCTGCAAAAACTGAAGCGGAGCAATCTTCTTTACCGGCATGAAACCGTTGGCCTTGAAGTGGACGACTCAGCCCGGCGCCAGCTTAAGGACATAGCCGTCCAATCCGGGGGCAGGTATCACAGTGCCACCAGTGCAAATCTGTCGAAGGTTTTCTCCGATGCAGTGAACTTGACACGCATGCTGGACATGCTTGGCAAATTCAAGTGACCCTGCGGCCCGCACGATCACGGCTGAGGGAAGCGGCGCGTCACATGAACATAACCGAAGGAGGGACACACGTGAAGACGCTGAGCTTCGAAAGCGTGTCAACGAAACAATCTCGGATAGCCGCGCAGGCGAGAACCTGCCCGGACATGGTGTTCACCACGCTGCTCACCACGCTGCACCACCACATCGACATCGATTGTTCTCGACCTTGGGCCGGTCCTTTCGCAAACGGGTTAGGATCCTCATCGACGTCTGGAGCGGCACACACCGCATGACTTGGGGACAGCTGGCAGTCACAAGTGCCGCAGCATCTCGCATCTCGCCGGTCGGTCGGCACCGTCCAATGCCCGCGAAATCACTTCCCCGATCCGTTCGGCAGCCGCGATGATTTCACGATCCCCGACTTGGGTGTATCTCATAGTCATCTCGACTATCGCACAAACCCCACATTGCGGGTGAAACAGTCACGGTATTCTACCGCTTTCATCCGCTTGGTGGGAAACGCGTTGTAAAGCTGGGCCGTCGGTCTCATCGTGGCGAACCGATCCTGATGGTCGCCGATTCCGACGGTCGCCGATACACCATCCCGCGCTGGATGACCGATCCTGAAGCGGCGGAGTGGAGCATCCGGGATGTTCCGCGGCTGTCGCGCATTGCCATGTCGGAACTGCATGGTCTCGTTGCAATGATTCTCCGTAATCCGGTCTCACCGGACACAGGAGATCGCCATGAGACGTCGAAATCGGAAGACCCTGCAGAGAGAGCTGGCGCTCACGCCACCGCCTCGGATCAACCTGCCGAAGGCCGTGGAAGAGATGGCCGTCTCGTCGCTGGCGGACCTGATCGCGGAGGTGATGCGAGAAGAACCGGAGCGGATGCCTCGGGACGGAGGCGACCATGAATAGCGCCACGGTGCTGACCGCAGCACACATGGAGCGGGCCGCCTATGTCTACGTGCGGCAGTCGTCGGAATTCCAGGTCCGGAACAACGTCGAGCGGCAGCGGCTTCAGTACGCGTTGTCGGACCATGCGAGAGAGCTTGGCTTCCGCGACATCACGGTCATCGACGACGATCTCGGCATTTCCGGCGACGGCGTTTATCGCCCGGGCTTCGAATCCCTGCTGGAGGCCGTATGCAAGGGCAAGGTCGGCCTGGTGCTGTCGATCGAGGCATCGAGACTTTCTCGAAACGGAGCGGGTCCATAGTGACCACCTCTCTACCTCATTGCAAATCAAGCATTCCTTGTCGCACGTCCGGTGCCGGCGGAATGTCCTGCACGCGTTCGGGCAGCGCGGTCGCGTCGATAACCCACGGCGCGCCCTTGCAGGCCTGGCGCGCGGGGATCGCGCCGCTGTCGATCAGCCGCCGCACCGTGCTTTCGTG
>JAJEAY010000160.1 GCA_022824145.1 Rhodobacter sp. | reverse complement strand
TTCCTGAAATCCGGGTTCACGCCATACTGCGATCCTGCTGGTCTATGCTGCCGAACGGAAATTCTCGAAGACCCGGAAATTGCTGGAAAAAAGCTACCGGACGAACTGTCATCAGTTTCCGGGGTCAGGACGTCTGAATTTGGCTCGGTAGATGAAAACATCCAAAAATGCCTGCTCACCGGCGCAGCGGAAACGGTTCGCGCGAAGGCGCGGACCTGTGCCGTTTGGCTGGAAAACCGAGGAACTTGGATCCGCCTGCCTGAACGTCGGTTCGACAGCCGTATTCGCATTCAGCACGATCAGCCAAGGCTCGCGCAATGCAGATTCGAAGCCGCATTGCCGCAGGCCTGCATTGGCAGATTTTGTCGAGGTGGTCGAATGCGGGTTCAGAGGCACATTGAACAACTTCGGCAGGCCGAGTCTTCACACCCGCCGAATCTCCGAGGTATTTGTGGTTCCGGGTCTGACCTGTCCGACAAAGAGAAGCAAGGGCACCAATCCCAAGTCGATGTCTCCCGCGGGTCTGCGCAAGGCAGCAGTCCCTGCGGAAACAGGCCTCTGTGTTCCGTCGGCACCTTGGGCGCCGCGGAACCGAAATCACCATGAAGACGACAAGAATGGCCGGGCCATCTCCTCCCGGCCAAAGTCTGGCAGCCTCTCTGCCCTGCCCTCAGTTTCCGGTTGCACTGGATACGTCGACCGACACTCCGGGGCCCATCGTTGAACTGACCGCGATCTTCTTCAGGTAAGTGCCCTTGGCGCCGGTAGGCTTCGCTTTCTGGACCGCCCCTACGAAAGCACGAAGGTTCTCAATCAGCATATTCGCTTCAAACGAAGCCTTGCCGATTCCCGCGTGGACCACACCGGCTCTTTCAACCCGGAACTGAACCTGGCCACCTTTCGCGGCCTGGACCGCCTCCTTGACGTCCTGCGTCACCGTTCCAACTTTAGGGTTCGGCATCAGGTTGCGGGGTCCAAGGATCTTTCCCAGACGGCCAACGACCGGCATCATGTCTGGTGTGGCAATGCATCGGTCGAACTCGATCGTTCCACCCTGCACGGTTGCCATCAGATCCTCTGCGCCGACAATGTCAGCCCCAGCGTCCCTCGCTTCGTCAGCCTTTGGCCCGCGCGCGAAAACAGCCACGCGAACCTGCTTGCCGGTTCCGTTCGGCAGATTGACCGTGCCCCGGACCATTTGGTCGGCATGACGTGGGTCGACACCGAGGCAAACAGCGATCTCGACGCTCTCGTCGAATTTCGCAGTGGCGTTTTCTTTCACAAGCGCAACGGCTCCCTCAACTGTCAGGTTCTCCTTGCCAGCGACGGCCTTGCGCCCAGCCCTTACTCTCTTTCCGTGCTTTGCCATGACCCTAATTTTTCACCTCGATGCCCATGGACCGCGCCGAACCCATTACGATTCGCATGGCTGATTCAATGTCGTTCGCGTTGAAATCCTTCATCTTCGCTTCGGCGATTTCCCGCACCTGCTTGGACGTGACGGATCCCACCGTTTCCCGGCCCGGTAAATTGGCGGCTGATTTAAGGTTTGCCGCCTTTTTCAGGAAATACGATGCGGGCGGCGTTTTGACGTCCAGGGAAAAGGACTTGTCCGCATAGTAGGTGATCACCGTCGGACAAGGTGCGCCGGGTTCCATGTCCTGCGTCCTGGCGTTGAACGCCTTGCAGAACTCCATGATGTTCAGTCCGCGCTGACCGAGCGCAGGGCCCACTGGCGGACTTGGGTTGGCCTGGCCTGCAGGAACCTGCAGTTTCATCGAGCCAACGATTTTCTTGGCCATATGGCCTCTCCTTTCTGCAACGGTTCAGGGACGCGTCCCCTCACCTTGGGTTGCCGTGGTTCGGTTCGGAGCCGCGGCCCTTCGCCTCCCACGATTCTGCCGCGCTCCGGAAAGAGCGGGGCCTCCACACTCAGGTCTGTTTGGTGACCTGGGTGTATTCCAGTTCGACCGGGGTGGCCCGGCCGAGAATCGAAACCGTCACCTTCAGGCGCTGGTTGTCGTCGTCAATTTCCTCCACCATTCCATCGAAGCCTTCGAAAGGCCCGTCCGTGACGGACACCCTTTCCCCGATATCAAAGTGGATAAGCGTGCGCGGCGTCTCCAGGCCTTCTTCGACTCGGTTCAGGATCGCATTGACCTCGTCATCCCGCATCGCCATTGGCCGGCCCTGTGGGCCAAGAAACCCGGTAACCCGGTTTATCGAGTTGATCAGGTGGTATCCCCTGTCGGTCATTTCCATCCGCACCAGTACATAGCCCGGCATGAAGCGGTGCTCTTCAGTCACCTTCTTTCCGCGGCGTACCTTGATCACGTCCTCGGTCGGAACGAGAACCTCAACGATTTCGTTCTCAAGGCCAGCGTCGGACACGGCCTGCCGGATCTGTTCCGCAACCCGCTTCTCATAGTTTGACAGCACGCTTGCAGAATACCACCGTTTCGCCATGCGTCCCTCTCGTCTCAATACCTGCCCGGCACAAGGCCGGAGCCATTGCCCCATTCGCGACCTGTCCGCTTCCTGAAATGCGGAAAGCGGTGCGCAGTCTGCCCGAATGCGCACCCGCCGGAAATCCGGAAGGGGAATACGCCTGCGTGAACCGAATGGCAAGCCCCGGCTGTGGTCAGCCCGCCATGTTCAGAAGAACGTTCAGTCCCGTGCGGATAAGCCAGTCGACGAAGAAAAAGAAGATCGCCGTAAGTGTGGCCATGACAAAGACCATCGCCGTCGTAAGCAGCACCTCGCGGCGGGTCGGCCAGACGACTCTCGAGACTTCGGCGCGAACCTGTTGAATGAACTCCAGCGGATTGGTGCGGGCTGCCATGGCTGTTCCTTGCTGTTGACGAAGGGCAGATACGGGCATTCGCCGACGAATTCAAGCTCTTGCGGAAGCAGAAAGGCTATGGCGGTTCTTTCCGGTCGGCGGAACAAAGGTTCCAATCAGTCCGGTCTCCCGAAAGGAACCGCCCCTTTTCGCATGTGATGGAATACGGAAAGCGGTGCAGCCGAATCCCTGCGCAGGGTGATTCGGGAAGGTTACCCAGGCCGCTCAGTTACGGAATACGGTCTGGGCATCAGGCCGGACTGGAACCAGCGCACGAAACCGGCCATCGAAAACACCGGCAGGCCGGTCGCATCACGAATATCGGCCGCATAGGGAATCATGTTGGTACATTCCAGGACCAGGGCACCTAACTCCGGGTGCGCCGAAGCCAGCCCGCGAGCCGCGTCAACATTGTCCTGCCGCGCCGCCGCGACATCCATTCGGGACTCATTGTCGAGAATGACACGCGTGAATTCGCGTCCGCCTTCGGTGGTGCCAATCGGGGTCCCCTCGGGAACGCCGGCATTGGCCAGATGCTCCGGAGTCAGGCTGCCTGCGGAAATCGTGAGAATCCCCGCGACCTTGCCCGGAGGCAGGATTGCGTTGACCATCCCGACCTGCATTAGCGAAGAGGCCACTACCGGGACGTCGACCGCCGCCGCAAGTTCGCACTGGAAAAGAGACAGGAACCCGCAGTTCGTCGTAATGCCGTCGGCGCCATCCGCAGCCAGTTCGCGGGCAGCAACGACAAACGAATCAAGAAGCCCCTCTGCCTTCCGCCGAACGACCAGATCGGGCGACGCGTCGCGCACCACCTTGTACAGTACGGGAAATTCCCAGGTCAGCGCATTGCCCATATCCCCGGGAATGCGCGGAAAGCGTGCCTCCAGCATAAGGATTCCGACCGACGCTCCGTAGATCGCCTTTCCGCCCGTCACGATCATCGTTTCCCCCTTTTGCGCACCCGCGCCAAAGGTTCATCCGCATTGCCGACGCAAATCCGGACCATATGTGTCACATTCAGTTGACGGGATGCGCCACCGGACGCATGTATGCAAGAGCGAGTTTGGCGGAATGTTGAGGAACACGAAAATGGTGAACCGCCCGAATGAACTGACTGGCGCTGAAGCCATGGTGCGGATGCTCGAAGCCTATGGCGTCAAGCACATGTTCGGACTCTGCGGCGATACCACACTGCCGTTCTACGACGCGCTTGCGAGGCTCGACCATGGAATAGAGCACTTTCTGACCCGTGACGAACGGCATTCCGCCTACATGGCAGACGCATATGCACGAGTAACCGGAAAACCCGGCATATGCGAAGGGCCTTCGGGCGGAGGTGCGACCTACATTCTTCCTGGATTGGTTGAAGCGAATGACAGTTCCGTACCGGTCCTGGCAATCACGACCGATGTAGCGACGACGTCGCGGGGCCGTTTCCCGCTCACTGAACTTGACCAAGTGTCGCTCATGGGACCACTGACCAAATGGAACGCATCGCTCGACAGTTCCGCCCGACTTCCCGCAGCAGTGCGCAGAGCGTTCCGGGCAATGACGACCGGCCGGCCCGGCGCCGTTCATCTGGCATTCCCGTTCGACGCACAGAAAGGGGCGGTGGATGAATCTGAAATATGGGCCGACGCAAGGCATCGGGCGTTTCCGGCCGAGCGCGCCGCTCCTGATCCGCAGTCGGTGCAGGACGCGGCGGACGTCTTGAGAGGTGCGCGGTCAGCGGTCGCGATCTGTGGCGGCGGGGCTGTACTGGCGGGTGCCGAAGAAGCGCTGCAGGCGCTCTCCGAGGCTCTCGACCTTCCAGTGGCGACAACGGTGTCCGGACAGGGATCGATCGCGGAAACCCATCCGCTGGCACTTGGCGTCGTAGGCTCAAACGGCGGCGTACCGGCAACAAGAGCGGCAGTGGATGCCGCTGACGTCGTGATGTTCGTAGGCTGCCGCGCCGGTTCCGTGACAACGGAACGCTGGCGTTCTCCCGCTCCGGGCACGACGATCATCCATATAGACAGCGATCCGATGGCGATCGGAGCCAACTATCCGACAGACATCGCAATCTGCGCTGACGCGAAACTGGCTCTGGAGGCACTGGTCGCGAAGGTGACCGCTGAAAGCAGATCCGCACAGGGCGGCAGCGCGCGGGCGTCGGCGGCATGGAGCCGGAAGCAAGCCGAGTTTCGGCCGCTGGCCGAAAGTGACGAG
>JAJEAY010000071.1 GCA_022824145.1 Rhodobacter sp. | reverse complement strand
TTCCTGAAATCCGGGTTCACGCCATACTGCGATCCTGCTGGTCTATGCTGCCGAACGGAAATTCTCGAAGACCCGGAAATTGCTGGAAAAAAGCTACCGGACGAACTGTCATCAGTTTCCGGGGTCAGGACGTCTGAATTTTGAAACCCACTCTTTAGGGCCGGGACGAACCCAGAAATGTCTAGAAAACAAGCGAAGCGTCGAACAATTACGAACTCGCCAGGTAACTCGCCGTCCTAGAGCGTAATGTTTCACCTTGAAATTTTCCCGCGACATATACTGTCCGTCATGCCAACGTGGCAAAATCGGCAAGAGGAGACCAGAGAATTCCAAGCCAGAGAAGCGTCCCGTCGACGTGATCCGCAACTCCGTGCACGTCTGTAGGACCGCCGCAGGCGAGATCGAGGACATTCAGAAACCAGATGCCAGAACCTAGCAGCTACGCCGTCTCAGGCCAAGCGTAAAGAGACAGCTCAAACCACAGCCGCCGCTTATTGGGACAAGCTCTCCGCCGTTGGTTGACTGGACCGTTCGTGATGGCGAAACGCAGAAAATCCAGGTGAAAACCACCCCTGTTCCACCTTGATTCGCAACATCAAAGCAAGCGAACCTTGTGTCGGAATCCGGTGCCGAGAATAGTCGGGCATTTGGCGCAGGGTCGGTCTGGGACCACAGCGCCCCGCCGACTTATGCACACTTAAAGAGAAATTCCCGCTCTTAGAACGGGACTTGAGCGGCTTCAACTGCGGTCGGCTTCATGCACAACAGGTACTGCACGGCTTCATCGGCGCCACCGAACTCCTGCAAAGGAGCGGACAATCGATCTGCGGACTCCGCCACATGAGCGAATATACCTGCAACTTCTACTGCCGGGATGAAGCGATGCCCGCACCCTCAGCCAGGACTCCGAGTTTTGCGTAAGCGATGTCGGGGTCGACGGCACCGAATCCGGCAAAGGTACCGAATCCACAATCGCTGCCGGCAATCACCCGCTCGGGACCGACAATGTCGACAAACCGCTCGACCCTCTGCGCCACAAGCTCCGGATGTTCAATGAAATTCGTCGTCGAGTCCACCACGCCGGGCACAAGAATCTTGTCTTCGGGAATCTCATCCCTGCGGTCACGGAATACCGTCCACTCATGGCCGTGCCGGGGATTGGACGTCTCGAAAAGCACGTAGCGCGATTTCGTGGACATCAGCGTAGAAAACACTTTCTCCATCGCGATGTCGCAGCAGTGCGGCCCTTCGTAATTGCCCCAGCAGATATGAACCCGAACCCGCTCTTGCGGAACGTCCCGCAGCGCATGGTTCAGCGCCTCGACATGCATGTCCGCCACCTTCACGAAGTCTTCGTCCGACAGATCGGAGAAAAGCATGTGCCGGCTGAGCGCCAGATCCGGGCAGTCCAGCTGCAGGTCAAGACCAGCAGCCGCGATGGTCTCGTACTCCTCCTGCATCGCGTCGGCCAGCGCCTCCAGATAGGTCTCCCGTGACGGATAGTAACTGTTCTGCAGAAAAAGCGAGATCACTCCCGGCGAAGCGGCGTTCATGAATCCCCGTTCAACCCCATGCGCCGCCATCGCCGTCTTGAGATTTTCAATGTCCTTGAGCAGCTCCGCCTGTCCCTTCGACCGCACTTCACCAACGCACATCGGGCGCGCATACTGCGGAGTGCCGCCGTCATCAGCGAGCCGCTTGAGGAAACTCGGGAACATCTTCAGGTCTGCGGGCGCATTGCGAGGACTGTCGCCCGAAAATCCCGTATAGCGGTCCTTCACGTATGTGGCGTAGGATATCTTTGAGGTCTCGCCATCGCTGACGATGTCCACCCCTGCCTCGGCCTGCCTGCGGACGGTCTCGGAAGCCGCTTCTGTCATGCAGGCGTCGAACGCGGCCTGATCGAATTCCTCCCCGCGCTCGCGGGCAAAGATGAAATCCACCACTTCCTGTGTACGTGGCAGCGATCCAACGTGAGTTGCCAGTATCTTCGTCAATGCCTGAGTCCTCCCTGTTCCTGACTGATCGACTGAAATCCAAAGTCTCCGATCACAGTCGAGTCGGTGCCTGCGCTGTGAACACAGCCTGCCAGCAGTGCTCTCAACCTCTCCAGGTTGGACCCGCCGGATCGTCGGTCGCGGTAACCCGGTACAGACTCGCCTCGCCTGACATGGAGGGAGAAAGCGCATGCGCCTCGCCCGGTTCAATCAGGCAGGTATCGCCCGGATTCAGCACTGCCTCGGCGCTTTCCGTCCGCAGCTTCCAGTGCCCGCGCATCGGCATGAGCACGGAATGCCTGTCACGCGCCGCCAGCTCGTCCGGCTCTGAACCCCGTGAAACCAGTTCAACCTCAAATCCGGGCCGGTCGCGCAGCACCGCGTCTTCGCCGATTACCTTTGCCGGCTTGCCTCGGGACAGGCCCACCAGATCCCAGTATCGGCCGACATGGTTCCGAATCATGCCTTCCGGCGGCACTTCGGGATAGTCCTCCAGCTGATCGTCGGTCAAGAGCGGCATCGGGCGAACCCCGTCTGGAAGGCCCTCCCCCTTGCCGGTGTCGTACAGCACGCCGTTCTCGCCAAGAACCAACCCATGGTCCCGTGCATCCTCGATCACCTGCGGCGCCCAAGTGACTCCGCCGCCAGCATCGTCACCGCCGAGAACAGCCATGATCATGCCATAGTCGACGCCGATGTTCTCGAAACCCCGGAATATGCCGGTCGGAAGGTTGATTATGTCCCCTTCCTCCAGCACCACCTCGCCCGCCGTGCCCCAACGTCCCCAGAAAAACCGCCAGCGGCCCTTCAGCACGAAGAACACCTCTGCGGTGGTGTGGCTGTGTAGGGAATTCCGGCACCTCGGCGGCTGACCGGCGGCGCCGATGTTGAAACCGGGCGTGTCCCGAATATGCACGTGCTGGTCAGGGCTCTCGCTGACGCCGCCACCGATTATGGTGAAGTTTTCCTTCTGGTCGCTTCCAGGAGTATGCGCATCGATGAATGCCGTTCTGCACGGTTTAAGGTCACCGTATCGGACAATTCGGTTTTCGAGCCTTTTGGCTGCCATCTCAGGATTTCCCTTTCTTCCTCTTCCGGTTCGCACAGGTTCGCGGTCCTGTGCCTCCACGTTCAGTCCAGCCCGCCGTCAGGCCTGTACCGGGCCATGCTCGGCGATATCGGCTGTGAATCGGCCAACCAGCCATTGCCAACCGGCTTCATGCTGCGCCTGGGAATCCGTCCCCGCGAAGTCAGCGACCTGTGACCGGGCTGACAGTCTGCTTCCGCTACCGATCGCCTCAAACTGAATCACGACGCACATTGCCATTGTGACACGCCCGCCAAAGTGCCCTTCAATGGCGGAGACAAGCAGCGCGTTGTCCTCAAGCCGAAGGATACGCTGCAGCATATAGCCGATCTCATTTCCCTCATGCGTTACGACAACTTTCTCGACGCCACCCTCACGTGTGTCGAACGTTTCGTAGCGCATGCCGGTATCCGGTCCCGCTTCCCATCGCTGGCGGGTTTCGGGACTGGTCCAATGGGCGAAAAGGGACTCCACCGGCAAGTCGAAGTCTTGGGTCATGGAGACATCGGCAAAAGACGTGGGCATCGGTTTATCCTCCAGTATGCAGAAGCATCTGTTTCCAGACAGCGGTTTCATCGAACAGCGAGTATTCCCGGCGCAGCCCCCAAGGTCCGAACTCCGCATGGCTGATTCCAAGCACATAGACAGTGGCGCCGGTTGGCGGGCCGAAGACTCCCCAGCCATCGTTTTTTCCCCAAAGGCTCCATCGGACGGCCGCGCGTGGCGGCATCATCGGCTCTTCACGGCCGATTCTGTGGTGCATGGCGAACTCGGCATCCGGAAACGAGGCGCGCAGCCCCAGCCAAAACCTGTCTACTGACCCGCGCCCGTGGTCCGAGACACCGCCCGCATACTCGGTCTGAACCGCCCTATCGTATTCCGAGGCGACGACTGCCATGTCGGCGCCCATCATGCGTGCCAGAATGTCAGCGTAACGTTCGCCCCATTCGCTGTCGTTGCCTTTCCCTTTGTAAGAACCGTCGCGGTCAGTTTGCGGAGTCAGCGGCTTGACGCATGTCACCGCCCCGCCTTCCCTGTCGATCATTGCCTTAGCGTAGTCCTTCGGATCCATGCCGAGCTGCCGCACGACGGCGCCTTGGTCCCGGACGAGCCATTCGTCGTCGATGCAGTTGGCAACCGCATGGCAGTCGGCAATGATCCGGTATCGAATGCTGGTCCCCGTCGCCTTGCCGTATACGCCGTCTCCGAGGTGGGTCGCGGTGGAGAGGATTCGGTGTGAGCTCAGCATCCCCTCTTCCGGGGATCCCGACCAGATCACGTCTTCGCCCAGAAGCGTGCGGTCGGGAAACTCGGCCAGCGTCGCCATGGTCGCCGCGATAACGTTTCGGTTGCCGACCACAGTCGAGGTCGGTGACCTCACCACGACGTTTTCCGCATAATAGTCATGCAAAGTGGCAATGCCCCGGTCTTCCCAGATTTCCTTCGTGATCCCGATTATGTAGTCAGGGAAGTCGTGGAATTTCGGATCGAATCCCTTCATCATGTCAATGACCTTTTCCATTTTCTGCCTTCGGGAAGCCTGGCCGAGCGGCGCACGACCAGCGGCGCGTCGACCGCGATCCGTCGGGGAGTCGCAGTGGCAGGGCGCTCAATCAGATCCAGCAGCGCCGAAACGGTTTCCCTGACCATCCCGCCCGCGCATTGGCGAACCGTTGTCAGGTCGTAAGCCGGCCAGCCAGCGGGCGGAACGTCATCGAAACCCACTACCGAGACATCCTCAGGAATGCGCAGCCCCATCTCAAACCGGATCACATCCATGACGGCAAACGCCATATGATCGTTTGCGACAAAAACCGCGTCTGGACGCTGATCGGAGTCTGTTCCGAACATCCCGCGGGCGGCTGCACGGGCAGACTCGGTATGGAAATCACCCACCGCACGGGCAAAGACCTCCCTGCCCGCGTCCCGCATCCCTTCATTGAATCCAGCCTCCCGGTCACGCTGTGTCGAAGCGCCTTCCCAGCCCGCGACATAGGCAATCCGCTCATGTCCTCCGGCCACAAGGAACTCCGCCACCTGCCGACCGCCCGTGTAATTGTCCGATGTCACGGAAGCGATGCCTTCATCGTCCTGTTTACGGTTGAACAGCACAACGGGCACTCCCGCCGCCTGGCAGCGCGAAGCGATGTCGGAAGACATTGCGACCGAAGCCATGACGATGCCGTCTACCTGGAAGTCCAGGATTTCCTCAAGCACGTCGTCGATGTTGCCAGCTGTCTGCGACGCCATGAAGATCAGGACATGATAGCCTTTTTCCTGAAGCGCGTTCGACAGCTTCTCCAACGCCTCGGGATAGAAGTAGTTTTCGAGATAGGCGACAACGAGGCCGATGATCCTGCTCCTGCCCGATGCCATCGCGCGGGCCAGTACGTTCGGGCGGTAGCCAAGTTCCTTGGCGGCACGGCGGACCCTCTCAACGGTCTTCTGCGACACCGAAGCGCCTGAGGTGAAGGCCCGGCTGACGGCGGACTGCGACACGCCGGCGCGTTCAGCCACTTGCAGCGAAGTCACTTTCTCCTGCATCAGTCCATTCCTTCCGGAATGGAGATCCATTCCATGTTTCGAGCCTTGTTGAACTCGCGCAGCCGGGCAAAGACGTCGACTCCCAGCTGGGAATAGACGTCAAGGAGGTCAACGAGCACCCAGTTCTCCCGGATCAGGTCACCCTCAAGCCGCCAGAAATCAAGACTGCGCATCGAGATTGCCTGGCCGGAGGGAACTATACCCATCCATCCATCGCCCGTCACGGTCAGAGCCATGTTGGGCCACCCGGTAACGGCGGCGTAATCGCCGTCGCCAAAGAAGTGAAACTGGAGCCCGGCGGAATGTCTGCCTCGGTCCGGCATTGCGTTGAGGAACGGAATCTGGTGCCAGTTCCGGAAGCCCGCAATTCCCCTCCCGGTTCCAATTCCCGCGGGGCCGTACCAGTTCATCCGAGGATGCCAGAACCGCTCGAGTTCCATCGCCTCTGGTCCTCCTTCCGCCGGATGTCGTTTCATGTGTTCCAGCATTTCAACGACACGGGCGCATGTTGCGGCGCTCTTCCGCGCGTCGTGTGGCCCCGCCGCTATTCCGTCCTGCGCCGCGGGCCCCGGCACCTGCCACTCGCGGCCCAGGCTTGGCGCCATTGGCCATGCGCCAGCCTGCATCATCACCTCGGGAATGTCCCACAATCCCTGCATCTCAGCGATCTTTCCGTCAACCATCCGGTAGAACTCATGGAACCTCATCGCCACCTGGTGGCCGGTCGGCGGAATGCCAAGAAACGGGCCGGCAAACACTCCGGTATAGTATCCGCCGCACCCGACCCAGTCCGATCCATGCGCATCGGCGCCTGCCACAACGATCCAGTCACGGCGCTCCAGATCCGGCCAGGCTTTGAACAGTTTGTCGTAGGCGGAAAAATAAAAATTATCCGACGTGACGCTGCTGCCGAATGGATGGCCAAGCCGAAACACGGAATCCGGCGTCGAGACAGCCCTGAATGCCTGCCTCACACCCTCGGAACTGAAGTCGCGCATCGCCGTGCGGAGCGGAGCGATCAGGTCCTTGTTTCGGGTATGGCGATCTACCGCCATTACCGTTCGCACGTCCCGTCGCCGGCAGGCTCCGGAAACGGAGCGGGTTCCCCATACGGGACGTTGACACCGCCATAGCGCCTGACCCGGACGTTGCACTGCTCAGCATGTCCGACAAAGCCCTCCAGAATGCAGAGCCGGGAGCCGTACTGCCCGATCATGGCAGCTGCGCTGTCGGTGGTTATCTTCTGGTAACTATGCGTCTTGAGGAACTTCCCGACCCACAGCCCGCCAGTGTAGCGGCCTGCCTTCTTGGTAGGCAGAGTATGGTTGGTTCCGATAACCTTGTCGCCGTTGGACACATTCGTACGCGGCCCCAAAAACAGCGCGCCGTAGCAGGTCATGCGGTCCAGAAACCAGTCGTCACGGCCGGTCATGACCTGAACATGTTCCGATGCGATGTCATCGGCGACCTGAAGCATCTCTTCGTAAGTGTCGCACAGGATCACTTCGCCGTAGTCCCGCCAGCTCGTTCCAGCGGTTTCGGCGGTTGGCAGGATCTCGAGAAGCCGGGCGATCTCGGCCATCGTTCCCTCAGCGAGCCGTCGCGAATTGGTCACCAGGACGGCAGGTGAGTTATAGCCGTGTTCGGCCTGGCCGAGCAGGTCGGTCGCGCAAAGTTCCGAATCCACCGTCTCGTCGGCGATCACCATGGTTTCGGTCGGCCCGGCGAACAGATCGATTCCCACACGCCCGAACAGCTGTCGCTTCGCTTCAGCGACAAAGGCGTTTCCCGGCCCCACAAGCATGTGGACCGGGCTGACCGTCTCGGTTCCAAGCGCCATCGCTCCGATCGCCTGGATTCCTCCCAGTACATAGATCTCATGCGCCCCTCCCATATGCATCGCGGCGATCACTCCGGGATTGGGCCTGCCCTGGAACGGCGGGGTACATGCGACGATGCGCGGGACGCCCGCGACAGAGGCGGTGGCCACTGACATATGGGCGGAAGCGACCATTGGGAACTTTCCGCCCGGTACGTAGCAGCCGACAGACCGAACCGGAATGTTCCGGTGCCCGAGGATCACGCCGGGATGCGTTTCGATCTCGATGTCAGACATGGAGGCGCGCTGGGCTTCGGCGAACCGCCGCACCTGCCGCTGCGCGAATTCTATATCCTTGATTTCACGAGGTGACAGTTCGGCGATCAGGGCCTCGATCTCGTCCAGGCTCAGCCGGAAGGACTCCGGAGAATAGCTGTCGAACTTTTCCGACAGCTCCCGCACCGCGGCATCGCCGCGGTCTTCGACTTCCTTCAGCGTCTGTTCGACGGCCGCGCGGATCTTTGCGTCTTCCTGTGCCCTGTCAGCCTCGGACTTCCCGCGCTTAAGATATTCTATGGCCATATTCCGTGCCCTCGGTGTTCATCTTTGTTCAGGTTGGGGCGGTTTCCGCTCACCCCGGTCAAACGCTTCCCATCCATGCCCCTGGAAGAGGTCGACGCCGAGCTGCGCCGCAACATGCGCGAAATCGACGCTGACCCAATTATCGACGATTTTGCCGTCTATTACCTTCCAGAAATCCATGTAGCGGATCTCTACACGCCTGCCGGTGGGCGCAATCCCCAGGAATTCACCGCTGTGGGTCGCTTCCTGGCGACCGAACGCGGCGGCCCACTCGCCCATAAACAGCCGCGCTTCGTCAATGCAGACTTTGTCGGAAAACGCGGCCTGAAAGGGCCTCTGCCAGTTGTTCTGAAACTCGCGGAGACCTCGTTTTGTTCCGCAGCCCTGATTGCCGAACCATTGGAATCCCTCGGCGAAAAACTCGCCGATATCGTCGATGCGGTGATCGTTGAGACCGTCAACCATGGCTTCTATGACCGCCCGGGTGTCCTCCGTCCGTGCCATATCGGTGTCCCGGGTAAGGGTCGCCTGTTCAGGGCGCGATCCTTTCATGCCCCACCCCATGAATTCACTTCGCATGAGCCGAATTCCGGTCCATTGGCAGACAGGGCGACTTCGGTCACGTCAACCCGTTCCATGCCACCGAAAGCACAGAAACGAACTGTTCTGTGATGGGAGACTTTCACTGCGAGCACCCCTCCCTGGCCAATGCCGCTCCTTCCAGACTCAATCCAGAGCCTCCCGTTCCGTCTGCCGGGGCCGGACTCCTGATCCTGCGCTAAGGATCAACTGACCGGAATTCACTTCCCGATTCGCGCTCCGGTCTTGCTGTCGAAAATGTGGCAGCTCCTGCACGGAACCGAGATCGAGACCTGATCGCCGATCTCGGCTCTGTAGTCCTTATGTGCCTTCACGCAGACAAGCGTACCGCCTGCGCGCACGGTCACCATAGTCGCGTCGCCTAGCATTTCCATCGTGTAGACCGGCGCCGTTATCTGTCCGCCCGCGTCGGTTACATGTGCGTCTTCGGCACGGCATCCCAATGTCACCGTCCCGTCGGGACCGTCCAGGCCTTCGATGCGTACGCCGTCGGCCTCGAAAACGCCACCGGCCAGACTTCCATCCAACAGGTTCATCGCCGGCGAGCCGATGAAGCCCGCGACAAAGGTGTTTTCCGGGGTGTCGTATATCTCCGTGGGCGTTCCAACCTGCTGCACGACGCCCTGCTTCATCACGACCACGCGGTCGGCCAGTGTCATCGCCTCGATCTGGTCATGGGTCACGTAGATGGTCGTCACCTGGAGCTCATGGCTCAGGTTCTTTATCTGGGCCCGGGTGGAGACCCGCAGTTTGGCGTCAAGGTTTGACAGCGGTTCGTCCATTAGGAACACGTTTGGCTCTCGTACGATGGCCCGGGCAAGAGCGACCCGCTGGCGCTGGCCTCCGGAGAGTTCTGCTGGCTTGCGGTGCATGAATTCGCGAAGCTCCACCATGTCTGCTGCGCGCAGAACCCGCTCTTCATGATTCCCCGAATCGATGCCACGGACCTTCAACGGAAACCGTATGTTTTCGTAGACGTTCATGTTCGGGTAGAGCGCGTAGCTCTGGAATACCATCGCTACGTCGCGGTCCTTGGGTTCCAGATCGTTGACGACCTTTCCGTCGATCAGGATCTGCCCTTCGGTCACGTCTTCCAGTCCGGCGATCATGCGCATCGTCGTTGTTTTTCCGCAGCCGGACGGCCCCAGCAGGACAAGGAATTCCCGATCGGCGATCGTCAGGTCAAAATTGTCGACACCGATGAAGGATCCCCACCTTTTGCCGACGTTGCGAAGCTGGATTTCTGCCATTTTGGTCTCCCGGGCGGATTCGGACGCGCTTCTGCTCCGGAAGAATAACCGGAGCGGATGGAACCGCGCAAGGCATTATTGCATACGTATGCAAAAGCACCTAACCGCGTTCCGGGAGATTTGGTTCCTTGCCCTGCGGGCGGAACGTCATGGACTGTGCATGCCCCTATGGCCAATGCGCGCCCCTTTGCGGGATTCCTGTCCGGCTTGCCGGAACCGAGGCTGGGAAAGACTGTCTCCAACCCGCCTGGCGTCCGCAGACGCCTTCGAGGGCTGTTTCGCCCGCCACAACGCTCGTGGCACCGACCTGTTCAGCAGGATCGGGCTGCCAACGAACCCCTTTGCGACGTGAAAAGCAGGGTACCTGAATCAGAAGGAAACTGCGTCAAACGGTTGAATCGATACATCGGACGCTTTCGGACCGGAGCCTGCGTTTCCACCCTGGAAAGCCTGCCAGCCCATCAAACCGGGAGTCCTTCGAAATCAGCAGACACACCATCTCGATCGCCGTCTCCGCAATCATAAGGTCAAACGGAGTCCGGTGATCCTACGCCATCGATCCAGAAAGCATCGCCATCGGCCCTGAATAGGGCGCGATACGGAAGCTTAAGCTGGCACACAGGCTATCGAGGCGGCCAAACGCAGTGCGCCATTGCAGCCACCGTTTCCTTGTCCTTGCATCGTGAATGGATCCTGACGCTCACTGGTCCCAACATGCCAACATACAAACAGCAGTTGTCGTTAAGGCAAGGCTTTCCCAAGCGGATTCCCGTCCCCAGTTCCCTTCCGATGCTGACTGCTCGGCAGTTTCTGGAATGAGTTCCCGAACTTGGAAATCTCCGTTCCGTCTGTCACCAAACTCCTACCCGAAGCGGCAGCAGCCTTACGGAACCGGAAAACGAACGCCAGTCCCGTCCGATGGATCTCTTGAGAGCACGAGAAGAAACAGTCAGAAGTACGCCAAGGGCACGCCGGGGCATCCAAAGTTCGGCGAACGAAATCGGTCGCGGAATGCCGCACCGCTTTCTTCATCGGCAATCAGCAGTCCGCTGGTCTGTGACTCGTTGCGGATGGGCGGATGCGTCCCTATGATCCGGTTCATGGATTACCGCGCACCTTGGCTGGAGAAGAGGCCGAAAAAATGCTTATGGAAAGCGAAATCATCAGCGACCATATCGAAACCGCAACCGACCCGGCGGCATTTGCAGACTGGCCGACGGAGATCTACCAGGAAATGATCGACAGGCAGATGAACGGCTGTGTAGGCTCGGTTCTGGTCAGCGAAACAAAAGACGTCAGGGTATGGCATCTGAACGTCGCCCCGGGAGACCGCTGCGGATTCCACCGCCACGTGAACCCGTATTTCTGGAGCGCGTTGGCACCGGGGCGCGCCCGCACCTACTTCTCCGACGGCCGCATCGCCGAAACCGAATACTCAACGGGTCAGACGCAGCACTATCACTACGGTCCAGGCGAATACATGCTGCACTCCCTGGAGAACATCGGTGAAACCGAACTGAAATTCCTGACCGTCGAGCACCTCTCGAATCCCGGCGCGGCGCTTCCCGTTCCTGACAGCGCAAAGCTGGCGCGGAGCTGCTGAACCCACTCGGCAGGCACGGTTCGATGGCGGGCAAGGCCCTGATCTGCGGCGGCTCGATTTCCGGTCTGTTCACTGCGGCGGCTCTCCTGGCAAAGGGATGGGAAACCGAGATTTTCGAACGGTCTCCGGTGGAACTCGCGGGCCGTGGCGCCGGGATCGTAACCCATCCTGAGCTTGTTTCCGCACTGGTCGCGGTGGGCGCCGAAACCGACAGGCTGGGCGTGGATGTCCATGAACGAGTGGCCTACGACCTGCACGGTCACCGCGTCCAGTCATTCGAATTCCATCAGGTGGTCACCTCATGGGACCGCATATTCCAGATCCTGCGCTCGATGGTTCCTGACGACACATACAGGTCAGGCAGCGAAGCGGTTGGCTTTCGGGAACGTGAGGGCGCCGTAGAACTCGCGCTTTCGGACGGACGCCGGGTCGAGGGAGACATCCTGATCGGCGCCGATGGGTTTCGGTCAGCCATCCGGGCGCAGACGCTGCCAGACGTGAAGCCGGAATATTCCGGCTATGTCGTGTGGCGGACCCTCGCGGCCCAGACCGATCTTTCCAGTGCTATCCGCGATGACATATTCCAGACCTTCGGATTCTTCGTTCCGAATGGCACCCAGATAATCGGTTACCCAATAGCAGGGCCGAACAATGACCTGCGGCCGGGGCATCTTCGGTACAACTTCGTCTGGTACTCGGAGGTTTCAGAGGAAGAGCTGCGAGACATGCTGACGGACGCGCAGGGAGTCCTGCATCCGGTCACGATTCCACCGCCGCTGGTGCGCACTGACGTGCTTCGCCGGATGCGGAAGGAGGCGCAGTCCCGATTGCCAGCCCCCTTCAACGACATTCTCAAGGTCAGCGACCGGCCTTTTTTCACACCCATCTACGACCACCTGTCTCCGTCAATGGCATTCGGACGCGTGTTGCTGGCGGGCGACGCGGCCTGTGTCTCCCGACCCCACGCAGGTATGGGAGTCACAAAGGCGGCGGGCGACGCCGCAGCACTGGCGGAGCACTTGGAGAAATCCCCGGTCTTGGACGGACTCCGCGCCTATTCAAAGGAACGGACCGCCGCCGCCCGGGTTGCGTATGAAACCTCGCGACGGCTCGGCAGTCTGGTCTTCAACTGCGACCGGAACGAAAACCTTGATGGGCGCAGCCATCCGGAAATACACGCGATCATGCACAAAACCGCGGTTGTGCCACCTGCGCTCCGGACTCAGATACGCAGCTCGTCATAGGACGTCATCACCGTTTCCCGATAGGCCGGACGCTCGGAAAGCCTTTGGTACCATCGCTCGACCGCAGGAAAACCATCCCTTGGCCAGCCCAGATCGAAAACGCGGAACATGAGCGAGCCTGCGGCGATTTCCGCGCCGGAAACCGCGTTTCCGTCCAGCCAGTCCGTCTCGGACAGCCGGCCCTCGACGATCCGGAGCGCAGCGTTCAGCGACCTGGAAAGATGCGCAAGTTTCTCCGCTGAACGCTCGGTCTCGGGAGTTCGAATACAGTGCCAGAACACGCCGATGACCGCTGGCTGAAGCGTCGAGGTGGTGAATTCCATCCATTGGTCCGCGACAGGCCCGAACGCGATGGCGCCCGGATGCCGGGACAGAAGATGACGTACGATTGCCTGACTCTCCCACAGAGTCAGCCCGTCTTCCTGCCAGACCGGAATCCGGCGGTTCGGGTTCATGGCGGCGAATTCATCCGTGTCGGTGCGTCCGTAAGTCCAGCCAGCGTCGATGCGCTCGTAGTCAACGCCGAGTTCGGCAAGCGCCCACATGACTTTCTGAACATTGACCGAGCTCGCCCGGCCCCAAAGCCGCGGCGTCATTTGATCGCCTGCGGGTTGATCGGCGAACCGGCGGCGCCAGGAATGTGCAGCGGCGGCGCGCAGAAGAAGAACTCGTAGACCCCGTCTTCGGCGCAGTCTGCCGCCAGTTCCTTGACATAGAAGATTTCGCCCATCGAAATCCCGATAGCCGGGATCACGACCCAGTGCCATGGCTGGTTGGCTTCTTCGGTTTCGTTCGGCCGAACCTCACAGCCCCAGGTGTCGGCGCAGATCGCCGCAATGTCCCGGCTTCTGATCCAATGGGCGGTCTCGAATGCGAGTCCCGGAGCGTCGCCGCCAGCATAGCCGATCCAGTCTCCCGCATCCAAGCAGCGTTCCTGATGGCCGGTTCTGACAATCACGAAATCGCCCTTGCGCACCTCCACACCCTGCGACTCGGCGCAGGCATCGAGATCGGCATTGGTGATCGGGTACCCGTCCGCAAGGCTGTCCGCCTCCTTCCACCTCGCAATGTCAAGAAGAACGCCGCGCCCGACCATCCGGTCGCGGACATGCTCGATACCGAGGCGCTTCGCGCCGTTAACCGTCACATCCGTGGCCGGATAGCCATTGTACATCCTGTCATCGAGGAAAATGTGGCAGAGCGCGTCCCATTGGGTGGATCCTTGACACGGCACGTTGATCGCGTCGTCCGCGTACCGCAGATAGGCCTTTCCGTCGCCGTCCTGCTCCCCTGTCACGGCATCCGTTCCCGTCGCCAGCATCTGGTGAATGAGGTTCCAGCGACCGCCAAAGAGCCCAGACTGGATCTTCTCCTTCAGGTCAAGGCCCAACGCGAACGTTTTGCCTTTCCGAACCAATCCAGCCGCGTTTACGATGTCTTCCGGCGAAACGTTGTTCAACGTTCCGATCTGGTCATCCGGACCCCAGCGTCCGTGATTGGATAATTCCTTGGCAGTCTGGTATATGTCCTCTCGCGTTAGCCTTTTCATAGTGCCTCCGTTCACAACGCCCTTGTCCGCTTATCGAGTGAAAATCGAGTTTCGGTCAGTGTCAACGAATAATGGAGAGTTATCGGAATGTCAGAAGAAAAGCGGTTTGACGTCGTCTTCAAAGGAGCGGGCACCGCCTCCGGCAAGATGCGCAACGACATTTCGGTCGAGTTCTCCACGATGGAGGAATCGTTTGAACTTGCCACTGACGAAGGTGCCTTCCACGGCGGCGAGGGATCCGCACCGCCGCCTCTTGCATTGCTCACTGCGGCACTTATCGGCTGCATAATGACACAGATCCGCGCTTTTTCAAAGCGACTGGATATCCCGATCGGAGAGATAAAGGTGAATGCGACACTGCACTGGGAAGGCCGGCAGAACGGATTGGGCCCCTATGTGGCGGCCCCGGTCGGATTCAGTCTGGACGTCGACCTTGACAGCTCTGCTTCCGATGGGGATCAGCGTCGCCTGCTTGATGCGGCCAAGGCCGGATGCTTCATCCAACAGACCCTGAAACGGGGAATCGAGGTTAGCCACCGCCTGAAGACCAGCAATGGATGGCAGGATGCCTGAGGCGGGGAAAGCAGCTGGATACGAACGCCGCCGCCATCGCATGACTTCGGATGAGCGCCGCGAAGACTTCATCGAGAAGTCCACCAAGCTCTTCGCACAGAATGGATTTGAAAGCTCAACCCACGAGCTTGCCCGTCGTCTCGGAGTAACCCAGCCACTGCTCTACCGCTACTTCGCATCCAAGAAGGAACTGATCGAAGCGGTCCATGAAGAAGTCTATATCCGCATGTGGAAGCCGGAATGGGGGGCATTGATCGCCGACCGCACCCAGCCGTTGCGATGGCGTCTGATCGAATTCTACCAAAGATACACCGAGACGATCTACGATCCTGACTGGATCCGGCTCTTCCTGTATTCCGGACTTCGGGGCGAAGAGATCAACCGCCGTTACGTAGCGCTTGCGGTTGACCGAATCGTCCGCCCGATCATCGCTGAGATCAGGGCGGCCGCGGACCTTCCCGCAGAACCCGCAAGCCAGGCCGAAATCGATGCGGTTCTGGCGATTCATGGCGGAATATTCTACTTTGGGGTCATCAAGCTGGTATATGAACAGGACACACCGGACCAGAAGGACCGGGTGATCACGTTTTCAGTCGATGCGATGATCTCGACTCTTAAGCAGGAAATGCGCGTGGCTCAGTCGGCTCCTCGGGCCGGGTAGGCGTTTTCGACCGCCATCGGAACTTTCGACAGCAGGAACTCAAGATCCGGCCTTGCCCACGGCATGTTCGATAGATCAATCATGTAGAGACGCCCGTCGGGGCGAACCCAGACCATACCCGGTTCGCAGAACACGTCCGGTTCGGCGTCCTTGAACGCTTTTGATATCCACAGCCCCCACGCGCGGGCATCAGTCTCGGAAAGACTGTGGGCGACGGGAATGTCGCCGATATTCCATTCCGCTACCGTTCGCTCGGCGAGACCGGCCGTATTCATCGACGCCGCAACAACGGCGAATCCAGCGTCTCTGTATCCGGACATAAGGGCGTTGAGCTTTTGCAGATACCCTTTGCAGACTGGACAGTGATGACCGCGGTAGAAGACAGCCATCGTGAAATTCTTCGGTTTCGGGTCGTTCAGGGTGAAGATCCCTCCGCCGACAAGCGGAAGGGACAACGCGGGCACCTGCGCGTCCGGCAAGGGTCTGTCAGTCATGGGATTCCTCAAAGGGGAGCGCTGTCCAGCGCTCCGTGATTGTGACTCCGCTTCCGCGGATTACCTTGGCGATCGGGCAGAATCTGGCGAGATCGGCCTGCATTTCCTTGAACTGTGCAGGCGTTGCGTCCGTTTTCGCCTGGATGTCCATCTGGATGTCCGAAAACGGCCGGTCAACCTCAACTTCGAGCATTGTTCCGCGACGGTCAAAGCCGGCGGTGAGTTCAATCTTCATTTCGCCGAGCCTGAAACCAGCTTTGTGGGCGATCCGTTTCGAGATCACGTTGGTACAGCCAATCAGCGAAGCCATCAGCGTCTCGGTTGGCGTAAGGCCCTGGTTCGTTCCCTGCCGTTCGACAGGCTCATCGATCGTACTGGATACGCCGCGCGCCGATACAGTGCTGCGAGCATGGGTTTCGCCCAATGCCGAAACCGCCATATTCACCTTCGATTTCGGCCGTATGCTGACCATGGCTGTTCCCGAATTCCGCTTGATTACGGATTATATGCCGATAAACTGCAGGTAACGCAAGTAGCTGAGATGAGCAAGAACCGACGGTTCGATGACTGCAGGCGGTCCACTGGAACGATGAAACCAGCTGAATTCCGATACGAGAGACCCGATTCGCTTGCCGACGCGATTGAACTCCTCGACGATCCGGACAGTGACGCCGCGCCACTTGCGGGCGGACAGAGCCTTATGCCGATGATGAACTTCCGACTCGCCCAGCCGGACGTTCTGGTGGATCTCAATGGCATTGCCGAACTCTGCGGGATTGCAGTTGAGAACGGGCATCTTCGAATCGGAGCCATGAACCGCTACTCGGAACTCGCCTCCTACCCAGACCTTTCGTCGCTTGCACCCCTGTTGGCCAAGGCTTTGCCGCATATTGCCCATTCCGCAATACGCAACAGGGGCACAATCGGCGGAAGCCTGGCGCTTGCGGATCCAGCAGCGGAACTGCCGGCGGTGATGCTGGCGCTTCAGGCAGTGATCCACGTGATTGGGCCGAACGGCCGGCGGAACCTGGCGGCTGATGGATTCTTTCTTGGGCCATTTGAAACAGCGCTGGCGCAGGCGGATCTTATCGAATCGGTGTCGATTCCAGTGTCAGATTCCGCTTCCCGCTTTGGGTTTCATGAAGTGTGCCGGCGCCACGGTGACTACGCCATGGCAGGCGCTGCGGTCGCAAATGCTGGAACTCGCCCCCGCATCGCGCTGTTTTCAGTGGCGGACCGCGCCCTGCGCGCTACGGGCGCCGAAGCCGTTCTCGCCCGGAATCCAGATGATCTGGACAGCGCCATAGCGGCGCTTGAAGAGATAGGATTCGCCGGTGACCTGAACGGCGGGCCGGACGCGAAGCGGCAATGGGCAGGTGCTGTCCTACGCCGCGCCTGGGCCGAGGCGACGGCATGAGCCAGCATGAACGCATCACGGTGACGGTGAACGGCGAACCGGTATCGGCCGAAGTGCCCGTGCGCATGAACCTGGTTGACTTCATCCGTAGCGAAGCCGGCTTTACGGGCAGCCATGCCGGCTGTGAGCATGGCGTCTGCGGCGCATGTACCGTCGAAGTCAACGGAGTCGCGCTTCGCGGTTGCCTGATGCTTGCGGTTCAGGCCGACGGCGCAGACGTCATAACTGTCGAGGGCCTTGCTCAAACCAACCGTGGGGAACGCCTGCGGAGGGCGTTTAAGGCACATAACGCCGTTCAATGCGGTTACTGCACGCCCGGAATGCTTGTCTCTGCGCTTGAATACGTCGAGGGCGGCGGATCTGCGGATCGGGAAATGATCCGAAGGCATATCTCAGGCAATTACTGCAGATGCACCGGCTATCAGTCCATCGTGGACGCGATCGCCGAAGTCATCGAAGCGGATAACGGCACATGACCGGGCCGGCAACAGAGTTTGACCGCCCGCGCGGCCCGATCGGGCACTCGGTCGAGCGTCCGGACGCAAGGCGACTTCTTGAGGGCCGCGGCGCCTTTGTCGACGATCTTCAACTGCCACGTATGCTGCATGCGGCGTTTCTGCGGTCTCCGTATTCCCATGCGGAAATCCGCGGCTTCGACCTTGACGCGGCACGCGCTGCGCCGGGAGTGGTCAGGATTCTCACTGGCGCTGACCTGGTCGCGACAGTGAAACCCTATGTCGGTGTTCTGACCCATCTGGCCGGACTGCGCAGCGCACCGCAGATGCCGCTGGCAGTTGACCGCGCACGTTGGCAGGGCGAGCCGATAGCCATGGCTGTCGCCCGCAGCAGAGCCGAGGCCGAGGATGCCGTGGCGCTGATCGAGGCAGACCTGGAACCCCTGGAAGCCACCTGCGACGCCGAAGCCGCACTCTATCCTGGGACACCGGTGATCCACGCGGAATTCGATTCAAACCTCGCGTGGGAACGGACAGTCGAAGCGGGCGATGTCCATGCCGCCTTTGCCAAGGATGACATTACGGCTGTGGAGCGGACCTTTAGATTCGGGCGGCATACAGGTGTCACGCTGGAACCCCGGGCAACGGTCGTGGAATACGATCCCTCGGAGGGCCGCCTGACGTTCTGGTACTCGGGCCAGGCCCCCCATATGATGCAGTTCATTCTCGCGAAACATCTTGGTTTGGCTGAAGAAGACGTGCGGGTCGTTGCCAAGGATGTTGGCGGATCGTTCGGGATTAAGATCCATACCTACGGCGACGAGATCGCGACTGCGGCAGCCGCAGTTATGCTGGGCCGCCCGATAAAGTTCGTTGCCGACCGATACGAGAGTTTCCTCAGCGACATTCATGCCCGCGAACATATCGTGACCGCGCGCATCGGCGTTGACCGTGAGGGATGCATCCAGGCTCTTGCCTTCAATGACCTGACCGGCATTGGGCCTTACTCAATGTATCCACGAACTTCGGCGATCGAAGCGAACCAGATCCTGAATCTTACCGGGGCCCCATACGTGGTGCCGAACTACAGCGCGAAGGCGACGGTGGTCTTCCAGAACAAGAACATGATGTGCCAGTACCGCGCGGTCGGGCATCCGGTCGCGATGGCGGTTGCCGACGGACTGCTGGAGGAGGCGGCAGCCGCCATCGGAATGGATCCGGTTGAGATCAGGCGCCGCAACCTGATGGCCGACACCAGCTATCCCCGCAGTTCCGCCTCCGGAATGAAGCTAGACGACCTTTCGCACCACCGCGCCCTTGAGACACTCGTGGAGACGATGGGGTACCCGGACCTGCGCGTTTCCCAGAAAGAGGCGCTTGGAAACGGCGTTCATCGGGGAATCGGACTCGTTTCCATGGTGGAGGTCACCAATCCGTCGCCGATGTTCTACGGGGTTGGCGGAGCGCCGATTTCGGCTCAGGACGGCGCGACCGTTCGGCTCGACGCCGGAGGAAGCCTTCGGGTTTCTTCATCTGTCACAGAACAGGGCCAGGGCACGAACACGGTTCTCGCACAGATCGCCGCCGATGTCTTCGGGGTGCCGATGGACCGCGTGCGGGTTACGACCGGGGACACGGATGCAGTTCCTTATGGCGGGGGAACCTGGGCGTCACGCGGCGCGGGAATCGGTGGTGAGGCAACCCTGCTGGCTGCCCGAGCGCTCAGGAGCCAGGTTCTCGACGTTGCCGCTGTCATGCTTCAGACGGAACCGGAAGCGCTTGATATCCGAGGCGGGTCGGTTGTTGACGGAACGAGCGGGGCCGAGCGAATGAGTCTCGCTGACCTTGCACGGACCGTATATTACCGCGGAAACGAGCTTCCCGCAGACCTGAAGCCGGAACTGATGGCAACACGCCACTACCGGGTAACCGACTTTCCATTCGTGTTCACCAACGGAGCGATGGCCGCCCATGTGGAGGTCGACACCGATACCGGTCTGGTCAAGATCCTGGGTTTCTGGGCAGTTGAGGATTGCGGGCGCGTCATCAATCCGCTCCTTGTGGACGAACAGATACGTGGCGGCGTTGTTCAGGGAATCGGCGGGGCACTCTACGAGGAATGCCTTTACTCTGAAGACGGGCAACTGTTGAACGCCACCATGGCGGATTATCTTGTCCCGATGGCGGTGGAGATGCCCGATATTGTGGTCAAGCATGTGGAAACTCCGACCAAGACATCCGTTCTCGGCGCCAAAGGCGCCGGGGAGGCCGGGACCGGAGGCGCTCCCGCAGCTGTGATGAATGCAGTGAATGACGCACTCCGCCCCTTGGGTGCGCGGATAGACCGGATGCCGATGACGCCTGAGCGAATTCTGAAGGTTCTCGGGAAAATCTGAATCTATACAGCCGGATTCCAGATGTATCGCGGGATCGGCGCCTCGGCGGATTCCGCCTCGGAATTCGGCCAAGAGGAATGCGTGAATTTCGGGAGTTGGGAACGCCAAGCGGGCTTTGAAAAACAAACGCGTTTGCGCATATTGCAAAGCCGAATTCACTCAGAGGCGAGTCCGACGGCACTGCACCTGCTGTCAGAACGCTGCGTTTGGACAGATCCGTCCGGCCCGGACCAGACAGCGGTTCGCAAAGATTGCTGGAAGTCCGCCGAGAGACGGCTGTTCTTGCGTATCGGCTGCTACCTCCGCACCTTAGATTGGATCCGCGTCGTTCTTTTGGGGAATTATATACTTGGCTAGCCGGCTGGCCGCCTCGGTGCTGATTTCACGGGTCACAGGGGCCGTCGCCGAGACCCGCGGACTGCGGCTGGATGTTCCGCGTCCGCTTCCGGCACATGCCGTCCTATGGCTGTCAGACTGATTCGCGGCAGGAAGCCTGGCGGCTCCCCGGCCGCGTCCTGCGCAGCCGTGAGGGGGATGGCCATGAAGACCGTCCGATGCGGGGAAGGAACCCGAACGGCTCCTGCCCCCGCCGGCAGGCAGATCGCATACCGGCTCCTCGTATGTTCAGCGAATCAGGAATGATCTTTGGAGGTGGCTGGAGGCCATGCTCGAGGACCAGCGGCAGCTCTGCAACGTAGCCCTGGAGGAGCGCATCGACCCTACCGGAAAACCGGAAAGGGCCTTACGCTCTACGGCCAGTTCAAAGCCTGACGGAATGCCGCCGCGACATCCGCGGAATGGCGGCGTGTCCCGTGGCCGTGCAGCGCGGCACGCTGAAACGGCTGGACGAAGCGTTCAGGGCGTTCTTCCGGCGGGCGAAGGCAGGCGGAGCGCCGGGCTTCCCGAAATTCAGGAGCAGGCGCTCGTTCGACAGCTTCAGCGCCGTGTCCGGCGTCAGGATACGCGGCGGCAGGATCCATCTTCCCGGGCTGGGCGGCATGGCAGTCCGCAGTAAGGGCGGCAGGCGCCGGGAGCGGGCGAGGCGCCGGCTTGCGAAGGCGCGGCGCAGGGCCGCGAACCGCTACCGCGACAGGCAGCATCAGGTCAGCCGCTAGATCGCGGAGAGGGCCGGAACGGTCGTTCTGGAGAGGCTGAACGTCAGGGGCATGACCCGTTCGGCAAAAGGGGCCGCGGAAAGCCCGGGAAGGAACGTGAGACAGAAGGCCGGCCTGAACCGGGCGATCGCCGGGACGGGCTGGACGGCCTTCGCCGCGATGCTGGAATGCAAGGCCGCGAACGTCATCCACGTTCCGGCGGCCTGTACATCGCAGACATGCCATGAGTGCGGAGCGGCGGACGCCGCCAGCCGCAGATCTCAGGCGGAGTTCGTCTGCGTGGCCTGCGGCCATTCGGCTAGCGCCGACGTCAACGCGGGGAGGAACATCCTGGCGTCCGGGACTGCCGCATCTGCACGGCGAGGGGCGTTGGCGTCGGCCACCCCTGCGACCCGTGAAATCAGTGCGGAGGCGGCCTGATGGCACTTTCGTATATAATTCCCCTAGTTATGGCGGGTACGGGAAAATGCGGCGGGAAAGCGGAACGTCCGAGCAAAATGTGAAAAAGTACGGACTGCGCCAATTTCGGCAGCCAGCGCTGATTCTGAGCGGCACCCTTCTGACCCTGATACTTCCAATGTTAAACGGAATCCAAATGCTGGGCGGGAAGGTTGTGCACCATTTCCAGGAGGCGCTCGCTAGCGGTGGCGACGGAGACAGGGACGGACAGGGTGGTGGGGAAGGGCAACGGCGGGTCGGTGGTGACGCTGGTGGACCGGGCCACGAAACTGTCGCTTTTCCAGAGGCTTGACAGCCGGAAGCCGGACGCGGTCTGCGGGGCCATGGCTGGCATGCTGGCGTCCGTCTCCGCGCCCGTCCTCACGGTAACGTCGGACAACGGCAAGGAGTTCGCGGGCCACGCCGCGGTGTCGGAGGCGCTCGGCGCGGGGTTCTTCCTCCCCCGTCCCTGCCACTCCGCGGAAAGAGGTCTCAACGAGCACACGAACGGGCTTCTGCAGGGATACTTCCCGAAGGGCACGGACTTCCGGAAGGTGACGGACGGACAGGTCCGGGAGGTGCAGGACATCCTGAACGCGCGTCCGAGGAAGGCGCTGGGCTACATGACCCCGGAGGAGGCGTTCAGAATCCGCTAAGGCATGGTTACGCCGAGCGGGTATCTGGGCTTCCGCCGCATCGGCGACTCCGCTCCGGACAGGCTGACGGAGGCCACGTCGGGAATCGAATTCCGTTTCAGGCAACGAAACGGTCTTCAGGTGTGAGTGTGTCAGGAAATCCTGGAAACGCGCGTTCGAAGGTGTCAGCAGCCCGCAGCGGTCAGACATGGACTTCCAGCGCTTTCTGGCGCCCAACCTGAAATATCCGTCTGTAACGAGCGATCTCGTCAACCGGTCCAATGGATTTGTTCGGATTGTCGGATAGCTTCACAGTCGGCCGTCCGTTGACGGAAACCGCCTTGCAGACCAATGAGAACGGAGCGAGCGAATCGCCGGAGGCAAGGCCGCGGAAATCGTTTGTAAGTAGCGTACCCCACCCGAAACTGACCCGCACCCGCTCATGGAACTGCCGATGCAGTTCCTCAATCCGCTCCGCATCCAATCCGTCAGAGAAGATCACGAGCTTTTCGCGGGGGTCTTCTCCGCGGTCCTGCCACCAGCGGATTGCGGACTCGGCCCCTTCAGCTGGATCGCCGGAATCAATTCGGATTCCGGTCCATCCTGCCAGCCAGTCCGGTGCGTTCTTCAGAAACCCCCCGGTGCCATATGTATCGGGAAGAATGATCCGAAGATTGCCCTCGTGCTCATCCTGCCAGTCCGACAGCACATCATAGGGAGCATTGGCGAGCGCTTCGTCACTGTCGGCAAGCGCACAGTAAACCATCGGCAGTTCATGTGCGTTGGTGCCAATTGCCTCGATGTCCCGGTGCATCGCAATCAGGCAGTTGGAGGTGCCGACGAATTTTTCGCCGAGACCCTCGATCATCGCCTGCACACACCAGTCCTGCCAAAGGAACGAATGCCGTCTGCGGGTGCCGAAATCAGCAATGCGAAGCCCCTGCACTCTTCGCAGTCTCTCAATCGTCTGCCAGAGTTTCGTCATGGCGCCGGCATAGAGCACCTGTAGCTCGAACCTGCGCATGGAGTTAAGTACGGTTCGCCCGCGCAGTTCCATGAGCACGGCAAGCGCCGGAATTTCCCAAAGCATGACCTCGGGCCAGGCACCTTCGAATGTCAGCTCGTACTGACCGTCACGGATTTCCAGTTCGTATGGAGGCAGACGGAGGCGCTCAAACCATTCCATGAATTCCGGGGTGAACATCTGCCGTTTGCCATAAAACGTGTTTCCGCGCAGCCAGGTGCTTTCGCGCCGGGTCAGCGAAAGCGAACGGATATGGTCCAGCTGCTCGCGCAGTTCACCCTCGTCCACCAGTTCCGCAAGCCGAATTGAGCGGGTTCGGTTGATCAGGCTGAAAGTGACGGTCGCGTCAGGCCGGTTGCGAAACACAGACTGGCACATCAGAAGCTTGTAGAAATCGTTGTCGATCAAGGACCGGACGATCGGATCGATCTTCCACTTGTGGTTGTAAACTCGGGTAGCGATGTCCACCATGGGATCAACCGACCTCAACTCCGGCGGACGCCATGCTCTTCCTTGCGGCAGCGAGAGAGCCGTCAAGATCAATGGCTCGGCAGAGATCGGGATTGACACGCACTGTGAAGCCGAGCCCTGCGGCATCGACCGCTGAGTAGCTGACGCAGAAGTCGGTGGCGAGCCCTACCAGGATCAGCGAGTCAATTCCGCGCGTTCGCAGATAGCCTTCCAGTCCAGTCGGAGTGCTGCGGTCGTTTTCGAAGAAAGCCGAATAGCTGTCTATGCCTGGATTGAATCCCTTTCGGATGATCAGATCGGCACGTGCCGCCTCAAGCCCGGAATGGAATTCGGCGCCGTAAGTTCCCTGGATGCAGTGATCAGGCCAGAGTACCTGCGAACCGTATGGCATGTCGGTTATCTCGAAGAGCTGCGAACCGGGGTGCTGGGAAGCGAAGGAGGAATGGTTTGCGGGATGCCAGTCCTGGGTCAGAACCACGACTGGATATTCAGCCATCATGGCGTTGACTCCCGGTACGATTCCGTCGCCGTCGGGCACGGCAAGCGTACCGCCCGGACAGAAGTCGTTCTGCACGTCGATGACTATAAGAGCCTCGTTTCGCATCGACCGATTCCTTAATTTGCATATTGGGTAAGCCTCGAACCCGGGTCCGTCAATGCCGGGACTTGCGGTTGCGGTCAGGTCTGGCTTAGGTGCAGCCTATGCTGACCGTCGCTACGCTATATCAGTTCACGCATTTCGAGAATCCTGCTTCGATCAAGCCCGTGCTCGTCAATGCCTGCTCACGGAATGAAGTTCGGGGTTCGCTGCTGCTCGCGCACGAAGGCATCAACGGAACAATTGCAGGTAGCCGTTTTGGGATCAGCAACGTAATCGGTGAAATCCGGCGATTGCCGGGATGCGGCGATCTGGAATGGAAGGAAAGCCAAGCCGAGCGGATGCCGTTCCGGAAGATGAGGGTCAGGCTGAAGAAAGAGATCGTGACGATGGGTCAGACGCACGTCGACCCGCGGGCGGCGGCCGGACAATACGTTGAGCCTGCACAATGGAACCAGTTGATCAGGTCGCCGGATGTTTCTGTCATCGACACACGAAACGACTATGAGGTGGCGATCGGCACTTTTGAGGGTTCGATCAATCCAATGACAGATCGATTCGGTGAGTTTCCGGAATGGTGGAATGCGAACGAAGAGCGGTTTGTGAACAGACGGATAGCAATGTTCTGCACCGGCGGGATCCGCTGTGAAAAGGCCACGAATTACCTGATCGGACGGGGTTTCCGGAACGTATTCCACCTCAAGGGCGGAATTCTGAAGTATCTCGAAGAGGTTCCGGAAGACGAAAGCGCATGGCGCGGCGAATGCTATGTATTCGACGGGCGTGTCAGCGTCACACACGGATTGGCGAGAGGCAGCCACAGTCTCTGCCATGCCTGCGGAAGACCGGTAAGTGCTGCCGACAGGCTTCACTGCGACTATGAAGCAGGAGTCCAGTGCCCTTCCTGCGTTGACGATTACAGCGTCTCCGACAGGGAGAGGTTTCGGGAAAGGCAGCGCCAGATCGAACTCGAAAACAGGCGATCCGCCTCCGATCCGAGTTCCGGTCAGTGAGTCCATACTTCCAGCGGCTCCGCTGCAGGTTGCTGCGAAGCCTGTTCGGGACGCACATTTTCCGGGTGCGCAGGCGTTGTTCCGGACAAGGGAAAGGTGCTGCACACCAGTGCGCCGCTCCGGAAGCAATCAGTCCGATACGGGGAAACAGCGACCGGCGGGCAAAGACCAAGGCTTGCAGATCTGGCCAGCGTGAGAGTGACTCGGGCGGTGGAAGCAGTTCAGGTCAATATACTTACACCTATGCGATGCACATCATTAAAGCGGGAATCTACCGACCAATGGTCCTGCCGATCCCGGATTCGATGCCGATTGCATAATTCACTTGACGGCAACCGATACTTGCGCAGACCATCCCACCAAGTGCCGAGGCGCAGGCTGCGGCAGACATTCACGGGCTTGGGTGATACCAGCCGTCATCAAACGTGCAGGCGCGCAAGCGCGTTGCCATCAACATTTGGGAGGAGGGATACATGCGTTGCTTCACCGTTATCGGACCATCGCATTCAGGAAAAACGACTCTGGTGAAGGCTCTTGGAGATCTGGAAGGCGGCAGCGCTGAATCCTCGTTCTCCAACCGGCTGTCGCTTCGTACGTTCAGCTACATCGGCGAGTCCTGGGGTGCGATCGATGTGGCTGGCGGCACCGACAATCTGGGCGCGGCAGGCCATGCCCTGGCCGCCAGTGACAGCGTTGTGCTCTGCGTGCCGCCGGATCCCGGCAATGCCGAGCAGGCGGCGCCCTATCTGCGCCTGATTGAGGAGTCGGGCGTCCCCTGCTATCTTTTCATCAACCGGATGGACACTGCCGAAAGCCGCGTGCGTGATACGGTTGCAGCCCTTCAGGCATATGCCAACCTGCCGATAATTCTGCGACAGGTTCCGATCCGTGACGGAGATGCCGTCACTGGGTCAATTGACCTGATTTCCGAGCGGGCATGGGAATACCAGGAAGGCAAGCCATCCAATCTGATCGAGATTCCTGACGCTCTGCGCGACCGTCAGATGGAAGCCCGGTCGGAACTGCTGGAACATCTGTCCGATTTCGATGACGATCTACTGGAACAGCTGATCGAAGACAAGATTCCCGCCTCTGAAAGTGTGTTCTCTCTGGTCAGTAACATGCATCGGAAGAACGCTTTCATCTCGGCATATCTCGGAGTGGCAGAGCGCGGCAACGGCGTGTTCCGTCTGATGAAATCACTGCGTCATGAGTCTTCCGCGGCCGCTGAAATTTCCGAAAGGCTTGGCCTCGACAGTAACGCCAGCGCCATCAGCGTCTATGCCGACAACCGCAGGCATGTCGGAAAATCACTGCTGGTGCGCGATCTTACGGGGAGCCTTGCTCAGGGTTCGCCGCTTGGCGGCGGTACGATCGGCAGTCTCAACACCGTCGACGGCAAACCGGCAAGTGCCGCACTGGAGACCGGTGGGCTCGCGATCGCCGTAAAGTCGGACCACCTTGACCCTGGAAAGGCTTATTCCGAAACCGGCTCATTTGATCTCCCGGACTGGAGCAGGGGGCACAGTCCCAGCTACCGCAGAATCCTCACGCCGGAGAGTGACCGGGACGATGCGCGCCTGTCTGGCGCATTGGCAAAATGCGCGGCCATCGATCCGGGATTAACCGTCTCCCATGACGAGGACACGGGGTTTTTGGTGGCGAATCTGCAGGGACCGATGCATTTGCGTCGGCTCTTTGACAGGCTAGCAGCGGATTTTGACATCAGGGTCTCGGAACGCAGGCTGTCTGGCAGCTATCGCGAAACATGTTCCAGAGCTATCGACAAACACTACCGGCACCGAAAGCAATCGGGCGGCGCCGGTCAGTTCGCCGATATCGTATTCACACTGCGCCCACTGGCGCGCGGCGACGGTTTCGCGTTTGGCGAGACGGTCAAGGGTGGAGCGGTTCCAAGGAACTACATCCCTTCCGTCGAGGCGGGCTGCAAAGAAGCGCTTGCGAAGGGACCACTCGGATTTCGGGTGGTCGATGTTGGAGTTACGCTTACCGATGGAAAGCACCACTCGGTCGACAGTTCTGACTTCGCATTCAAGACTGCGGGCCTCATGGGGATGCGCGAGGCACTGAAGGAGGCCGGTCCGGTCCTGCTTCAGCCAATCGACCACGTCAACATTCATGTACCCTCAGCTTATACAGGCGGTCTTGTTGCGTTGGTCTCATCGCTGAAGGGACAGGTGCTGGGATTTGATCCGCACCCTACCGCAAAGGGTTGGGATGTCTTCCGGGCACTGCTTCCCGGGCCCATGCAGGACGAGCTCTTCCAGTCACTTGGCGGCATGACTCACGGAACCGCTTGGGTCGAGTCGAAGTTCGACCATTATGAAGAACTGCACGGAAAGGAAGCCGAGAGGATTCAGGCAGAACGCGCCGCCGCGACCTAACTTTCGCGCGTCCCAGGTCAAACTGGAGTTCCGCACCTCCGGAGCGGAGGTGCAGGGCATGGTTCGTCTGTGCCGGTGCAGCCGGTTCGCGCCCAGCGGTCGTGGTGTGTCTCAAAAACACGCGGAAGGCGTTTGATCTGCAGGTACTTATCCGTCGAGCTGCCCGTTTTTGCGGCAAGGCGATGATGGCAATGCGCCAGTGTTTTGCCGCTACTGAGTGCAACGCGGTGTCATGCGTGTCCATGTGCAGGGCATTCGTCGAAATTTTCCGTTCAGGGACTCTGGACTTGTCCTCCGTGATACTCTGCTGTTTTCTGCGTTTGGCGGGATATACGGCTTTCAGCAAGGCATGAATTCAGGAATCCGCCAGAGAACAGCGAAAGTCTCTGTGACGGAAGAGGAAACCGCCAATACCGTCACGACCGGGCATTTGGAAGCGGCATCCTAGTCGAACGAATGTTTGTCTCGACGCAGGCAGGCACCTCGGCCTGTCAGAGTAAGGGAATTGCCGCCAAGTGTCCTTCGCTGGGCGCGAAAATCCGGGATCCCGAATTGGGATTTGGCTGTCAGGTCATAGCCCGATGCGAACCAGCCATTGGGATACTTAAATGAAGCTTGCATGGAGGAAGGAAAATATGACGAAAGGCACGGAACCGGGGAGCCTTGCGGTGCTCATCGATGCAGACAACACCAGTCCCGCATATGCCCATGCAATCTTTGAAGAAGTCGTTACGCTTGGTGAGGCAAATGTCCGTCGCATCTATGGAGACTTTTCCAAGCAACAGCTCGCTGGCTGGAACAATGCGATTGGGTCGCTGGCGATTCTGCAGCACCAGCAGCGCAGCAATTCTAAAGGCAAGAACGCTTCTGATATCGCACTGGTCATCGATGCGATGGATTTGATGTTCAAACGGACGCTCGATGGCGTTTGCCTTGTCTCTTCGGACAGCGATTTCACGCGGCTGGCACAACGGTTGCGCGAGGAAGGCCTGGTGGTCTACGGGTTTGGCGAGCAGAAAACACCCGAGGCGTTCCGAAATGCCTGCAGCAGGTTCATCTACCTGGAAAACCTCCTGAAAGCCGACGCGGAAGTGGATGAAGGCATCGGAACTCCATTGGTGGCGGCGGAGCGGAAAAAGCGACCTCCACACGAAGCCCGAAAGCTCATCGACAGTGCGATCGGTGAACCGGAGGATGGTGGATGGGTGAATCTGGGGCTGGTGGGGAGTCGAATCCAAGGTGCGCAGCCCGACTTCGACCCGCGGAGCTACGGTTGTGCGAACCTAAGCACGCTCGCGGAAAAAACCGGAAGTTTCGAGATCCGCAGGGTTCAGTCGGGCGCGGCCCACATTCGTCGGAAGGGTGCAGGACGCAAACGGCGGGAGGTTGACAATCGTGCGCCCGATTGACTGTGCGCCAGTTCGACCGCACGGAAGCGACTGGTAGGATGGGCCGCGGTTTTTCCGCAACCGACAGGTGTCAGGGCACACAGCCTGCGACGCCGCCTTTCGCCGAGCGGGCCTACCTCCTCGGCGAGGAAAGGGAAAAGCTGCCCAAGGACATGGGGCTGTCTCCCTGTATGTTGCGGTAATAGCAGCTTCCCCATACCAATGGGACGGTCCCCGGTTCAGGCCATCCCCCCGAAAACACCCGGCTTCAGGAGAAAACAGGGGAATTACATACCAAAGTCACAAATTTTCCTTGGCATTTCTGCGGAAATTCTTACATTAGAGTCACCAAAACAAGGGATGACAGCATGTGCAGGAAGGGTCCGGGAAAGAGCCATCGCAACGGAACCAGCTTTATCAAGCTGGTCCGCATGTTTCCAGACAATGATGCGGCTCGCAAGTGGTTCGAGTCACGTTTGTGGACCGAAGGACCGCATTGCCCCTACTGCGGATCGTACAACATTCAGTGCAACATCAAGCACAAGTCCATGACCCACCGCTGCCGCGATTGCGAGGGTCGCCCCATGTTCTCGCTCAAGACGGGCAACATTATGGAAGGCTCGAAACTGGACTATCAGACGTGGGCCGTAGCCATCCATTTGGTTACGACCAAACTCAAAGGCGTTTCTTCGATGAAACTGCACCGCGATCTTGAGATCACGCAGAAAAGCGCATGGCATCTTGCGCATCGTCTGCGCAAGTGCATGGATGATGGCGTTGAACTGTTCAAGAGGCCGGTCGAAGTTGACGAGACCTATATCGGCGGCAAACGTCGGAACATGAGCAACGCGAAGCGCAAGGAACTCAAGGGCACAGGCCGGGGCGCCGTGGGAAAGGCCGCAGTCGTTGGTGCCAAGGATCGCGACACCAACAAGGTCACGGCGAGGCATGTCGAGTGCAGCGGCGCGCCGCGCCTGGCCAGGTTCGTTGCAGAGAAGACGAAGGCAGAAGCCAAGGTCTACACAGACGAGACGAAAGCCTACAACGCGCTTGATCCGTGGTTCGACCACGAAAGCGTCAATCACTCGGTTTCGGAATTCGTCATCGGAATGGCTCACACTAACGGAATGGATTCGTTCTGGTCGATGCTCAAGCGCGGCTACCACGGCAAGTTCCACCAATTCAGCGCGAAGCACACGGATCGCTACGTGACGGAATTTGCCGGACGGCACAACATACGTGACACGGACACGATAAGCCAGATGCAGGTGGTCGCGCAACAGAGCGTCGGCAAGCGGCTCCGCTATCGGGAATTGGTTGCATGACAGTTCCCCATCCGATCCCTTATCAGGGCAGCAAGCGCAAGCTGGCATCTGCCATAGATCGCTACTTGCCGGAAAGCATCGATACGTTCTACGAACCGTTTGCAGGGTCGGCCGCCATGACGATCTATGCGGCGTTCCATCGCCGTGCGTCCAGGTACGTGATTTCCGACAGTCTTGAACCGATGGTCAAATTGCTCCAAGCAATCGTCGAGGATCCCGAAAGCACGGCTGCGAAGTACGGCGAGTTATGGCACGGGCAGGCATCCGATGATGCACAGTACTTCTATCGCGTTCGGGACCGGTTCAACGAGCACGGGAACCACGTTGATCTTCTCTACCTGATATGCAGGTGCGTGAAGAATGCTGTCCGGTTCAACAGTGCCGGTAGATTTTCCCAATCGGTCGACAGGCGCAGGCTCGGAATGCGCCCAGACAAGATGCGCAAGGCCATGTTGGGCGTTCATTTCCTGCTGAGAGGTCGCACCATGTTTCGAGTCGGGGACTGGCTTGAAACGACCAAGGACGCTGGCGTTGACGATTTCGTGTACATGGACCCGCCGTATCTCGGAACGTCGGTTGGACCGGACAGACGCTACCACCGGCAAATGACGCAGAAACAGTTGGTCGATGGCTTGATGGACATGCGCACGCGTGGCTTGTCATTTGCCTTGTCCTATGACGGTACGACAGGCGGGCGATCATACGGGCCGCCACTTCCAGAGAGCATAGGACTGGTGCAGATCATGTTGAACGCGGGCATTTCCTCGCAATCAACATTGGCCGGACGCAGGGAGGAAACCGTTGAAAGCCTGTATCTCACACCGGGTTTAGCAAAGGTCACTCCATCCCGACAGCTATGCGAAGAAGCCGCTTGATGTATGCTGAAATTTGGGAGCCTTCGTTTTCTGCGCGTTCACGCAATCGGTCGTACACTTCGATTTCATCACCTTGCCACTCAATGGCAACGCGCCGAGCATCCTTGCCAGCGATGTGCGTGTAATGTTCGGGAGAAGCCCAAAAGCACGACCTGCAAGCGTCAATGTCCCTGTTTCCTCTCCAATTGTCGCACTGCTCGCAAGACCAAGACTTTGCTCTTTGACTGGATGCATCAAGAAGCATGTAGTCTTCCGGTCTGGATTCATCAAAGGTTGTTTCTCCGGCCACACGGTAAGGCACACGATGGTCGATCTGGAGAAATCTAGGATGGCATTCCTCGCCGGTGAAAGCGTCCTTGGCCCCATAGCGCTCTATAAGCGAAGACTTCAATCTCTTCGAGAAAGCCTTTCGCCCACCAATGCGCCCTCGGATGATCTTGTCAGGATTGCCGAACCTGTAGGCCGCGATCTTGCGTCCAGTCCTTGTGCTGATAACGCTATACCGCTCAATCGGAATGCCTTGGTCTCGAACGTCTCCTACAGCTCTCGGCGGATGGTCATAGCCATATGTAGCTTGCAAATCCTCGGTCGTAATCGACCCATGTTCAATGAGATGGTCAATCACCGTGCGTGGGCGTTTTGCCGTCACCTTTTCACACAAGGCAAAGATTCTTGGGTCAACCTGATTCGCCATGACGGGAGAAAACCATGAAAAACTCTAAGCGCAACACCGAAACCGGTCTGGACAACCCGCGCCGCAAGGATCTGGAAACACCGCGCACAGTGCATCTACGCCCGCACAGCTACCAGCCGAACAAGGCAGAGAAACTTGCGGAATTCAAGATCAACGCCACACCGGAGGAATTGGCAGACGCAGTGCTGCGGCCTGTGAGAATGATTGAAGACCCGGACGCCTAGTCCAAGTCCAGTATGGTCCGTGTCGCGTCCGGCGACGGTGAAGCGTACAACTTGTTCTCAAGAAGTCACGCCCTGATGTCTTCAACCACGGTTTCGGCATCGTCAAAGCGCACCGCCAAGTGGCCGTGGACTGCATCGAAGAACATGACTCCTTTATTCTGCGTCGTATCCAGTGATACGAACGGCAGGCGGTTGGTTGAAGTTGACATTGAGCGTCTCAATGTTCGTGCTTCCGTTGCCTTGCAGAAGCAATCCGTCAGAGCGTCGTTGCGAGCCTGAAGTTCGTTGTTCTTCGCCTGGAGCGTCTTGATCTCCACACGGCTCATCATGACTTCCGCACGGCCCATCATGCCATACCGTATGAAGCGGCCAGCGAATTTGGCGAATGGAATTTCCATTCAGTCATGCTGTCAGACTCGTTCCGCGTTACCAAGCAAATTGTGACTTTGGAGCCTCTTGCAAAATTATTCCCGTTCCGGTGGCCGCGGCGCTTCAGCGGAGCGGTCCGGCGACTCAGGAGCGGGCCTTGACGGGTCTGCGGCTGGATTCCGGCCCTTGGGTGCGGCAGGATGCCGCAGGCGGAAGGCCCG